>NZ_QKLH01000004.1:0-298646 GCF_003224215.1 Curtobacterium sp. MCLR17_043 | reverse complement strand
AGATGTGTATAAGAGACAGCCCCGGCGGTGAGGCCTCCGGCGAGGAACCGCTGGGCGATGAGGACGAGGACCAGGACGGGGAGGGTCACCATGGCGGCGCCGGCGAGGACCACGCCGATGTCGGCGGCCTCGGCGTCGGACAGCTGGGCGATGCCGACCTGCACGGTGCGGTGTTCCGGCGAGTTGGTGACGAGGAGCGGCCAGAAGAACCCGTTCCAGGCGGCCGTCGCGCTCACCAGGGTGACCGAGACGAGCGTCGGGCGGGTGAGCGGCAGGAGCATGGACCGGATGAACCGGAAGTGTCCGGCGCCGTCGAGCACCGTGGCTTCGCGCAGCTCGTCCGGGAAGCTCAGGAACGCCTGGCGGAACAGGAAGATCGTCAGCGCCGAGGCCACGAACGGCAGGAAGACGACCAGGAGCGTGTCGATGAGGTGCCACGACGAGACGGTCAGGTAGTTCGCGATCAAGGTCGTCTCGCCGGGGATCATCATGCTGGCGAGCAGGACGAGGAACAGGGCACGGGTGCCCCGGAGCCGACAGAACACCAGGGCGTAGGCGGTGATGATGCCGATGACGACCTGCAGCACCGTCTGGGCGAGGGTGACGACGACGCTGTTCAGGAACTGCTGCCCGAGCGGGACGACCTGCGTGGCTCGGACGATGTTGTCGAGTGTCAGGTGGATCGGCACCAGACCGGCGAGGCCCTGGTCCAGGTACCGGGTCGGGGTGAGCGCGCCCTCGAACACGTAGTAGAGCGGGAAGCAGACGACGACGACCGCGATGACGAGCCAGGCGTAGACGAAGACGCTCCGGAGCCGGCGTGCGCTGACGGGGCGCATCAGTAGTTCACCCGCTTCTCGAGCACGCCGAACTGCACGAGCGACAGCCCGAGGACCAGCAGGAACAGCACGACCCCGAGCGCGGCCGCGAGGCCGAAGTTCGCGCTGCCGGACCCGAAGGCCTGCTGGTAGATCGCGTAGACGAGGGTCTTCGAGGAGTCGGCCGGACCGCCGCCCGTGAGGATCTGGATCTGCCCGAAGGTCGTGAGTGCCTCGACGGTTCCGGTCACGACGACGAAGAAGAGCGTCGGCGTGACGAGCGGCAACGAGATCGACCAGAGCGTCCGCACGGGCCCGGCACCGTCGAGGTGCGCCGCCTCGATGACGTCCTGGTCGATGGCGCCGAACGCTCCGAGCAGGAGCAGCACGGTGAACCCGAGCGACCCCCAGATCGTCACGACGATGACGCTCGCCAGGGCCCACTGTGTACTCGTCAGGAACGGCACGGGCGCGCCGCCGAACTGGGTGATCACCGTGTTCAGCAGCCCGTTGCCGGGTGCGAGCATCGCCGCGAACGCGACGGACCCCGCTGACACGGACACGACCATGGGTGCCGTCAGGAGTGCGCGGAAGACCGGCAGGCCGCGGAGCTTCACGGTCAGGGGGATCACGACGAGCAGACCGAACACGATGCGGCCGACGACCACGCCGACGCAGAAGACCGCGGTGGTCAGCATCGTCCGTCCGAACACGGGGTCGGTGAACGTGCGGACGTAGTTCTGCAGCCCCACCGAGCCCGCCGGCTGACCGAAGATGTCGGTGCCCTGGGTGCTGAGGACCAGGACGCGGCCGAGCGGGTAGAAGACGAAGACCGCGAACGCGAGCAGCGCCGGTGCGAGGAGCACCAGACCGAGCCGGCGGTCCGAGCGCAACGAGGACCGCGTCGTCCGGGTGGTCCGGGGTGGACGCGGCGCTTGCGGCGACCGCGGCGACCCTGCGGTACGCGGGGGACCGGCGACCAGGCCGGACCTGACGGGGACCGTCATGGGGCGGACACCTCCGAGTAGGGAACGTTCCCTAACCGGGAACGACTCCACTGTGCGGCGGGGGTCGGAGACCGGTCAAGGCACGTCGACCACCCGCCGTCACCCGTTCACGCCGCGTTCAACCCCTCCGCCGATCGGGTGCCGACGTTCACCGCCGCACGCCGCGCGTTCACCTCGGGTTCGGCCTGTCGACCGGCGTGGTTCGCCGTCCAGGGGCCTCGATGTCGTAGAACCGGGGACCATGCGAACCGTTCCTGCTCCCCAGACACTCCGGGCGATCGCGGAGGAGGCCGCGCGCACCGTCGCGCCCGACCTGCTCGCCGTGTTCCGCGCCCCGATGACGATCAGCACGAAGCGCGATGCGCACGACGTGGTGACCCTGCACGACCGCGCCGCGGAAGAGGCGATCACGGCGGTGCTCACCGCCGCCGTGCCGGGCTCCGTCGTGCTCGGCGAAGAAGGCGGCACCACCGGCGACACCGGTACCGCCGGCGACACCGGCAGCACCGCGGACCCCGTGGTGCGGTGGATCGTGGACCCGATCGACGGCACCGCGAACTTCGCCCGCGGACTCGCGTACTGGTGCATCTCGATCGCGGCCGAGGTCGACGGCGAGGTCGTCGCCGGCGTGGTCTTCGACCCGGTCGCCGACCACGTGTTCGCGGCGGACGACGACGGTGCCTGGCTCGACGGTGCGCCGATGCACTCGTCGTCCGGGCCCGACGACGCCGCGACGGTCCTGACGAGCTTCCCGGTGCAGCAGGACCTCGACCTGCTCGGCGAAGCAGCGGCGTTCGACCTGCTCCGGGACCTGACGCTCCGGTACCGCCACCACCACAGCCTCGGCAGCGGCGCCCTCAACCTGGTGCACGTCGCCGCCGGGTGGTCGGACGTGACGATGGGCTTCGCCACGCACCCGTGGGACGTCGCCGCCGGAGCGCTGGTGCTCGAGCGTGCCGGCGGGTGGTTCCGGGGCTTCCGTGGGGGCGAAGCCGTCGACCGCGCCCACCTGGCCGACGACTACGTCGCCGCCGGCGCGGGGGGATCGCACGCCGAACTGGTGCGCCGGGTGCAGGAGCTGTCGGCCACGACCGCCACCGACTGAGCCGCCGACCTGGCCGCCAGCCGGCCCGCCGACTGAGGCACAGACCGGGCCGCCGACCGGTTCGACGCGGGCGTCGCGAGCGGTCAGCCGAGCGCGTGCCCGGCGACCGCCTGCGCGGTGGACCCACGCGGCAGCAGGCGTGTCGAGAGCACCTCGTGCCGGTTGCCGCGACGACCCCGGAGCCGCTCGACCACGAGCTCGACCGCCCGCGCGCCCATCCGAACGCGCGGCTGGTCGACACTCGTCAGGTCGAGCCGCTCGCCGAGACCGGTGCCGTCGAACCCGGTCACCGCCGCCATCCGGGGGGGCGCGAGCCCCGCGCCGTCGGCGATCGCCACGAGCCGCGCCGCGGTCGCGTCGTTCGTCGCGACGAACGCCGTCACCCCGTCACCCAGGTGCCGGGCGATCCGCGCCGGGTCCGCCGCCAGGGCCTCGACGTCGTCGACGCGGTGGTCGCCCGGTGCGCCGAGCTGCGCGGTGACCGCGGCGTGCGCGACGGCACGACGGGTCGTCGACGGGTGGTCGGACTCCGCCACGAAGCACGTGCGCCGGTGCCCGAGTGCGGCGAGGTGGAGCACCAGCGCGCGCGTGCCCGACTCCTCGTCTGCGCGCACGGTGTCGAGTCCGAGACCGTCGAGCGCCGAACCGCTCGAGCCGAGGACCGCGACCGGCAGGTCGCGCGCGACCGCAGCCAGCTGTGCCGGGGCGAGCCGACTGCTCAGGACCGCGACCCCGAGCACACCGTCGGCCGATCCGTGGGAGGCGTGCAGGGCCTCCAGGCCGTCGGCCAACCGGGCAGGGTCACGGAACCCGTCCACGACGCGGAGCGCGAACCCCAGGGTCTGCGCGGTCGCGCGTGCGCTCCGGAGCGCTTCGTCGTGGAACGGGTTCGCGGCTTCGGTGACGACCACCCCGAGTACGAGCGGCGCGCCCTGCGCGCGTCGCCTGGCGAGCGAACCGACCGGGAGGCCCAGCTCGTCCGCCGTCCGCACCGCGAGTTCCCGACGTGGCCGGGACACACCGTCGTCGCCCCGCAGGGCGAGTGACACGAGCGATCGCGAGATGGCGCACCGCTCGGCGACGTCGCGGAGGGTCGCGGCCACGGTCAGGCGAGCTTCCAGGTGCGGACGTGCTCCCACGTCATCGTCTGCCACCAGCGACCGGACCAGTCCGGGCTCGCGGTGCGGTAGAGCACGACGGTGTCGCCGCGGAACCCGGTCGGCACGTCGACGTCGAGCCCGCGGATGAACGCGCCGACCTCGTCGTGCAGGTCCGGTCGGCCGTACAGGTCGTGCGAGGCGAGGGAGAGGTGCGCGCGGTACTGCTCCGGGTCGTAGTCGTTCGCCAGCGGGACCTGCATCGGCTGCCGGAACGGTGCGACCACGGCCTCGATGTCGGCGGCGAGCCGGACGAAGTCGTCGTTGTGCGAGCCGTCCGGTCGGGTCGCGACGTCGTAGACGAACCCGATGCCCTGTTCACGGACGCCGGCGTTGTGGACGTCGAACCCCGGTCGGCCGTCGAACAGTGCCGTGACGGCCGCGATGACCTGGTCCTCGTGGCTGCCGAACGGCTGACTGCCGACGAGTGTGGCGTGCGGCGGGAAGGCGCCGGCCGACAGCAGGCCGTACTGCGCCCGGAGCTGGTCGGTGACGACGGTGACGGCCCGGCAGGTGCGGGCGTCCGGCCGCAGGTAGATGCCGTGGCGGTACGGGTCGCTCGGGTCGCGCGGCAGCTTGGCGGTGACGTTCTGGGGCATGGGTCCGTCCGGGATCGGGGATGGGGAACGTTCCCGATGGTCGGGAACGTTCCCCATGATCGACCGGACGGGTCCGGATCTCACCCGTCGGTCCGTGACGGAACGGTGAACGATGGGTGTCGGCGGCGCGGGACCGGCCGTTCTCGTCGGTGCGCTCCGCCCGGCGCTCAGACGCGGGCGGCGGTCCGGCCCGGTACCAGGGTGCCGTCGACCGCGTTGTGGGTGACGCCCGTCGAACGGCCGTCGATCTGGTCGACCACGTCGTCGACGGACAGACGACCGATCAGGCCGAGCGGCTGTCGCCACGAGGTGATGCCGAGCAGCTCGGTGGCGAGTGGGGCGACCCCGTCGTAGCCCGTGACCGACAGGTCGTCCGGTGCACGGAGGCCGCGGCGGCGCATCGACTCGAGCACACCGACGGCCCAGCGGTCGCTCGGTGCCATGATCGCCGTCACGCCGCCGGCCCGCAGGACCTGCTCGAGGAACGAGTCGAGGTCCTCGGGGTCTGCTCCGTGGTCCTCGGAGCGGATACGGAGCACGTCGGCGCCGCGCGCACGGAGCCGACGCACCATCGCGTCGGTGCGTGCCGACTGCGTCAGTGACCCGGACGGTGTGACCGTCAGCACGGCGACGCGACGGTGTCCGAGGTCGGCGACGTGGTCGGCGAGGCCGCGTCCACCGCCGCGTTCGTCGCAGTACGCGCTGCTCACCGCATCGTTCGTCTCGGGGCGCCCGGAGACCACGGTCGGGATGCGCCGGGCGAACGGCAGGACGTCGGCGATCGGCAGGGCGCCGCTGCAAACGATGAGCCCCTCGACGCGCAGGGAGACCAGGGTCTCCAACGCCCGGCGTTCCTCGCTGACCGGGAACGACCCCGCACCGGTGGCGGTGACGACGCGGTACCCGCGCGCCGCGGCCTGCAGCTGGAACGCGGTCAGCAGGTGCCCGTAGAAGGGGGTGGAGGCGTCGCGGACGAACACCCCGAGCGTGTGCGTGCGGTGTGCCGACATGCCCCGGGCGTTCGCGTTCGCGACGTAGCCGAGGTCGAGCGCCGCCCGCTTGACCCGTTCGGTCGTCGACGGAGCCACGCCGTACGCGCCGGCGAGGGCGCGGGAGACGACCGACTTCGACACACCGGCCAGGGCGGCGACGTCGTGGATGGTCGGGACGGTGGGGTGTCCGGTCACCGCGGGCGCCGTTGTCTGGAGGACTGCACGAGTGTCACGGTAGCCGGAGGGACGCCCGGACCGGGCGACGGTGGTGGTGAACAGTTGGTCACGCCGGCCGCCCGCCGCGGGCCGCGGGCGGTCGGCGTGGGTGCCGGGCTAGCGCTTCGTCGCCGGGCGACGGAGCGTCAGGCGGTACTCCTGCGTCGTGGTGCCGTCCTGGGCGGTGACCGTGATGCGTGCCGTCCGGCCGGACACGTGCACTGCGGCGGCCGCGTTCGGGTTCGTCGTGTGCACGTGGACGTCGGCGACGCGCAGCGTCCGGACCGGAGCGGTCACGGTCGCACCCTGCGACGAGGCAGCGGCGGGCAGGTGGACACGCACGCCGGCGACCGTGATGGAGGACACGGTGGGGTCGTTCGACACCAGGAAACGCTCGCGCAGGGCGGCAGCCTCGTGCTTGGTCACGCCGATCGTGTCGGTCAGGTAGGAGCCCATGCCGCCGTACTCGGTCGAGATGTCCTGCTCGAAGGTGCCCTGCAGCAGCTGCGGGGTCGCCCAGGTCACCCCGAGCTGCGTGTTCGAGAGCAGGTAGTCGTGCAGGATGTCCGCGCTGTCGACGCCGAGGACCCGGTCGAGCAGGTCCACGACGGTGCCGGTGCGGTCCATGCCGTGCGAGCAGTGGATCAGGACCGTGCCGCTGGTGTGCGTGGCGAGGATCCGGAGCACCCGGCGGTACGCGGTGATCATCGACCCGGGTGTCGCCTGGTCGACCCGGCCCTTGTCGACCAGGTCGTGGTACATCGCGGTGTCGTCGCTGTAGTCGCCGTCCGCGCCGAACATGGAGATGTCGACGTGGCGCGCACCCGGGATCGCGACGTCCGGCTTCGCGGCGATCTGTGACGGGGTGCGCAGGTCGACGACGAGGTCGACGTGGTACTCGTCGGCCAGGGACGTGGCCCCGGCGGCGGTGATCTTGTCGAGTGACTCGGAGCGGATCAGGCGCGGGGCGTTCACGGTCTGACCAGACCGGCCGCGGACCGCGGCGAGCTCACGGCCGTTGACCAGCCCGGGGACGTCGGTGATCGGGTGGTCGGCGGCGGTGAAGGCCGGCTGCAGGGTGTCGTCGGCGTGGGCTGCCGTGACGGAGAACGCGGCGGAGGCGACGACGGCCAAGCCGGCGAGGGCGGTCGCTGCGACGCGGGTGGTGCGCGGCGAACGGGTGAGTGGGGAGTGGGTGAGTGGGGAGCGGCGGAGCGGGGACGCGGGGCAACCTCGATCTGATCAGGACCCGGGGGTCGTGGGGAGCCGGACGTGGTGGCGTCCGGCTCCCCGCAGGATCGCGGCGCGGGTCGTCGGCGGTGTGGCGGCGAGGTGGCCGGGGCGTGTCCGGGTCATGAGGCAGCGCTCAGTCGCCCACCCAGCGGCCAGCGGCTCAGGACGCCGGGGCCAGCCGGTACCGGAAGAGCTCGGTGAGGACCTGCTGGGCGGGCGTGTAGAGCAGCACCGTCGAACCCGTCGTGCTCGTCGAACCCGTCGAACCCGTCGAACCCGTCGAACCCGTCGTGCCCGTTGCAGCCCTCGTCGAACTGCCCGAGACGATCCCGTACAACCGGTTCGTGGCGCTCATCACCGGTCCGCCGGCGTCGCCCGGCTCGATGCCGGCTCCGGCGCCGCCGCGCGCGGCGGCGAGGTGCTGCACGCCGGGACGGCTCCCTGCCGGCACGCGTGTGGCCGTCCAGGAGCAGTGCAGCCCTTTCGCCGCCCCGCTGGTGCAGAAGGGATCAGCATCTGGCTTGCCGATACCGGTGACGGCGGCGCGTGCCAGGCCCCCGTCCACCCGGTTGAACACACGACCCGATGCCCGAGGCGTCCAGGTCGCGACCGATCGGTCGCACGACCCGGTCGCCGTCCGCGCCCGGGTGCACGCCAGGGGCGGGACGACGGCGAGTTCGAGGTCCGACTCCGCGGACTGCCAGACCACGTGGCCGACGGGCGCGCCGGCGAGCTGCACGGGTGCCTTCAGCGGCGCGCAGTGCTTCGCGAGCACGACCCACCGGGTCGCCCGTTGGTACTGCTTCAGCTGGCTCCGGAACCCTTTGGCGGCCAGCACGGCACCGACCGTGCAGGTGCCGCCGGGGACCCCGACCTCGGTGCCGGCGATGACCGGCGCTGCGACCCGGTCGGGGTCGCTCGTGGTGGCCGAGGCCGACGGAGCCCAGGTGAGGGTGGCCCCGGCGACGGCCGCCAGGGACACGGCGACGGCCAGGGTGCGGACGAGCGCCGGTTGCGCGTGGCGGGTCACGGGTCAGCCGAGCGTGCGGGTGCCGTTGACGCGTCCGATCACCGACAGGGTGTCCGGGTCACCGAGACGGGCGTGCCAGTGCAGCGTCGTGGTGCCGCGCGGCAGGTCCGGGAACGCGGCGGTGAAGCGGTAGTGGCCGCTGGCGCTGACGACGTCGTCCCCCGAAGTGACCTCGGCGATGTGCTTGTTGAACAGGCCGCGCGGCTTGCCCGGTGCGTCGTAGTAGACGATGACCAGGGCGCCGGGCTTCCCGGTCCCGGCGAAGGTGATGCCGGTGAAGCTCTTCCGGTCGGGCCCGCCGTGGGTCTTCGCGGTGAACGCCACGGCCGTAGCCCGGGTCGAGGTGTGTGTGGCGTGCGTCGTGTGGGAGATCGTGGCAGCTCCGGCCTGCGCGGGGACCAGGACGCCTGCGGCGAGCGCACCGCCGAGGGTGACGCAGGTCGCGAGCACGGTCAGTCGGCGCACCGATGGGGAGCGGTGGGTGGACGGGGTCGAACGCATGGGGACTCCTCGGTTCGTGGGGGTACGGGCCGGGGTGGCCCGGTGTGCGTGAACGCTAACAATGCCCCAGACGATCGTCTAGCGAAATACTGAAGCTGAGGAGATCAGAGGCATTGCGCCCGGCGTGACCGCTGACGACTCCTGGCCAGACGTTCGTATGATGAACCAAGACCCGACCGAGGAGTGCGATGAACCAGCGGCAGCAGGCGAAGACCCGGACCCGCGAGCAGATCATCGAGGCTGCGGCGGCGGTGTTCGCGAGCCACGGCTACGCGGGGACCTCGTTCGCACGGGTCGCCGCCGCGATGGACCGCCCGAAGTCGGCGATCGGCTACCACGTGTTCTCGTCCAAGCACGAACTCGCCTTCGCGGTCATCGAGCGGCAGCAGGCTCGCTGGGCGGCGATCGACTCGCTGATCCGGCAGCCCGAGGGGCTCGAGCACCTGCTCGTCATGCTGACGTCCGCCTGTTCCGACGCCATACGGTGCCCGGTGGCTGCCGGGGCGATCCGCCTGAGTCACGAACTCCGCGGTGCGGGGGAAGTGATTCCACGGGTCTTCACGTGGGACGACTACGTCCGTCGGCACCTGTCGGCTTCGAGCGGTGGCACCGGACCGGCCACCGACCCCGAGTGGGCACGTGCGGCGGACCTCGTGCTGACGTCGACCTTCGGGGTGATGTGGGCCCGGACGAGCGCCCGGCTGACGCGGGACACCGAGGGGCAGCTCCGGGATCTGTGGGCGGCGCTGTTCACCGGGCTCGGTCTGCCGGGTGTGCACGCGCTGCTCGAGCAGGTGGAGCCCGTGCGCGTGGGCGGGCACCCGGCCGAGGGTGAGAGCTGACCCCGGCGGGCGTGGCATCCCTGCCGTCCCGCCGGGGTGCCTGCCCTACTTCTTCTGCTCGGAGCCGTCCGGGTTCACGTCGTACCAGACGCCCTTGTCGCCCTGACCCGTCACGTCACCGGCCTTCTTGTCCCCGATGAAGGTGTAGATCGGTCGGCCGTCGATCGTGATCTGCCGTCCACCGTCCACGCCCGTGATGGTGCCGACCTTGCCGGTGATGCCGGACACCTTCGGCGTCGTGGTCGTCGCCTCGATCGCGGGCCACGCGGTCGCGCAGCCACCGGTGCAGGTGCTCTTGCCGGAGTCCTTGACGTCGGCGTCGAAGTAGTAGGCGGTCATGCCCTTGCCGTCGACGACGACCTTGCCGAGTGTCGTCGCGGCGACGGTCACGTCGACCGACGGTGACGAGTCGGTCGTCGCGGGAGCGTCGCCCTGCGCGGCGGGGGATGGAGAGGGTGATGGCGCTGCGGATCCGGCCGTGGAACAGCCGGCGAGGCCGAGGGTCAGGAGCAGCGCGGCCCCGAGTGCGATGGACGCGGGTCGGGATGACGGGGTGCGGTGGGGTGTCGACACGGGGGCTCCTCGAGGTCAGGTCTCGCCGCTGACTGCTGGCCAGACGTTCGTCTAGCGAACGTAGCCGCAGGACGGGACGGGAGCCAGCACCCTGCGCGCCCTCTCATCGTGCCGGCCGTGGATCGGTGGTCAGCGCTCGGTGTGCTCGACGAGGTGAACGCCCTCGACGCGGCCGAGGACGGCCAGCGACGCGGGGTCGATCAGCCGGGCGCTCCAGGACGCCCGGTCGGCTCCACGGGGCAGCTCGGGCAGTGCCGCCGTGAAGGCGAACCGGCCGGTCGAGCCGACGGCGCTGCTGCCCGGCTCGATCTCCGCGACGCGCTCGTTCCCGGAGTCGTCCCCGGGGCTGCCGTAGTGGACGACGACGACGGCACCGGGGGTGCCCAGTCCGGCGAACCGCACCCTGACGACTCCGCTGGTGCCGACCGTCCGTGGTGGGCGGATCGCGAACCGGTGCGCGCCACTCGTCACGGGCGGTACCCCGAGCGCGGGGCCGAGTGCGCCGGATGCGCCGAGACCGATCGCATGGTCGGCCCCTTCGTGGACGGTGTGCGGCGGCTGCCGCCACCGCACACGCTACCGGTTCGCCAGACGATCGTCTGCGCTGGTCGAGGTGCCGACGCGGACACCGGTCCATGGGGAGCGGTACTGTTCCCCTTCGTGAGTGTTCGTCGCCGTGCTTCCCGTGTCGTCTCCATCGGGGTGGTCGCAGCCCTGGCAGCGTCGTTGACCGGGTGTGGCGAGGGAGCCGGCGTCGACAGCGACTACGCGAAGATCTGCCGCGACAACGCGACCGAGAAGCGGTTGCCGGACGACGACTGCAACAACCACGGCGGGCACGCCGGCTGGTACTTCCTGCCGCTCTTCGCCAACCGTGCCACGAGGGTCCCCGGCGTGGGGGACGCGGTCTCCGGCGGCACGAGCGCCCTGCCCGCCGGGAAGACCGCGAAGGCCGGCGTCTCGTCCCGTGGGAGCTCCGTCACCAAGGGCGGCTTCGGCGGAGCCGGCGGTCACGGTGGGTTCGGCGGCTGATGGAGCGCATCGAGTTCCCCGAGCGTCCGGACTGGCGGCGCCGGATCCAGCAGACCGGGTTGATCTACTCGCGGTCCGTCCGCGACGACGGCACGCCCGTCGAGTACTGGAACGACACCGCCGCGTACGTCTTCACGCTGCCGGAGGTCGAGGCGCTCGAGCGGCAGACCGAGGAACTGCACCGGATGTGCCTCGAAGCCGCCCGGTACCTCGCCACCGGCGCCCTCGGCACGCTGGGCCTGACGCGAGCCGGGTTCGACCTCGCCTCGTGGTCGCTCGAGCACGATGAGCCCGACCTGTACGCGCGGTTCGACCTGGCGTACGCCGGAGACGGTTCACCCGCCAAGATGCTCGAGTACAACGGGGACACCCCGACCGGGTTGATCGAGGCATCGGTCACGCAGTGGCACTGGATGCAGGACCGGCGCACCACCGGCGAACTGTCCGCCGAGACCGACCAGTGGAACGGCATCCACGAGGCGATGGTGGCGCGCTGGCGGACACTGCTGCACGAATCCCTGCGCGCCGAGGACGGTGGCCGACTGTTCGTGGCGCACTCCGACCTCGACACGGCGGGCGAGGACTGGGACACCGTGGCCTACATGCGCGACCTGGCGGGGGAGGCCGGGTGGGAGCACACCGGCATCGAGATGAAGGACATCGGCTGGCACCCGACGGCCCGCCAGTTCGTCGGCGACCAGGAGCCGGCCGGTTCGTCGCGGAGCGTGTTCACGCTGCCCGGGGACGAGCCGGGGACCCAGTACCCGGTGATCCGCAACCTCTTCAAGCTGTACCCGTGGGAGGACCTCGTCTCCGGGGACGACCGGGCGCAGGGCGACGAGGAGTTCGGCGCCTTCCTGGTCAGCGACCGCGGGCGGCTCGGCCGCTGGTACGAGCCGGCGTGGAAGATGTTCCTGTCGAACAAGCTGCTGCTCGTCGCGCTCTGGCGATTGTTCCCTGGCCACCCGAACCTGCTGCCGGCCTTCGCGGACGGTCCGAACGGCATGCGCGACTTCGTCGTGAAGCCCGTGTTCGGGCGTGAGGGCGACGGCATCGCGGTGCACCGAGCCGACGGTTCGGTCACGACGAACGGTCGCGAGTACCGGCGCCCCGGCACCGGGGCCGAACGGGTGTGGCAGCAGTACCACGAGCTCCCGGACTTCCCGGGGTCGAACGGACACAACCACCCGGTGCTCGGGTCGTGGGTCGTGGGCGGCGAGTCCTTCGGAGTCGGCATCCGCGAGTCCGACGGGCCGATCACGGACTACTGGTGCCGGTTCGCCCCGAACATCATCGCGGCCTGACGTCGGTCAGTTGACGATCTCGCCGCGTTCCTCGGGCGGGAGCGCGACGAGCCGTTCCCGCCACTGGCGCAACGCCTCCGGGGTGAGCCGTGTCCACCCGGTCTCCTCGCCGACCACGCGGAGCGGGAGGGCACTGCGGTACGACCGGGTCGGGTTGCCGGGGAACTTCTTGTCGGTCACGTTCGGGTCGTCCTCGAAGGGACCGGTCGGCTCGACGCGGTACACACGCGGCTCGCGGTCGCCGGGCACGAGCTCGGCCGCGAGTTCGGCCGCGAGCCCTGCTCCGTCGCGGGTCGCCGTGAAGTAGACGTGGTTCATCACGACGTCGGGGCGGTAGTTCGAGCGGAAGCCGGGGGAGAGGAACTCCCCGGGCCGCAGGGCTGCCACTGTGCCGTGCCAGAACGGACCGGTCTCGTCTGCTGCTGCCATGGCGTCAGCCTACGAACGGCTCAGCGCCCGCGTCCGACCAGCGCGCGCCACCGCGGCTGTTCCGAGACGACGACGGCGACGCACAGGGCGGTGACGACGATCGCGACCGCCGTCGGCCACAGGACCCAGGCTGCAGCGACCGCCCCGACGAGGTGCGCGAGGACCGACGCGATGGTGACCGCTCCCGGTGCCGCGACCGGCGGGTCACCGCCGGGGCGGTCGCCCGGGGTCCCGAACACCGCCGGCGGCACGACGAGGACCAGGACGGCGGCGATCGCGAGCACCGGCGAGTGGGGCCAGAGCGCCCAGGGAACGGCCACCCACGCGACGAGCTCCGCCAGGAACCGCAGGCCGCCACGGAGCGGGTCGTGACCGACGGGCCTCGACGGACGCGCCGCCGTGGACACGGTCACCGTGTCGTCGCGGCACGGAAGCCGCGATCCAGGAAGTCGACCATCCACGCGGCACTCGCGTCGACGTCCGTGTCCATCTGGAACCCGCCGGACGCCTCGATCGTGGCGAACCCGTGCAGGACGCTGCGGAGCACCCGGAGCGCGTGGACCTCGTCGGCCGGGTCGAGCGGGTAGTCGCGGAGCGCCGCGGCGAAGGACGCCAGGGTGCGACCGAGTGCGACCGCCAGGGGGTCATCGGCACCGGTCGGCCGGACGCCGACGGCTGCCTGGTACCGCGCCGGGTGTTCCCGGACGCTCCGGCGCACGGTCTGCACCGCCGCCTCGAGCGCACTCCGACCGCTGCGCCCCTGCATGGCGTCGCGGAGCGCGTCACCGAGCTCGTTCGCACCGAGGATCGCGATCCTGCGCGTGAGGTCGCCGAGTCCGTCGACGTGCTTGTACAGCGACGGTGCCTTCACCCCGAGGCGGTCGGCGACGAGGCTCATGCTCAGCTGGGTCAGGCCGATCTCGTCGGCCAGCGTCGCCGCGGCCTCGGTGACGGTCGCCGGGTCGAGCCCCGCCCTAGGCAACGGGACCTGCGACGGGCAGCGTGCGGGCGAGGAACGGCAGCAGCAGGGCGAGGAGTGCTGCCGGCGTCTCGGTGTGGGGGTAGTGGCCGGCGCCGTCGATCACGGCGAGTTCCCCGAGGCCGTCCGGCAGGTCGGCGAGGATCCGCTCGCCCTCGGCACGGGGCACGGCCCAGTCCGGGTCGGCACTGCCCTCGACGACGAGCACGGGGCACCGGACGGCACCCAGCTGCTCGCCGGCGTCGGCGGGCGACGTGCGGGTCATGGCGCGGAGGACCGCCATCCGCTCCGGTTGCCGCAGGGTCGTCTCGATGCGGCTGCGTTCCGTCGCCCAGTCGGCGGGCTTGGTGGGCACCGCGATGTCGAGGTACGCGAGCCAGCCGGGCAGGCTGCCGCTCGTCATGACCCGCGCAAGCTGGACGGTGCCGGCGCGGTGTCGGCGGTTGCGCAGGAGTCCGCCCAGGTCGACGGACTGCTTGCGCGTGAACGGCGCCAGTTCGACGATGCCCGCGACCAGGTCCGGCGCGGTGGCTGCGGCGATGGTCGCCGCGCCCCCGCTGATGGACTGCCCGACGACCACGGCCGGGCCACCGAGGTGGCGGGCCACGGCGACGAGGTCACGTGCGATGTCGGTGCGCTGGTAGCCGTCCCACCCGGTGCTCGAGTCGCCGCAGCCGCGGAGGTCGACGTTCGCCACCCGGTAGCCGGCCGCGACGAGCTCCGGTACGACGAAACGGTAGGCGTGCCGGCTGTCGCCCATGCCGTGGGCGAGGACCACGAGCGGGCCTGTTCCGGAGAGGTCGTAGGTGATCGTGCCGCCCTCGGTGTCCAGGTGTTCGAGCATGACGTGGCTCCTTCGGCTACGGGTAGTAACTCAGAGGCTAATACCCGTAGCCAAAGTTGGCAAGGGGCAGTCGTCACGCATCCAGGTCGAGCGTCGTCGACAGCTCGGGGAACGCCTGCGCCTGGTCGACGAGCTGCTGTCCCTTCTGCACGATCCCCGCCACGCTGTCCGCGCCGGCGGCGAACCGCAGCGGCGGCTCGGGCATCGCGATCAGCGTCAGCAGCACCTGCGCGAGCTTCGCGGGGTCGCCGGACTGGTTGCCCCGCATGCCGCGGAAGAACTCCTTCGACCCGGCCGAGAGCGGGGCGTAGTCGTCGATGGCGACGTCACCCCAGAAGGTCGAGTCGCCCTCGGCCAGCAGGTCGGTGCGGAAGAAGCCGGGCTCGACCACGGTGGTGTGGATGCCGAAGGGCGCCACCTCGTCGTGCAGGGCCTCCATCCAGCCCTCGAGCGCGAACTTCGACGCCGAGTAGGCGCTCCCACCGGCGCCGGCGACGATGCCCGCGGTGGAGCTGATGCTGATGACGTGCCCGGAGCGCTGCCGTCGCATGACCGGGAGCACGGCACGCGTCACCGCGAGCGCCCCGAAGAAGTTCGTCTCCATCTGCGCGCGGAACTGCTCGGCCGAGATCTCCTCGAAGTACCCGGCCTGGAAGCTCCCGGCGTTGTTCACCAGGACGTCGACGCCGCCGAAGCGGTCGGTCGCGGCGTCGACTGCGGCCCGGACCGACTCGGGGTCGGTCACGTCGAGCGCGACGGTGAGCAGGCGCTCGTGGTCGCCGAGGACGGCGCGGACCCGCTCGGGGTCGCGTCCGCTCGCCACGACCCGGTGCCCGGCGTCGAGGGCGGCCCGGGCGAAGTCGGTGCCCATCCCGCGGCTCGTGCCGGTGATGAGGAAGGTGCTGGTTCCGGTCATGGTGTTCCCTTCGTTCGTGGACACCACCATCGAAGCCCCACCACCACCCGCCCAGTGAGGCTCCGGCGAAACGGGGTCCAGCCGAACCTCCCTGTCCGCCGGACCATGCCCCTACCGTCGGTCCGTGACCACGACGACCTCCGACCTCCCCACGACCGACCGGGCGACCGACGGCCGACTGCCCTGGTTCCCGCTCGCCCTGCTCGCCGCGATCGGGTTCCTCCTGGTCGCCATGGAGACGATGCCGGCCGGGCTGCTGCCCGCGATCGCCGACGGGATGGGCACGAGCGAGGGCACGGTCGGCCTGTTCGTCAGCGCGTACGCGATGGGCACGGTCATCGCCACGGTCCCGGCGATCGCCCTGACGCGCGGGTTCCGTCGCAAGCCGCTCATCGTGGCCGCCATCGCCGTGCTGCTCGTCGCGAACACCCTGACCGCGTTCGCCCCGAACGTCGAGGTCGCGCTGGTCACCCGGTTCGTCGCCGGCGCGATGTCGGGGACGATCTGGGGCATGTTCGCGACCTACGCCCGGCGGATCAGCCCGGCCCGATTCGCCGGGGTGTCGCTCGCGATCGTCTCGACGGGCGCGCCGGTGGGGTTCGCGCTGGGCACTCCGCTCGGGTCCTTCATCGGCAACGCCCTGGGCTGGCGGTCGTCGTTCATCGGGCTGAGCCTGGTCGGCGTGGTGGTCCTGGTGCTGATCGCGCTGTTCGTGCCGGATGCCCCGGGGCAGACGAGCGGCGGGAAGCTGTCCGTCGTGCGGGTGTTCCGGATCCGCGGCATCGCCGTCATCCTCGCGGTGATCGCGATGTGGATGGTGGCGCACAACACGATCTACACGTACATCTCGCCGTACCTGCGGGCGACCGGCACCGACCTGAGCGCCGGGCTGGTGCTGCTCGTCTACGGGATCGCCGCGATCCTCGGCGTCGTCGTGACGGGCGCGCTGCTCGACCGGCACCCCCGACCCCTGCTGCACGGCAGCGTCGGCCTGTTCGTCCTGGCCGGGGTGGTGCTGCTCGTCGGGCACACGTCGCCGGTCGCGGTCCTGGTGGCCGCGGGCCTGTGGGGCATCGGCTTCGGAGGGTCCTCCACGCAGCTGCAGGCCGCCCTGACGACCGCCGGCGGCGAGGACGCCGACGTCGCGAGCGCGTTCCTGCCGGTCGCGTTCAACATCGCGATCTTCGCGGCCGGCCTGTTCGGTGCCGCCCTGCTGACGGCCTTCGACGGGCTGGTGCTCGCCGTGGTGATGATCGTGTTCGGGGCGATCGCAGCGCTCCTCACCGTCATCGGCCGCGGATCGGCGTTCCCCACGAAGCTCTGACGCGATCGACGACCGCGACCGCGACCACGACCACGGACTGCGATCATGTCCGGATGAACCACGACGACGACCACAGCCGCCCGGACGTCACGACCGTCGAGATCATCGGCGGCCCGGAGCCGGTCACCGTGACCCTGCACCCCGCCGACAGCGGGTGGGCTGCGGTCTTCGCCGACCACCGGCGACGCATCCTGGAGGCCCTCCCCGGCTCCGGCACGGACGCTCCGGTCGTCGAGCACATCGGCTCCACGGCCGTCCCCGGCCTGGCAGCGAAACCCATCGTCGACATCGTGGTCGTCGTCGCCGACATCACCGCCGAGGCCACGTACCTCGACCAGCTCCTCGCCGCCGGGTACGAGCTGCGCGTCCGCGAGCCGGGCCACCGCCTGGTCCGGACGCCCGCCCGCGACGTCCACGTGCACGTCTACGAGCGGGGTGCGACGGCGGTCGACGAGTACCTGCTCCTCCGTGACCACCTGCGCGCCGACGCCGACGACCGGGTGCTGTACGAACGGACGAAGCGGGAGCTGCTCGACCGGAGCTGGGACGACATGAACGCCTACGCCGAGGCGAAGACGGCCGTCATCACCGCGATCAAGGAGCGGGCACGACGGAGCCGCGCGTCCTGAGACGCGCGGCTCCGGTGCCGATCCTCAGCTCGTCGGGACGACGTCCCAGTGCTCGCGGATCAGGTTGTCGTCGACCCGGAACAGGTCGGCCGCGCCGAACGGGGCGTCGGCCTTCGCACCGACCGGCTTCGAGAACGTCCACACCAGGTCGCCGTCGGCGAGCGAGATGACGGACTCCTGCTTCGGCAGGCTCTGCGCGGCGCTGCCGGCGAAGAACTGCTTGAGCGCGGCCGTGCCGTTCGCGGCGACCGAGTTGTGCTGCAGGTACGCCGGGTCGAACTTCTCGTCGAGGACGGACACGTCGTGGTCGCGGAACAGCCGGTTGTACGCGGTCACGGCGAGCACCCGGTTGTGCTCCTCCTGCCGCTCGGTCAGGTGACGGTCACGCTTCGCGGCCGGGTACAGGTCGCTGAACATGCTGTTCGTGTTGCCGCTGGCCGGCGTGCCCGTCGGGACCGTCTGACGGAGTGCCCACCACTCGCTGATGCGCCCGTCGCGCATGCGGAACAGGTCGACGGCAGCGTCACCGGTGCGTTCGTCCTTCGGCTTCGCGGTGATCTGCCAGTGCACGGCCACCAGGTCCCCGTCACCGGCGATGTGCTTGATCACGGCGTGGGCGCCGGGCACCCGGGAGCGGTCGGCGGTGAACTCAGCGAGCAACGCGGACGGACCCGAGGCGCTCGTCGCACCGTGCGCGACGGCACCGGTCGCGACGGCGGTCCGTGCAGCCGCACGGGCCTTCGCGGACGCGGGGGACCGGAACGCGCACCGGAACAGGTGCCGGACCGTGGCCTCGTTGCGCTGCTCGGCGCGACGGTCGAGCCGCGAGACCGCCGTGCCACCCGAGGTCGTCCGCGCCGCACGGTCCACCGTGTGGTGCGCGGAGGTCGCCGTGGTGACGGAGGTGGAGGATGAGGTGGAGGTGTGGAGGGGTGCCGCCACGGCCGGACCGGCCACGAGCGACACGGCGATGGCGACCGGAGCTGCCACCGCACACGCCTTGGCGATGATGGGGAGAAGTGATGTCGTCTGCACGGCAGAACGATGGAACCGGTCCCTGGAAGCCCACGCGCGCCCTGGGGCCGCCACTCGCTCGACCGTGACCGGCTTCTCAGTCGCGGTGCGCGCCTCCAGGGTGGCCTGTGCACGCGCTGCCAGGGTGACCCGCTCCCGCTGGTGATCGACGGTCCGTACCTGTGGGACGGCTCACGTCGCCGCTCAGGCGATCGCAAGCCCGGCGAGCAGGTCCTGCACCCGTGCGCGCACGTCGTCGCGGATCGGCCGGACGGCGTCCAGGTCGAGCCCCGCGGGGTCGGTGAGCTCCCAGTCCTCGTAGCGCTTGCCCGGGAACACCGGGCAGGCGTCCCCGCACCCCATCGTGATGACGACGTCCGCGGCGCGGACGGAATCGGTGCTGAGCAGCGCGGGCTGCTCGTTCCGGATGTCGATGCCCTCCTCGAGCATCGCTGCGACGACCACGGGGTTGAGCTGGTCGGCCGGTTCGGAGCCGGCGCTCCGGACGTCGACGCGGCCACCCGCCAGGTGCTGCAGGAAGCCGGCGGCCATCTGGGAGCGGCCGGCGTTGTGGACGCAGACGAACAGGACGGTGGGCATGCGGAGTGCTCCGATCAGAGGACGACGGCGCCGAGCAGGCCGGCTCCGATGACGACGGCCCACGGGGGAGCGGACCAGCGGGTGAGGGCGGTGAAGGCGGCCACGGCGAGCGCCAGTGCGGGTGCCGAGCGGATGCCCTCGGTGATGACCGGGTCCCAGAGCGCCGCGGCGAGGAGCCCGACGACCCCCGCGTTCACACCGGCCAGCACGCGCCGGGCCCACGGCAGGGCACGGAGCACGTGCCAGAACGGCAGCGCACCGATGACCAGGAGCGCCGCCGGCAGGAAGATCGCGACGAGTGCCACCGCCGCGCCGAGGAGCCCGCTCGGACTGCCGTCGGCGACGGCGCCGAGGTAGGCGGCGAAGGTGAAGAGCGGCCCGGGCACGGCCTGTGCGGCGCCGTACCCGGCCAGGAAGTCCGCGTGGCCCACCAGGTGCGTGGCCACGGTCTGTGACTCGAGCAACGGCAGGACGACGTGGCCGCCGCCGAAGACGAGCGAGCCCGCCTGCGCGAAGACCCCGAACAGGCGCACTGCCCCGGTGCCGCTCGCGGCGACGGGTGCCGCGACGAGCAGGGCGGCGAACGCGACGAGCGCCGACACGGCGACCCAGCGGGGGAGGCGCACGGCGATCTGGGAGCCGGCGTCCTCGGTGTCTCCGACATCCTCGACCGAGTCGACCACCCGACCGAGCCACAGCACGCCGACCACACCGCACACCGCGATGACCGCGACCTGCGCCGCCGGGCCGGGGACGAGCAGCACCACGACCGCGGCGGCGGTCGCGATGGTCGCCCGACGGCGGTCCGGTGTGAGCGAGCGCGCCATGCCGAGCACCGCCTGCGCCACCACCGCGGCTGCGGCGGCCTGCAGCCCGAGCAGCCACCCGGCGCCGGCCAGGTCGGGCGTGCCGGAGACCAGCAGGGCGAACGCGACGAGCAGCACCGCGGACGGCAGGGTGAACCCGCACCACGCCGCGAGGAGCCCGGGCAGTCCGGCGCGCTGCAGCCCGAGTGCCATCCCGACCTGGCTCGACGCCGGTCCGGGCAGGAACTGGCACAGCGCGACGAGGTCGGCGTAGGCGTCGTCCCGCAGCCAGCGGCGACGCACCACGAAGGCCTCGCGGAAGTACCCGAGGTGTGCGACCGGCCCGCCGAACGAGGTCAGCCCGAGCCGCAGGAACACCAGGAACACCGATCCCGCGGACGACCGCAGGGGCTCGGGGCTGGTCGTCACCCGCTCATCTTGACGACGGCAGATGGTTCAGTCAACATTGAACCGATGAACACCCGGCGGCAGGACCTCGAGCGGCGTGCGGCGCAGCACGCGGCACTCGGCGACGTCGCCCGCCTGGCGATCGTCGACCTGCTCGCCGCGTCTGACGCCAGCCCGAGCGAGGTGCGGTCTGCCCTCGGGATCTCCGGCCCGCTCCTGGCGCACCACCTGCGCGTCCTCGAGCAGGCCGGTCTGGTCACGCGACGCCGCTCCGACGGCGACGGGCGCCGCAGCTACCTGCACCTCGAACCGAGCGGTGTCCCGCACGGTTCGGCGGCGGTGCCCGGCCCGGTGTCCCGCGTGCTGTTCGTCTGCACCGGCAACTCCGCGCGCTCCCCGCTGGCCGCGGGCGTCTGGGCGCAGGTCAGCGAGATCGGCTCGCTGTCGGGCGGGACGCGTCCCGCGGCCGCCATCGCCCCCGGGGCGGTCGCCGTCGGGGAACGCCACGGCCTGGACCTCGGCCGCCACGTCCCGCGTGCCTTCCGCGACCTCGTCGCCGACGGTGACCTGGTCGTCACGGTCTGCGACCGCGCGCACGAGTCGATCGACGACGGCGACAGCATGCACTGGTCGCTGCCGAACCCCTCGCGCGTCGGCACGCCGGACGCGTACGAGGCCACCTACGCGGACCTCCGGTCCCGCGCCACCGCGCTCGCTGCGCGCCTCGCCGCCTGACGCGGCCCCACGAACGGAACGCCCCGATGAGATCCCCCCTCCTCATCGGGGCGTTCTTCCTGCGCCGTGGTCTGGACGCGCCGACGGACGGGAGGCCCGGGGCGGGCCCGCCCCGTGCCTCCCGTCCGTCCCGTGGTGCGCCCAGGGCGGCGCGCGCGTTCCTGGGAACACCGGGTGTGAGGTCCGTTTACGTTTTCGGCCAACGGGGCAGGCAGGGGCCCCGAGGGCGAGGGCGGCCGCATGACCTGGGTCAGGGACACCATCATCGAGCACCCCGAGATCGCCGTGTTCCTGGCGCTCGGGGTCGGGTTCTTCGTGGGGCGCTTCAGCTACCGCGGCATCGGTCTCGGGGCCGTGACGGGCACCCTGCTCGCCGGCGTCGTCATCGGCGCGGTGCTCGGGGACGACCTGCAGGTCGACCCGATCGTCAAGCAGGTCTTCTTCCTGATCTTCCTGTTCTCGCTCGGCTACAAGCTCGGCCCGCAGTTCGTCGCGGGGCTGAAGGGCTCCGGGCTGCCGCAGGCGGTGTTCGCCGTCGTGCTGGCCGTGGTCGGGTTCGGCACGACGATCGTCATCAGCAGCATCCTCGGCTACAACCCGGGTCTGGCCGCCGGTCTGGCGGGCGGCGGGCTGACGCAGTCGTCGATCATCGGCGTCGCGCAGGACTCCATCGCCGGACTCCCGGTGAGCGACGCGACGGCGAAGGCGTGGAGCGACCTGGTGCCGGTGGCGTACGCGGTGACCTACATCTTCGGCACCGTCGGTGCGGCGCTCTACATCTCCCTGCTCGCCCCGCGGTTCCTCGGCATCCGCGACCTGCCCGCCGCGGCGCACGACCTGGAGCAGCGCCTCGGGGTGCACGACGACAACCCCGACGTGACGTCGGCGTACCAGCAGGTCGTCCGGCGCGCGTACCGGCTGACGACGGCCTTCACGCCGCAGACCGTCGGCGAGTTCGAGCAGGCCTCGGACGCCCGCATCGGTTCGCGGGTCTTCATCGCCCGGGTCCGGCACGGGGACACGATCGTGGAGCCGCACCTGGACCAGACGCTCGCCCCCGGCGACATCGTGGTCGTCGCCGGCCACCACGCGGCGATCATCGAGGACGACCTGGCCGCGTTCGCGGTCGAGATCGACGACCCGACGCTGCTCGACGTGCCGATCGAGGAACTGTCCGTCGTCGTGACCAACAAGGCGGTCGTCGGCCGGACCGTCGAGGAGCTCCGGCACACCGAACGGGCCCGGCAGATCTTCCTGAAGGGCATCAGCCGGGGCGGGCACGCGATCCCGTTCGGCCCCGACACGGCGCTGCACGCCGGTGACGAGCTGCGGGTCCAGGGGCCGTTGCCGTTGCTGGAGCAGGGGATCCGGTACGTCGGCTTCCCCGAGCGGACCGACCCGAAGACCGACATGGTCACCGTCGCCCTGGGCATCACCGTCGGCGCCGTCATCGGTGTGCCGTCGATCACGGTGGGCGCCGTGCCGCTGTCGCTCACCACCAGCGTCGGTGCGCTCATCGTCGGGCTGATCCTCGGCTGGCGACGCTCGAAGAGCCCCACGTTCGGGCACGTCCCGCCCGGCGCGCAGTGGTTCTTCGAGACCGTCGGGCTCACGCTCTTCGTGGCCGTCGTCGGCATCAACGCCGGGCCGGGCTTCATCGACGGGCTCGCGCAGTACGGCGTCCAGCTGCTCGTCGCCGGGGTGGTCGTCACCCTGGTGCCCCTGGTCGTCATGACCTTCGTCGGACGGTTCTTCTTCCGGAAGACCGACCCCGTGCTGGTCCTCGGCATGCTCACGGGTGCCCAGACCACCACCGCGGCGGTCGGGTCCCTGCAGGAGACGGCGAAGAGCAGTGTGCCGCTGCTCGGCTTCACCGTCCCCTACGCCATCGGCAACATCGTCCTCAGCATCGGCGGCGCCGTCGTCGTCGCGATCACCGCACACTGACCCCGCACAAGGAGCACCACATGCCCGTCGCCAGCGTCTCCCGCGAGCAGATCGCGCGCCTGCAGCACCTGTCCCCGTTCGAACTCAAGGACGAACTCCAGCGCATCGCCGGCGAGCACGAATCACGAACCGCGTTCCAGATGCTCAACGCCGGCCGCGGCAACCCCAACTTCATCGCGCCCACCCCACGCGAGGCGTTCTTCGCCCTCGGGCAGTTCGCGCTCACGGTCTCGCGCGAGAACCGGGAGTGGGACCCCGAACTCGTCGGCGTACCGCAGAAGGACGGCATCGCCGATCGCTTCGGGGCGTGGCTGACCGAGCACGACGGCGAACCCGGGGTCGACCTGCTGCGCCGGGTGCTCCGGCACGGGGTGGACGACCTCGGCTTCGCACCCGACTCCTTCGTCTGGGAACTCGCGGACTCCGTGATCGGCGACCACTACCCGGAGCCGGACCGGATGCTGCACCACGCCGAGCAGATCGTGCACGAGTACCTCGTCCAGGAGATGTGCGCCGGGGAACCGCCGGCGCAGCCGTACGACCTGTTCGCCGTCGAGGGCGGCACCGCGGCGATGTGCTACGTGTTCGACTCGCTGCTCGAGAACCGGCTGATGCACCGCGGCGACCGGATCGCGCTGATGACGCCGATCTTCACCCCGTACCTCGAGATCCCCGCGCTGGCCGACTACGACCTCGAGCAGGTGCACCTGCACGCCAGCACCGTGGACCAGGACGGCGTGCACACCTGGCAGTACCCGCCGGAGGAGATCGACCGACTGCGCGACCCGTCCGTCAAGGCCCTGTTCGTCGTCAACCCGACGAACCCGCCCTCGGTCCGCATCGCCCAGGAGACGCTCGACGCGATCGCCCACGTCGTCGCCACCGACAACCCCGAGCTGACGATCATCACCGACGACGTCTACGGCACCTTCATCGACGGCTTCCGCTCCCTGATGGCCGAGGTCCCGCGGAACACGATCGGCGTCTACTCGTTCTCGAAGTACTTCGGCGCGACCGGCTGGCGGCTCGGCGTCGTGGCCGTCAACCGGGACAACGTGTTCGACGAGCGGCTCGCCGCACTGCCCGAAGCGGACCAGTCCGCCCTCGACGCCCGGTACGGCACCCTCTCGCTGCACCCGCGCGACATCCGGTTCGTCGACCGGCTCGTCGCCGACAGCCGCTCGGTGGCGCTCAACCACACCGCCGGACTGTCGCTCCCGCAGCAGTGCCAGATGCTGCTCTTCGCGGCGTACGCCGTGCTCGACGACACCGACCACTACAAGCACCAGGCGCAGGGGCTCATCCGGCACCGCCTGGAGCTGCTGCTCGACGGCATGCAGGTCACCCTGCCCGAGGACGTCAACCGGGTCGGCTACTACGTGGAGCTCGACGTGCTGGCCTACGCCGAACGGCTGCGCGGGCCGGGGATCGGCACGTTCCTCCGCGAGCACTACGAACCGACCGACATCCTGTTCCGGCTCGCCGACCAGACCGGCATCATCCTGCTGAACGGAGGCGGGTTCGACGGCCCCGAGTGGTCGGTCCGGGTGTCGCTGGCGAACCTGCGCGACGAGGACTACACGCAGATCGGCCGGAGCCTGCGGGCGATCGGCAAGCAGTACTTCGACGAGTGGCGCGACGAGCAGGGCGCCGACGCCGACGCCGACGCCGAGGCCGACCGGGCGGCCCGGCCGTGACGGCGCGGGTCCGCAGCCGGACGGCACTGCTCGGCGTCGCCGCGCTGCTCGTTCCGACGGCCCTGGTCACGCCGGCGGCCCTGTTCGCGACGGAGCCGGCAGCGGCGGCCGACGTCCCGCCCGTCAACCCCGTCACCGTGCCGGTGGACGGGCACCCGGCGAACCAGGGGTTCCTGGTCTTCGTCGAGGGCGACGTCGAGCTCGCCGCCGACGAGGCCGAGGGCACGCTCGCCGCCGGCGGTGACCTGGCCTTCGAGACCAGCTACAACATCGGCGCGGGCAACCCGCCCGCGAACGCCCTGACGCTGCCGGGGGAGAGCCGTCCCACGTTCCTGTACGTCGGCGGCGGCATCCGGTTCCCCTCGGAGCAGTCGGCCGTGCTCCGCGTGCTGAACGGTGGGTACGCCCACGTCGGCGACACGGCGACCTACGATGCCTTCGACACCGACCAGAACGGCGCGACGATCGACTACCGGCTCGCTCCGGAGGGCACCACCGCCGAGACGTTCCCCCGCATCGAGGGGACCACCCGGCAGCCTGCGAGCTCCGTCCCGACGACGGCCGACCCGTCGGTGCTGGACTTCGCGTCGTCCTTCGCCCGCTACCGGTCCCTGTCCGCCGACCTCGGGACGTGCCCGGTGACGACCGTGCTCCACGATGCCGCTGGCGCGCCCCTGCCGACGCCGATCGCGCCGGGGACGGCCGCGTACGCGGATGTCCAGCCCGGCGTCACGAACGTGCTGACGGTGGCCGCCGCGGACCTCGACACACTCGACCTGCTGACCTTCGACGGCCTGCCCGGCCCCGGATCGCCCCTCGTCGTGAACGTCACCGGGACGACCTTCGACGGTTCCGTGCCGAACCTCGCGAACCTGACGAACGCGCACGCGCCGTTCGTGCTCTGGAACTTCCCGGACGCGACCACCGTGCACGTTACCGGCGCCGACGTCCTCGAGGGCACGATCTACGCTCCCCGGGCCGACCTGCGGTGGGACGTGACGCAGAACGTCGAGGGCAACGTCGTCGCGGCGTCGTTCACGCACGGGGTCGCGACCGCCGCCGGCCCGGTGCCACGCGAGATCCACGGGTTCCCGTTCTCGACGACGGTGTCGTGCCTGTCGACCGACGCGGTCGAGGGGGACCTCACCCTGGTCAAGCGGGTCGTCGGTGGCGATGCGGACCCGGGTGACTGGACCCTGACCGCGACCGGACCGAGCACGGTCTCCGGCACGTCGGGCAGCGACGCTGTGACGGGTCGACCGGTGCAGCCGGGGGACTACACGCTGACCGAGTCGGGCGGCCCCGACGGCTACGAGGCGGGGGACTGGACCTGCACCGGCGCGCCGGTGACGGACGGGGCGGTCACCGTCGCGGACGGCGACGACGTCGTCTGCACCATCGTGAACACGGCGGTGCCGGACGACGGCAACGGCGGGGGCGACGGAGGCGGCGACGGCGGTGGCGATGGGGGCGGCGGTGGCGGTGGCGGAGGCGACGGCGAGCCCGGTGGTGGCGGTGGCGGGTCCGGCACACCGACCCCCGGCCCGGGCGGGACCAGTACGGGCAACCAGGGCGGCGGCGGACCCGGTACGGGCGGTGACGTCGACACGGCGCCTGTCGCCGGCGTGGAGCCCGGCGGCGGGACCGGGAGCCTGGCCGCCACCGGAGCCGATCCGCTGCCCCTCGCGCTGCTCGCGCTCGGGCTGCTCGTCACCGGTGGCACGACGGCCCGCGTGCGTCACCGCCTCCGGGCCGTCACTCAGCAGGAACGCGAACCGGCGACCAGCCGGAGGACCTGATCGGTGTGCCGTTCCGGCGTCGCGCGTCGGGCGTGCTCGATCGCGGCGGCGGTGTGCGGTCGCAGCAGCGTCCGGTCCGAGGCGAGTTCGATGATCGTCGTGGCGAGCCCGAACGCGGTCTCGTCGTCGGTCAGGACGGCGGCGGAGCCGAACTCACTCGCCAGGCGGATGTCGGAGACGATGACCGGGCGGTGGTCCCGGATCGCCTCGAGTGCGGTCATCGGCTGGCCGTCGTGCTCGAGCGAGCAGACCACCGCCGCGTGCCCGCACAGCAGCAGGTCGTGGACGGCCTGCGACGACAGGCGGCCGTGGACGCGGACCGACACCGGCGTGCGGGCCGGGGGGACGGTCCCACCGGCGACGTCGACCCGCACGGCGTGTGCCCCGAGGCGGATCTCCACCAGCCGGATCGCGTTGAGGAGGACGTCGAGGCGCTTGTCCGGGGTGAACCGCGACGCCCAGACGAGCCGGAGCGGGCCGAGTTCCGGCGACGGCGGCGGTTCGACCGGCCGGCGGACGAGGGCGTTGGGCACGACGTGGACCGGGCCGATGCCGGCCTCGCGGAGGACACGGGCCTGCCGCGTCGTCGGGGTGACGACGACGTCGGCCGCCCCGGAGACGGCCACTGCCATGTTGCGGCGAGCGTCGTCCATGGGGTGCCCCGTGAAGCGGTGCCGTGTGGGCCGGATCCCGGTCACCACGCGGTGCGCGTGCCGTGCGAGGGGTGCCATCGCCGCCGCGGTCCAGCCCCGGACCGGCGCCGAACCGTGCACGGTGTGGATCGTCGGCAGCTCGAGGGAGCGCGCCGTCGTCAGCGCCGCCGCGGCGAGGCCGAAGTCCGAGTGGGTGACGACGAGGTCGATCCGTTCCTCGACCATCAGCGTGCCGAGGCACCTGCGGACACGGACCGAGTTGCGGACCACGGGTAGGTCGCTCTCCGGGGCGCTGATCGACGGCTCGACCTCGAACAGGCGGACGCCGTGCTTCCGAAGGTCCGCGGTCTCGCTCGACTGCGGAGTCGCCACCCAGACGACGTGACCGGACTCGGCGAAGGCCTTCGCCTGCTCGACCAGCGCGGCTCGTTCGCCCCGCATCGCCGACAGGGGGAAGTCGCTCACGAGCAGGACGGTCGCCTTCGCCGCTGCCACGTCAGCAGCCGGTCTCGAGCACGGTGGTGTGGCGGGCGCTGCGCATGCGGTCTCTCACGGTTCGGGAGCGGAACGGGGTGCTAGGAACCGTAGGCGTTCAGAAGACGATCGTCTAGTGAGCCGCTGTGCTGCTGAGCGGGCCTTCATCACTCCCCGGGTCGACGCTCAGCCGGGCGGGGTCCAGCTCGCCTACCGTGGAGCCACCAGACGATCGTCTGGCGAAACTGACGGCGCACGCCGAGGAACGAGACGACATGCCCATCTCCATGCCAGCTCGGGCGCACCACGTCCCCACGCTGCTGTCCGGCGTCGCGCTCGTCGTGGGCGCGGTCCTGGTCGCGACTCCGGCACAGGCCTCCGCGGACGCCGCGCAGGCGACGGCCGCCGTGGTCTCCACGCCGACCACACCGACCACCTCGTCGCAGCACTGGAACTACTGGTTCACCTACCCCCTGGGGCACGCGAGCCCCACGGACATCTGGAACCGGCTCCACACCTGCTTCTCGTGCGGGATCCCGATCACCGGCGCCCCGACCGCGTTCCCGAAGGTGGGTGACGTGGTGCCGTTCACCCTGAACCGGTTCGGGGACGACAGCTTCCGGGTGAGCACGTTGTACGACTACTCGGATCCGACGGTGCGACCGGGCGTGAACTCCGGCCTGATCTTGACCGCGACCGATCAGAACATCGGCGGGGCCGGATCGGTGCTGAACATCGACTTCACGGTCCGAGCCACCGACGGGCAGACGATCATGACCGTCAGTGCGAACGTCGAGAACGACTTCGGGTCGTCCGGTCGGCGACAGGCCTACGCCCAGTGGGAGCACGACCAGTGGGCCCGCGTCGCGGACCGGCTGCAGCACGGCTGAGCGGCTACGGGCTGATCCGGGACCCGCCGGTTCCTGTCCGGTTCCGGCGGATCCTGTACACGTCTGAGCCGTGGTCGTCGTACAGTCTCCGGAAGCTACCCCGCCGGACCCTACCGGCGGGTGCCCGACCCCCCGTTCCCGGGCTGGCCTCGTCATGACCACCGCGTCGAACCCGACGGCGTCGTAGCGCGAGGACGTCTGCTCCTGACCCGAACTCGTGGCAGACGTCCTCGCACCTTCCCGCTATCGTCGAGGAACTGCCGGTCCCCGATCTCGGGGCGAGCAGCGGCCAGGGGACCACGGGGGACACCATGCAGCACCAGCGCGCCATCACCGCACTCACGACGCTCACCGCGACGATCGCCCTGGCGGTGACGCTCAGCGGGTGCACGGTGTCGACGTCGTCGTCACGGACCGTCACACCGGACGCCTTCGAACGCGTCGTCGTCGACGCGTTGGCGGACGTCTCGGACGCGACCCCCGAGGTCGACTGCGGTGCGGACGACATCGCGATCGAGGACGGCGCCGAGGTGCACTGCGACGTGAACACGGCGGGCTACGACGTGGTCTACGACTCGGTGTCCACGATCAGCACCGACGGCGGCGACGACTACCACGTGGACGTGGAAGTGGCCGACCAGCCCAAGGACTGATCGGCCACTGCGCGGTGTCCGACGACTAGCGGTCGGACGCCTCGACGACGCAGCTCTCGACCTGCTCGGCGGCCTTCGAGTCGTCGGCGAACGGCGTCGGCGCGTCCGAGGTGGTGGTCGTCTCGTCGGCGACGGCCTGCTTGGCGACGTCGTTCACGGCGTACAGCGGACCGTCGAAGTCGTCGGCCGTGGGGTCGGCGGTGGTCGCCCAGATGGTGACCTCGTCGTCGTTCGAGTCGTTGCTGTCCGCGGGGACGATCGCGGCACCGAGGTACCAGCCGCCGTCCCCCTTCTGGATGTTCGCGAACTCGGTGGTGTCGTGCGACCCGACCGCCTTGTCGATCATGTCGACGGCGGCGCTGGCGGCCACGTCGCACTGGGCCGACTGGGACTTCTCCTCGGAGCCGGGGACCTTGCCGACGGGGTTGATGTTCTGGGCTCCGCCGGGGTCGCAGGCGGTGAGCAGGAGGGCTACGGTGGCGGCGCCGAACAGCGCCGTGACGGTCTTCGCTCGCGTGGACATGGCCCTGAACGTAGGCCAGCCCCGGTGGGCGGCGGTTCAGCCAGGAGCGTTCCCCGACGACGGACGGGAGGCCCGGCGCACGTCGTGCCCCGGGCCTCCCGTCCGTCACGTGGTCCCGTTGCCGGACCGGCGTCCCGTCACAGGATCGGGGTACCGCCGGTGACGGCGACCCGCGCGCCGGAGACGTAGCTGCCGTCGTCACTGGCGAGCAGCACGTAGACGGGTGCGAGCTCGGCCGGCTGGCCGGGACGGCCGAGCGGCGACTGCTTGCCGAACTGCTCGACCTGCTCCGGCGGCATCGTCGACGGGATCAGCGGCGTCCAGATCGGACCGGGGGCGACGCTGTTCACGCGGATGCCGCGTTCCCCGAGCAGCTGCGCCAGCGCGGCCGACAGGTTCGCGACGCCGGCCTTCGTGACGTCGTAGGGCGCCAGGTTCGGCTTCGGGTTGTCGGAGTTCACCGAGCTCGAGCCGATGATCGACGACCCCGGGCCGAGGTGCGGCAGGGCCGCCTTGACGAGGTGGAAGTAGGCGCTGAGGTTCGTCGCGAGGGTGTGGTCCCACTCCTCGTCGCTGATCTCCTCGATCGTCTCGTGGGTCATCTGGTAGGCGGCGTTGTTCACGAGGACGTCGAGCCCGCCGAGTTCCGAGACCGCCTGGTCGATGACGGATCGGCAGTACGCGGGATCGCTCACGTCGCCCGGGAACAGCACGGCCTTCCGACCGGCTTCCTCGATCCAGCGCTTCGTGTCCTGCGCGTCGTCCTCCTCTTCCGGCAGGTAGCTGATCAGGACGTCAGCGCCCTCGCGCGCGAACGCGATCGCGACGGCCTTCCCGATGCCGCTGTCCCCGCCGGTGATGACGGCGCGCTTGCCGGTGAGCTTGCCGGAGCCGCGGTACGACTCCTCGCCGTGGTCGGCCTTCGGGGTGAGTTCCTGGTCGCTCCCCGGGGTCTGCTGCTGCTCGGTCATGTCTCTCCCTGTGGTCGGTTTCCCTGGACGTCCCCGATCGTCTGCGACCCCCACTGGGCACCGGTTCAGGCTCCGGGCGTACCCCGTCCGGAAAGCGAAGATGTGTGCGGCGCGCAACGGCGGCCTACCGTGGCAGCGGATCAGGGAACCGTCACCGCGACGGATGCTCCTCTTCACCAGGGAGCAAGTGTGAAGTACGTGAACTACGCGGGCACGGTCCGTGTCCTGACGAGCGACACGATCGCCGACGCGGTGATCCGGTACGCCGCAGCACTGCACCAGAGCCGGCTGAGCGACGTCGTGTCGATCCCGACGGCCGACGACTTCGGGGTGGCGAGCACGATCGAGGTGCTCCTGGCCCCGGCGATCCCGGTCGCCCTCGAGCCCGCTCCGGACGACGACCTCGAACCCGAGGGCGAGGCGTTCCTGCTCGAACTCGGTCGGCGCACCGAGGCCGTGCTCGCCGTCGACACCAACGCGTCGCCGCCGGACTTCGGGCGCTGAGCCGGCGCCCCTACGCCACCGGCCCCTCGGTCAGGTCCGACCGGGTGTCCGCGTGGATCACCTCGTCGTGGTCGAACGTCAGCGCGGCGGCGCGCAGGCGAGCCACGAACACGGTGTCCTCAGCCTCGAGTTCGTCCTCCTCGGCGTCCTCGACAACGAGCTGGCTCGACGGACCGATGAGCACCTTGGTGGTCGTCATGGTGCCGTCGGCGGCCACGGCGGGGATCGCCACGGTGTCCGCACGGCTGCCCCCGGCCAGTGCGGCGGCGTACTCGATCACGGCATCGGCCACGTCGTCGCTCGTCAGGATCGTCGAGCGGTCGTACTGGATGTACTTCATGTTCGACCTCCTGGAGCACAGCCAACAGCGCGTTGGCTGGCCGCCGTACAGGAACGCGGCGCGTCGCTCGTTGCGCGGACGCCGACTTGTCGGGAGGATCATCACGTGCCCGAGACGATGCACCGCTTGCTGCGGGAGACCCAGACCGCCGAGCCGTCGGTCGCGGCCGAGGCGATGGCTCGGACGCACATCACCCACGGACTGTCGGTCGAACCCACGGACGCCGAGTTCGTGTTCGAGGAACGCGTGCGCGGGACGGCACTGCTGTCGCTCGAGTCGACCCGCTGCACCGGGGTCCTGAGCGGCACGATCGAGCCGGGCGACGCGATGATGATCTTCTGGATGAAGTCCGGGGTCGCCCAGGTCGACGAGAACATCGTGAAGATCGGCCGCCCGACGCTCTTCCGGCAGGGGCCCCAGCGCTTCCGCTGGATCGCGTGCAACAAGGACGTCCTGCGCATCGACCGCTCGATCGTCGAACAGGTCGCGGCCGAACGCGGCGACTGGGCCCCCGGTCCCATCGAGTTCCGTCCGCGGCACGTCCCCGAGGGCGCGCCGCTCGCTGCCTGGTGGCTCATGGTGCGGTCCGTCGCACAAGAGGTGCTGGCCGGACCGGACGCCGTCCCGGTCGAACGCGAGCGGGAGCTCGCGCGCTTCGCCGCCGGTGGGCTGCTCACCGCGATCCCGCACTGGCCCGTCGGGCAGCACGAGCCGGCGATGGCCGCCACCGCCCGCTTCGCCCGTGCCGAGACCTTCCTGCTCGAGCACGCCACGGAGCAGATCACCGTCGACGACGTCGCCGAGGCCGCAGGCCTGAGCGTGCGTGGCGTGCAGGCGGCGTTCCAGCGGCACCACGGCATCACCCCGACCATGTACCTGCGCCGCATCCGGCTGCTGCTCGCCCGCGAACAGCTCGAGTCGGGCGACGGTCGGAGCATCGCCGAGATCGCCCGGGCCACCGGGTTCGCCCACCTCGGCCGGTTCGCGGGGAGCTACCGCGAGGAGTTCGGCGAGCTGCCCCGGCAGACCGCGTCCACCGCGCGGGACGGCGCCCGCGCCTAGCGAGCAGCCGCGCGGGCCCGCAAGAATCCCGCAACCGCCCGCCGTCCGGCCGATCGCCGACGATCGTCGCCCTACGTTTGCGCTGCACGGACACGCAGCCACGACGACTGGAGACCCCATGGCCGGCTCAGCAGCACCACCCGTCCCGACCACGGCCGTCCCGCCGACGACCGATCCGTCGACGTTCGGCCGCCGGCTCGTCGAGGACGCCTCCTACGCCCGTGAGCACTTCGTCTTCACGGCACTGCTCGGATCCCCGCTGCTGCCCCGGATCGTCCGGCGGCTGCTGCTCCGTGCCGCGGGGGCACGCGCCGAGTCCGGTGTGGGGACCGGGTTCTCGCTGACGGGCGACCCGAAGCACCTCACCATCGGCCGGGGCGTCTTCTGCAACCGCAACGTGACCGTCGAGGCCGTGGCCCCCGTGACGATCGGTGCGAACACCGCGATCGGGATGCAGGTGCTCATCATGACGAGCCACCACGAGATCGACGCCGAGGGCCGGTGGAGCGACGTCGCGACCGGCCGTCCGGTGGTCGTCGAGGAGCACGTCTGGATCGGCGGCCGCGCCACGATCCTGCCGGGCGCCCACATCGAGCACGACGTCGTGGTCGCCGCCGGCGCCGTGGTCGTCGGCCGCCTGGCGGCGCACGGCGTCTACGCCGGCGTCCCCGCCAAGCGCATCCGTGAGCTCGCCCCGTCCGCGCGACCGCCGGTGGTGGACCCCGCCGCCTGACGGCCTGGAGGCCCGTGGCGTCGTCGCCACGCGCCTCCCGTCCGGCGTTGGTGCGGCTTCGAACACGCCGGTGTGTTGCTGCGACGCCCTGCCGTCGTCGAGACGCCGCCGAATGTGGAGGCGTCTCGACGACCTGGCGGCGCCGAACGAAGACGACGGCGTCTCCTTCCGCGGGGACGCGGGACCTGCCACGATGATCACGACGCGGACGACGACGCCCGCGCAGGACGAGGGAGACCGTCATGACCGTTCGCCTCAACCCCTACCTCGGGTTCCGGAGCGGCGCCCGCGAAGCGCTCGAGTTCTACCACTCGGTCTTCGGCGGGACGCTCACCATCGGCACGTTCGGTGAAGCCGGCATGAGCCAGGACCCCGCCGACGCCGACAAGGTGATGCACGGCCAGCTCGACGGCGACCAGGGCCTGCTCCTGATGGCCTCGGACGCGCCGTCCGGCATGCCGACACCCGCGGAGAGCAGCATCTCGCTCTCGCTCAGCGGCGACGACCACGAACTGCTGACACGGTGGTGGAACGGCCTCGCCCAGGGCGCGACGATCATCGAACCACTCACCACAGCGCCTTGGGGCGACACCTTCGGCATGCTGACCGACCGCCACGGGGTGTCGTGGCTCGTCAACATCAGCGGCGCGACGAGCTGAGCGGCAGCGAACCCTCGCGCGCCGGCACCGGCCACCGCGGCACCCAGCACCGGACCTGCTCGGCGTAGCGGCGGAAGTCGTCGCCGAACCGTTCCTCCAGGTCGGATTCCTCGAGCGGGCGGACGATGCAGTTCCAGACCACGGAACCGGCGATCGCGTAGACGACGACCAGCCACGACGACAGCAGCAGACCGACGGCGACGCCCTGCGTGATGCCGGCCAGTGCCATCGGGTTCCGCACCGACCGGTACGGCCCGGCGACCACCAGGCGGTTCGCGGTGGCCGAGGGCAGCGGCGTGCCCTCGCCCTTCGTCGACATCGCCGCTGCCGACGCGATGCCGAGCGCGCTGGCCAGCAGGAGCACGACCACACCGACGACGGTGATGGTGGTGACGAAGGGTGCCGGCAGCTGCGGGTGGAGGCCCCAGCGGTGCTCGGCGAACGCGATGAGCAGGGGGAACACCCCGAGGAACAGGCCCCAGAAGACGACGATCTGCAGCACGGTCGCGGTGACGTGCCGGGAGCGCGGGGCGCTGGCGTCGGCGGTCCGGATCCGCAGCGGACCACTCGTCACCCACTCCGTCGGGACCCGTCCGAGCAGCACCAGGGCGAGGGCGAGGGCCGAGCCGATCGTGGCGGCCAGCATGACGAGCACCCCCCAGCCGGCCTCGCCGGTGACGGTGGCCCAGACGCTCAGGGCGACGAGCACCAGGGCGGTCCACACCGTCGTGCCCAACGCGGCGGCCCGGACGCCGGCGGCGGCGAGCGCCGAGGCGACGACGAACAGCGGGACGTCGAACACGGCGACGAGCACCGGGTCGAGCGAGCCGAGCGTGGCCGTGCGGATCCAGGGCAGCGTCGCGACGGCGATCCACCAGGCCGCTCCACCGACGGCTTGCAGCGCGTAGTACCGCCGGCCCCAGGACATGGGTGCACGGTAGCAGTGCGCGGCGAGGGGCCGGGCCGTCGGCGGACCGTGCGTGCCGTCGCTCCCGACGGTGGGTCAGTCGGTGTGGTTGATCTGTCCGAGCCAGCGACCGAAGGACGGGGTGCGCTCGTCGTGCAGGGTGGGCAGGACGGGCTTCGGCAGGCAGGCGCGCTCGTCGGTGACGGTTCCGGCGCCGGTGCTCTTGTGGAGGTCGAGGCTCATGGTGTGCTCCTTCGTGGTCGGTGGAGAGTTCGACACCGGGCGGGGCCGTTCCATTCCCACCCGGTGTCGTCCTGGTCCGGTGCAGCGCGTTCCGGTGCAGCGCGTGCCGGTGCGTCGCGTTCCGGTGCCTCGCGTTCGGTTCAGGAGGTGCCGAGCTCGACCTTGATCCAGCCGGGTTCGCGTCGGTCGAACGCCTGGTAGGCAGCGATCGCGTCGGTGATCGGCTCGTGCTCGGTGATCAGGGCTGTCGGGTCGAACTGTCCGGCCGCCACCATGTCGATCAGCGGCGGGGTGACGGAGTGGTGGTCACAGTTCCCCATCCGCACGGTCAGGTTCTTGAGCATCGCCTCGCCGATCGGGTAGTGCTCGGCCGTCGGTCCGTACACCCCGATGATCCCGATGCGGCCGTACTTCGCCACGCTCGCCACCGCCCAGCGAGCCACCTGCGAGGGGCCGTCCCCGGGCTTCCACTGCTGTTCCTCGCCGAAGCCCTCGGGCTCGGCGTCGGGCGCGACCGTGGCGACCTCGGCGTCGAACGCCGCCGCCTGGTCCTGGTCGACCGCCGCCGGGCCGCGCTTCGGGCGTTCGGCGTCCACTCCGACCGCGTCGATCACGCAGTCCGCGCCGATGCCGTCGGTCAGCGACATGATCGCCTCGACCGGGTCCTCGGCGTTGTAGTCGACGACCTCGCAGTTCTGGGCGAGCGCGGCAGCGAGCCGGGTCTCCTCGCCGTCGACGACGATGACGCGGGCCGCACCCTGCTTGTACGCCGAGGCCGCCGCGAACTGTCCGACGATCCCGGCGCCGAAGACCACCACGACGTCACCGCGCGTGACGCCCGCGAGCTCCGCGCCGAACCACCCCGTGGGGAAGATGTCGGACAGCAGGATCGCCTGCTCGTCGGAGACGGTGTCCGGGAGCGGGTGCATGGTGTTGCGGGCCCACGGGACGCGGACGTACTCCGCCTGCATGCCGTCGACCGGTCCCGTCGAGGCCGGGCCGCCGAAGAACGCGGTGCCCGCCTGCGGTCCGTTGCTGTTCGAGCGGTCGCACTGGGCGGTCTTGCCCATCCGGCAGTACCGGCAGGCACCGCAGGACACGGTGGAGTTGATGACGACGCGGTCGCCGGGGCTGAAGCCGCGCACCGCGTCCCCGACCTCGGTGACGACGCCGACGGCCTCGTGACCGAGGATCGTGCCCTCGACCATCGGTGCCATCGTGCCGCGGACGAAGTGCAGGTCGGTGCCGCAGATCGCACTGCGGGTGATCCGGACGATCGCGTCCTCCGGGTCCTGGATCGTCGGCTGCGGGACCTCGTCGAGCCGGATGTCGCCGATGCCGTGCCACACGACTGCGCGCATGTGATGCCTCTTCCTGTTCGGGTGCGGGGTTCGCAGGGTCAGGAAACGCGCGAGGGGCTGGGCGCGGTCGGAGGCGCATCCGCCCTGCGCAGTCGTCCAGCACCGCCGGGTTTGCTCGACGGCATGAGCGAGCACGACGACGAGCAGACCCGGGCCGACTTCGACGACGCGGTGAACATGACCGCCACCGAGTTGCGGAAGTGGCTCGACACCGACGAGTCGAAGTCCGTCGGGCAGAAGCCCTCGGGCGGTGGCGAGTCGACCGGGCACGAGAGCGGCCGGCACATCATCCGCATCCTCGAGAAGCACAAGGCCGACCGCACCGACGACGACCTGGCGCACATGCGGAAGGTCGTCGGCTACGTCGCCCGGCACTCGGAGCAGCGGCCCGACGGCGACGTGCACGACACCCCCTGGCGGTACTCGCTCATGAACTGGGGCCACGACCCGGAGAAGCACTGACGGCATCGGGCAGAATGGGCGGTGTGAACGAGACGGGCATGCCGCGCTTCCGACGGATCTGGTCGACCGTGCAGGTCGGTGTCCTCGCGATCGCCGTCGCGTTCTGCGTCGTGATGCTCGTGATCGGGCAGGGCAAGCTCGACCGGGTCTACGCGGTCGCCGCGGTGTTCTTCGGACTCGCCCTGGTCGGGCACAGCACGTACCTGTGGCTCGTCGCCCGGGCGAACCGCCGTCCCTGACGCTCTTCCGCGTCGGCGATCACGGCTAGGCGTTCTGGTGGACCCGCAGCCAGTCGATGGTCATCTGCTGCGGGAACCGTGTCGAGGCGTCCGGCGAACCCGGCCAGTTCCCGCCGACCGCGACGTTGAGGATCACGAAGAACGGCTTGTCGAACACCCACGTCGCCGAGCCGACGTCGGCCCGGGTGACCGTCCGGTACGCAACGCCGTCGACCGTCCAGGTGATCGAGCCAGGGCGCCAGTCGACCCCGTACACGTGGAAGTCGTCGGCGAACGCTGCTCCGGACGGGTTCGTGTACGCCGCCGAGATGCCCTGCGCGCCGGAGTACCCGGGCCCGTGCACCGTGCCGTGCACGATCCCCGGCTCGTACCCGACGTTCTCCATGACGTCGATCTCCCCGCACGCCGGCCAGCCGACCTGCCCGATGTCCGCGCCGAGCATCCAGAACGCCGGCCAGATGCCCTGGCCGCGGGGGATGCGGATCCGCGCCTCGATGCGGCCGTACTGCGCGGTGTAGGTGCTCTCGGACTTCAGCCGAGCCGACGAGTACGAGCCGTCGGCCTCGCGGTGTGCGGTGATCACGAGGTTGCCGGCACCGTCGAGCGCCGCGTTCCGCCGCGAGTCCGTGTAGGTCTGCAGCTCCGCGTTGCCCCAGCCGCCGGCACCCAGGTCGTACCGCCAGATCCCCGGGTTCGGCGCGCTGCCGGCCGGGCCGTCGAACTCGTCGGCGGCGAGCAGCACGGGCGCAGCGGTCGGCGCCGCAGCTCCGGTCACGGCCTGTGCCGAGCCGTCCGGGATCGCCGTCGCGCCGAGGGCGGTCGTCGCGGCCCCGGCGAGTCCGAGCGTCATGAAGCGCCGTCGATCGATGTGCTGGTCCATGTCGTGCTCCCTGCAGCGCGATGGTGGTGTGGTCGTCGGATCATGCACCATCCGGCCGCACCTGAACAGGCCCACATCCCGCTTCGTCCGCGGGACGCACCCGTCAGCCGAACCGCATCGCCAGCGGCACGAGCAACCCCGCGACCCAGACGAGCACCATCACGAGGGCGCCGACCGCGATGAGCCGTCGGCGACGCCGCAGCTTCGGGCTCCGCTCCTCGCCCCACATCTGTGCACGGACCAGCACCCGGTTCGCCTGCTCGACGACCTTCCGCACCTCGGGGTCGTCGACGTCGAGGACACCGGCGCGGGCGTGCTCGGCGATGACCGCGGCTTCGTCGACGGTCAGGTCGTCCTTGCGCATGCTCCATCTTCGCACCGCGTGCAGGGGTACGACCCGGCTGTGCGGGAACGGACCACGGCCGGGTACCAAGGACACATGGGACATCGGTACCGCGGGAAGATCGTCGTCATCACCGGAGCATCGAGCGGCATCGGGAGGGCCGCCGCACACGAGTTCGCCCGGCAGGGCGCCACACTCGTGCTCGCCGCACGCGGGCACGACTCGCTCGAGGCCGCAGCAGCCGAGTGCCGGAAGCTCGGCGCCGAGGCGATCGCGATCCCGACCGACGTCGCCGACGAGCACCAGGTCAAGGACCTCATCGGCACGGTGACGACCCGCTTCGGTCGCATCGACGTCTTCGTCGGCAACGCGGCCCTGTTCGTCTACGGCCTGTTCGAGCAGACGCCCACCGAGGCGTTCAAGCGCGTCGTCGACACGAACCTGTACGGGCACCTCAACGCCATCACGCACCTGCTGCCGCACTGGAAGCAGCGCGGGAAGGGCACCTACGTGCTCGTCGGCTCGATCCAGTCGCTGCTCTCGGCGCCGTACCAGTCGGCGTACGTGACGAGCAAGCACGCTGCGCTCGGCCTGGTCGACGTGCTCGGTGACGAGTTCGCGGGCACCGGCATCAAGTTCACCGCGCTGCTGCCGTCCACGATCGACACCCCGATCTACCAGAACGGTGCCAACTACACCGGCAAGACCTCGCACCCGCTGCCGCCCACCGTCTCGGTCGAGCGGGCCGGCCGTGCTGTCGTGCAGGCCGCCACGCACCCCAAGCGCTACCGCTTCGTCGGACGGATCCAGGCATCGCTCGTCCCGTTGCAGTACGTGTTCCCGGGCCTGTTCCACAAGATCACGAAGCCGATGGTGGAGACGTTCGCGCTCCGTGGCAAGGGCGCCCCGACCGACGGGAACCTCTACGCCCCCGCCGACGCCGCGAACGCGACGGACGGCGGCTGGGTCGCGAAGCGACGGCGCGTCACGCGCCCCCTCGTCTGGCTCGGCGTCGCGGCTGCGGGCGCGGCCGTCGTGCTCGGCCGCTCGCGTCGGTAGACGCATCCGCTGACGGCCTGGAGGCCCGGTGCCAGCTGGCACCGGGCCTCCCGTCCGTCCGCGCGTGCGTCCGAATCCGGGCGTACCTGCCCGAACCGGGCGTACCTGGCGGAAACGGGCGTACCTGCCCGATCCGGGCGTACCTGCCCGATCCGGGCGTACCTGCCCGATCCGGGCGTACCTGCCCGAACCGGGCGTACCTGCCCGAACCGGGCGTACCTGCCCTGTTCTTCTTGGCAAGTACGCCCGATCTCACCAGGTACCGCAGCTGTTCTGGGAAGGAACGGGCGGCTAGAAGAGCTTCGCGCTCGCGCGCCGGGCACCCTCGCCGAGGGACTCGAGCTTCGCCGCGGCGATCTGCGGGTGCACGCGGCCGCCGAGGCCGCAGTCGGTGCCGGCGATGACGCGCTCACGCCCGACCACCGAGGCGAACCGCTCGATGCGCTGCGCGACGAGGTCGGGGTGCTCGACGACGTTCGTGGCGTGGCCGACGACGCCCGGGACGATGACCTTGCCCTCGGGCAGGGCGACGTCCTGCCAGACGGTCCACTCGTGCTCGTGGCGGGCGTTCGCGGCCTCGAACGAGTACGCGCCGGCGTCGATGTCGAGCATCAGGTCGACGATGTGGCGGAGCTCGATGTCGGTGGTGTGCGGGCCGTGCCAAGAACCCCAGCACAGGTGGAAGCGCACGCGGCTGGTGTCGAGGCCCCGCAGCGCGTGGTTGAGCGCCTCGACACGGATGCGGGTGAAGGCGCGGTAGTCCTCGATGCTCGGCTCGGGGTTGATCTGGTCCCAGTTCTCGGCGATCGAGGGGTCGTCGATCTGCAGCACGAGGCCGGCGTCGAGGATCGTCGTGTACTCCTCGCGCAGGGCGTCGGCCCACGCCCAGATGTGTTCTTCCTCCGTCGCGTAGTACTCGTTCGCGATGCGGGCGGCGGAGCCGGGGGAGAGCGCCGTGATGAAGCCGTTGTCCGCGCCGGCGGCCTCGACCGCGTGCTTGAGGTTCGCGGCGTCGGTGGCTGCGGCCTCGTGGCCGGTGTAGGTGATCGGGCCGGTCGTGGTCGGGAACGCGGTGGCGTTCTTGCCGGTGCCGATGCCCGACTCGGGGTCGGTGTAGGCGTCGTGGAAGATCGTCCAGTCGCGGCGGTCCGGGAAGCTCGTGAGCCGGATGTTCCCCGGGGTGGACCGGACCGGCTGCTGCGAGAAGATGTTCTCGTCGGTCAGGCTCAGGCCGCTGACGCGCTGGAACGAGTAGCCCCACCAGGCGCCGTAGTCGACGCTGTTCGACATCGCCTTGCCGAACTCGCCGTCACCGGGCTGCGTGATGCCCAGCGCGGTCTGCCGTGCGACGACGTCGTCGACGGCCGCGCTCGTCAGGGCTCGGACCTCGTCGGTGGTCTCGAGCGTGAAGCCGTCGGCGGCCACGGGCCGTGCGGCGTTCGCGGCGATGAGCTCGGGGGTGCGGGGGAGCGATCCGGCGGTGGTGGCCTGGATGCGGTCGGTGTTCTCGAAGGGCATGCGCTGCCTTCCTCTCGATGGGTGCGGACTGTCGGGAGTCGGGGGCCGCGCGCGAGGCTTCGCGGTGCGCTGCAGTGCCACTCTGCCACGAGGGGTCCGGCCCGTTACGTTCCGCGTCGCGCCACCGGGCCACGCGTCGTACGGTCGACCCATGAGCACGACGACCCCGACGAGCGACACCACCACGACGAACCCGACGCCCCCGGCCGCACCGACCTTCGCGGAAGCGTGGACCACGTGGCACGACGACCACGAGCAGGCCCGGGCGAGCGAGCACGGCTTCCTCGCGATCACGAGCATCCGTTGGCTCACCGCGACGCCGGAACGGTTCGAGGACGCCCCGGGCAGCTGGTCGACGGACGAGGACGGCCCGGTGGTCGCACTGGCCGACGACGAGACGATCGAGGTCGACGGACAGCCGGTCACCGGGACGCACCGGTTCGGCCCGCTGCCGGAGCGCTCGAGCACGAACGTGGTGTGGCGCGACGGCGAGGAGACCGTGGTGATCGAGGTCGCCCGGCGCGGCGGCAGTGACCTGCTGCGCCCGCGGCACCCGTCGAACCCGACCCGCGTCGGCTACCAGGGCACCCCGGCGTACGCTCCCGCTGAGCGCTTCGTCGTGGACGCGCACTTCGAGCCGTTCGACACCCCGCGTGAGGTCACCGTCGGCAGCGTCGTCGACGGCCTGCTGCACGTGTACGAGGCCCCCGGCGTCCTGACGTTCGACCTCGACGGACCGCGGTCGCTCCTGGCGTTCAACGGGCACGCCGGCGGCCTGCACGTGCTGTTCACCGACCGCACGAGCGGGGTCACGACGTACGCGGCGAACCGGAGTCTCGACATCGCCGCACCGGATGCAGACGGTGCCACCCGCATCGACTTCAACCGGGCGACGAACCTGCCGTGCGCGTACACCCCGCACGCGACCTGCCCGCTGCCGCCCGCCGAGAACCGGCTCGACGTGGCGATCGAGGCGGGCGAGCAGCTGCCCGCAGCCTGACCGCGGAGCACGCACGCCCCGCCGAGCACGCACGGCCCGCGGGCGCGCACGGCCCCAGCCGCGCACCGGCGCAGCCGACCCGTCCACGAGAATGGGGGAGCCATGCCACGACCCACCTCCCGCATCCCGCTCAACACCCTCGCCGTCCCGTTCGGCCTCGCCGGCTTCGCCGAGACGTGGTCGTACGCCGCCCCCGTGCTGCACCTGCCCACCGTGGTGCCGCAGGTGTTCTGGGCGATCGCCGCCGTAGCGTGGGTGTGGCTGCTCGGTGCGCACGCCGTCCGGGGCGCACGCGTCAGCGAACGGCTCGTCGACCAGCTCCGCCACCCGGCGCAGGGGCCGATCGCCGCGCTCGTGCCCGCGACCGCGATGCTGCTCGGCGTCGACCTGGCGCGGTTCGCCCCCGTCGCCGGGCAGGTCGTCGTACTCGCCGCCGTGGCCACCGCGGCCGGGTTCGCCGCCTGGCTGCTGAGCACCTGGTTCGAGGGTCGACTCGCCCTGGAGTCCGTGCACGGCGGCTACCTGCTGCCGACCGTCGCCGCGGCCCTGGTCGCCTCGGTCGCCACGCACGAGGTCGGCGTCGGCTGGCTGTCCTGGCCGGCCCTCGGCGTCGGCGTGTTCTTCTGGGGCGTCATGACCGGCCTGCTGCTCATCCGGCTGGCGTTCCGACCGGCGCTGCCGGGGCCGCTCGTGCCGACGATGGCGATCCTGGTCGCGCCGCCGGCGGTCGCCACCCTGTCGGTGTTCGCCCTCACCGACAGCGCTGTGACCCTGCCCGTGCAGGCCATCGCGGGCCTCGGCGTCCTGATGGTCCTCGTGCAGCTGGCCCTGCTGCCGCGGTACGTCCGCCTGGCGTTCTCGCTCGGGTTCTGGTCGTTCGTGTTCCCGGCCGCCGCGGTCGCCACCGCCGCGGTGGAGTGGTTCCGGGCACTCGCGCTGCCGTCCGCCTGGATCCCCACCACCGCGTTGCTGGCGCTGCTGAGCGTGCTCGTCGCGGTCGTCGGTGCGCGCTCGATCGGCCTCGCCGTGCACCACCTGCTCGGGCAGGCCGAGCGCACCCTGCACGACGCCGACGACGAGGACGCCGCCCCCGGCCCCGTGACGGGCGCGACGCGCGTGGTCTGACGGGCGGGGCGGTCGGGCCGCGCAGGCGGCGGACGGGAGGCCCGTGGCGGCCCCGCCCCGCGCCTCCCGTCAGGTCGCGGGGACGCGTCTCCAGCCGCTGGTCGCCCGCCAGGCGAGCGCGTCGAAGTGGAAGACGCTGCCCATGCCGGGCTGGTCGAGGGCGCGCGTGATCGGGACGCCGCGCAGGTGGGCCAGGAGCAGTGCGCCGACCGCGCCGTGCGACACGATCGTGACGTCGCCGGTGGCGCAGTGCCGGCGGACGGCCGCGACGATTCGCTCCTGGGCGTCGATCGCCCGCTCCCAGCCGCGGACCGACTGCTCGGGTGCAGCGAAGAACGCGTCGACGACGGCCTCGAACTCGGACGGCGGCAGGTAGCCGGTCGCGCTCCGGTCGATCTCGCCCAGCAGCGGGTCGTGCTCGACCGGCAGTCCGACGGCGCTGGCGAGCAGGTCGGCGGTCTCGACGGCCTTGCGCTCGGTGCTCGAGACGGTCCGCCGGGAGACCGGTGTCGATGCGAGCCGGTGTGCGGCGGCGGCCCGGACGCGACCCTCGGGCGACAGCCCCCACGACTCGATCGGGACCGCGGGGTCGACCACCACTTCCGCGTGGGTCAGGAACGACGAGACCATCCGGCGATCCTCGCACGGTGCGAGGCGCGTCACACGGCGACACCGTCGGTCACGTTCCGCAACACCGCTTCGCCGCTCGGCCGAACCGTCCTAGCGTCGCCCCATGACCGTGCCCGACCGCATCACCCTCGTCACCGCGCTGCAGGGCGCCGGCTGGCACCCCGCCGCCTGGCGCGCCGCCGGCCCGGCAGCACAGCGCCTCACGAGCCTCCGGCACTGGCGCGACGTCGTCGTCGAGCAGGACCGGCTCGGCGTCGACGCCGTCACCCTCGAGGACTCCTTCACCGCCGGCCCCACCGACCCCGACGGCGACCTCGACACATCGACCGTCGTCGGCCGCCTCGACGCCCTCCTGGTCGCGAGCGCGGTCGCCCCCGCGACCCGCGCGATCGGTCTGGTGCCGACCGTCTCGGTCACGCACACCGAACCGTTCCACGTCGCCACGGGCCTCCAGACCCTCGACCACGTCTCGCTGGGGCGGGCCGGATGGCGGATCCAGGTGAGCCCGACGACCCGCGAGGCCGCGCTGTTCGGCCGCCGCCCCGGCGGCGACGACGCGGCCACGTTGTTCGACGAGGCCCGCGAGGCCGCCGAGGTCGTCTCCCGCCTCTGGGACAGCTGGGACGACGACGCGATCATCCGCGACGTCACGACCGGCCGCTTCATCGACCGCGACCGCATCCACGAAGCGGCGTTCTCCGGCTCGTTCGTGTCGGTGCACGGCGCGTCGATCGTGCCGCGGTCGCCGCAGGGGAGGCCGCCGGTGTTCGCGCTCGCGCACCGCTCCGACGCGGCAGCGTTCGCGGTGGACGCCGCGGACGTCGTGCTGGTCACGCCTGGCTTCGACGGCCTGGAGGATCGGGGTGCGCTGGCACTCGTCCGTGACGCCGAGCAGGCGGCCGGGTCCGACCTCCGTCGTCCGGTCCTCGCGGACCTCGCGGTGCTCATCGGGTCGTCGCCGGCGGCCGCCGCCGACGAGCTGGCCGCGCTCGATGCGACAGCGGGCGCTCCCCACGCCGTCGGCTCCGGGTCGGACACGTCCGTCCTCGCGACGACGGTGCCGGACCTGGTGACACGGATCGGGGACCTGCGGGCACTCGGGTACGCCGGCGTCCGGCTCCGTCCGCTGCGCATCCCGATCGACTCGACCGCCATCGCCAGGCAGCTCGTCCCGGCGCTCGTCACCGCGGGGCTCCGCGCCGACGTGGCGTCCCGTCCCACCGCCGACCTGCGCACGCGGCTCGGCATCGCGCCGGCGGTCAGCCGGTACGCGCGTCCTGCCGTCACCGGTGTCGGTGTCAGTTCCGGTGTCGGTTCCGTCTCCTCGGGGGTCTCAGCATGAGCGTCAAGCGTCAGGTCCACCTCGCCGCCCACTTCCCGGGCGTCAACAACACCACCGTCTGGAGCGACGACCGCGCCGAGAGCCAGATCGCGTTCTCGTCGTTCGAGCACTTCGCCCGGAACGCCGAGCGGGGGTGCTTCGACTTCCTGTTCCTCGCCGAAGGGCTGCGGCTCCGCGAGCAGAAGGGACGCATCCACGACCTCGACGTCGTCGGGCGCCCGAACACGCTCGCGATCCTGGCCGCGCTGGCCGGCGTCACCGATCACATCGGTCTCGTCGGCACGCTGCAGACGACCTTCAACGAGCCCGTGGAGCTCGCGAAGCAGCTCGCCACGCTCGACCACCTGACCGACGGCCGCGCCGGCTGGAACGTCGTGACGAGCTCGGACGCGTTCCACGGTGCGAACTTCCGCCGCGGCGGGTTCCTCGACCACGCCGACCGGTACACGCGGGCAGCGGAGTTCGTGGAGCTGTCGCGTGAGCTCTGGGACTCGTGGGAGTCGGACGCGATCGTGGCGAACGGGTCGGGCGCCGCCGGGACCCTGGCCGCCGGCGCCTTCGCCGACCGCTCCCGCATCCACGACGTCGACCACCACGGTCCGCAGTTCGACGTGACCGGCACGTTCCCGGTGCCGCGCAGCCCCCAGCGGCACCCCGTGATCGTGCAGGCCGGCGACTCCGACGAGGGCCGCGACCTCGCCGCCGGGCACGCCGAGGTGGTCTTCTCGCTGCACACCGAGTTCGACGACGCGCAGTCGTTCTACCGCGACGTGACCGAGCGACTCGAACGGGTCGGACGGTCGAAGGACGAGCTGCTGATCCTGCCCGGCGCGACCTTCGTGCTCGGCGACACGGCGGACGAGGCCGAGGAACGTTCCCGGGCGATCCGCCGCGCCCAGGTCAGCCCGGCGACGGCGATCGCGTTCCTCGAACAGGTGTGGAACCGCGATCTGTCGTCGTACGACGTCGACGGGCCGTTGCCCTCGATCGAGCCGGACCTGGAGGGCGCCGACATCACCCGTGGCCGCGTCCGTCACACCCGCGACGTCCCCGCGCTGGTGCAGTCGTGGCGTGACCTCGCCGCGGCCGAACACCTGTCGATCCGTGACCTGGTCATCCGCGCCTCGACCCGTGGCGGCTTCGTCGGCACGCCCGCACACATCGCCGCCGAGATCGACCGGTACGTGCAGGAGCGCGCCACCGACGGGTTCGTCGTCGTGCCGCACACCAACCCGTACGGGCTCGACGAGTTCGTCGACCGGGTCGTCCCGCTGCTGCAGGAGCGCGGCGTGTACCGCCAGTCGTACGACGAGGGTGCGACGCTCCGCCAGACGCTCGACCTGCCCGGACGGGTCCTCGACCGGCAGCGGGTGCTCGCATGAGCCGGGTCCCGCTCTCCGTCCTCGACCTCGTCCCGGTGAGCAGTGGGTCGACCCCCGCCGAGGCCCTGGCGAACACGGTCGACCTGGCCGTCGCCGCGGAACGTGCCGGGTACGCCCGCTACTGGCTCGCCGAGCACCACCTCAACCCCGGCGTGGCCGGCAGCGCACCGACCGTCGTCATCGGTGCGGTCGCCGCTGCCACCAGTTCGATCCGCGTCGGCAGCGCCGCGACACTCGTCGGCAACACCCGCGGGCTGCAGATCGCCGAGACCTTCGGCACGCTCGCCGCGCTGTACGGGCCGCGCATCGACCTCGGGCTCGGCCGCTCAGGAGCACCAGCACCGGGCGCCCCGAAGCCGCCGTCGCTCGCCCCGCGGACCGACCGGGTCGTCGACGGCCTGCTCGTCCCCGCGCCGTTCGAGTTCCGCATCGCGCCGGGCAGCAGGTTCGCGCTGCAGGGTGAACTGCTCGGCCGAGTGCCCGGGGACGTCGACCGGTTCGCGGGCGAACTCGACCTGATCCGCGGGCTGTTCGCCGGCACGTGGTCGCGGGACGATGCTGTCGTCGAGGCGCCCCCGGCCTCCGGCGCACCCGTCGAGCTGTGGATCCACGGCTCCACCGGCGGCGAGAGTGCCCGGATCGCCGGCGCGCTCGGGCTGCCGTACGGCGCGAACTACCACACGTCCCCGGGCACGGTCCTGGCTTCGGTGCAGGCCTACCGCGACGCGTTCCGCCCGGGTGTGCTCGACGCGCCGCACGTCATCGTGTCGGCCGACGTGCTCGTGGCGCCGACCGCGGCCGAGGCGGACGAGCTCGGGCTCGGGTACGCCCAGTGGGTGCACTCGATCCGCTCCGGCGTCGGGGCGATCGAGTACCCCACCCCGGACCAGGCTCGGGAGCTGCGGCTCCCCGCTGAGGCCGAGGCGTCGGTGGCGGACCGGCTCGCGACGAGGTTCGTCGGCGACCCGGCACACGTCGCGGAACGGCTCGAGACGCTCCGGCGGGTCACGGGAGCGGACGAGTTGCTCGTCACGACGATCGCGCACGACCACGACGCCCGGGTGCGCTCCTACGAGCTGCTCGCCGCGGAGTGGGCGGCGCCTGTCGTCGAGGGGGAGTCCGCTCTGGCTGCGCGATAGCTCGCTGCGTGCGCATGTTCCGACGTCCCACCTGTCGTTCGACGGGTGGGACGTCGCTCGTTGCCCACGCATCGGGTGCGCCCCGCACGCACGACACCCCCGCGACCACGACGGTCACGGGGGTGTCGCGCGCGTGTTCAGCTGTTGTCGAGCGGCAGGCCCTCGGGGTTCACCTCGGACGTCTTCACGGCCTCGTTCGACAGGTTGTAGGCCGCGAGCCACTTCGCGTAGGTGCCGTCCTCGATCAGCTCGTTGATCGCCGCGGCGACGGGCTTCGCGATCCCGCTGCCCTCCTTCGTCGTCGCCGCGATGAGGCCCTGCAACGAGGAGCCGGCGCCGGAGTAGGTGCCCGCGGTCTTCGTCGGCTTCGCGGTGCCCTTGCTCTGCGTGTTCTGGTACGCGATCGTCGGGTTCGGGCCGAAGTATGCGTCGATCTTGCCCGAGTCGAGCGCAAGCTTGATCGCGTTGCCGTCCGGGTAGTACTTGATCGTGAAGTCCTCGCCCTTCGCCCGGAGTTCCTTCTGCCACTCGAGCAGGATGTTCTCCTGGTTCGTGCCGGAACTCACGGACAGGGTCTTCCCCGCGAGCACGGACGGGTCGCCGTCGAAGCGCAGCGAGCTCGACGCCAGCACCTGGAACGCCAGGTTGTCCTGCCGGTACGAGGCGAAGTCGTACTTCTCCTTGCGCTCCTCGGTCACCGTGACGTTCGAGAACCCGGCGTCGTACTTGCCGCTGTCGATGCCGACGAACAGGTTGTCCCACGTGGCGTTCTGCACGTCCGCGCGCAGCCCGAGCTTCGCGGCGACGAGCCGTCCGAGGTCGGGCTCCGAACCGGTGATCGTCTTCTGGTCGTCACCGGTGAAGGCGAGCGGCGGGAACCCGGCGGGCAGGGCCCCCACGCCGATCGTGAGCTTGCCGGATTTCCGGACCGCGGCGGGGAGCGCGTCGTGCAGCTTCGTGTCCTCGGTGACCTCGACGGTCGTCTCCTTCGCCGCACCGTTCGAGGCGGCGCCGATGGTGACGGAGCCGTCGGGTGCGCCGCTCGTGTCGGCGGAAGCGCCCGCGGAGCACCCGGCGAGGGCGACGACGACGCCGGCTGCGAGGACGAGGAAACCGGCGCGGTTGCGCCAGCGGGACGGGGTGGTCGTGGACATGGTTCTCCTTGGGGTGCGTGCGGGGATCGGGGGTCAGGGGTCAGCGGACGCGGGACAGGAAGTCGCGCGTGCGGGTGTGCTGCGGGTGGTCGAGCACCTGGGCCGGCGGCCCCTGCTCGACGACCCGCCCGTGGTCGAGGAACACGACGTGGTCGGCGACCTCGCGGGCGAAGGCGATCTCGTGCGTGACGATGACGAGCGTCGTGCCGGACTCGGCGAGGGACCGGATGACGCCGAGCACCTCGCCGACGAGCTCCGGGTCGAGCGCCGAGGTCGGCTCGTCGAGCAGGACGACCGACGGCTCGAGCGCCAGGGCCCGGGCGATCGCGACCCGCTGCTGCTGCCCGCCGGAGAGCTGCCGTGGCCGGGTCTCGCCGCGGTCGCCGAGTCCGACCCGATCGAGCAGGGTCCGTGCCCGGGCTCGGGCCGTGGCGACGGGGACCCCGGCGGCGATCGGCCCCTCGGCGACGTTCTCGAGCGCGGTGAGGTGCGGGAAAAGGTTGAAATGCTGGAACACGAACCCGATCCGGGCACGCTGCCGCAGGATGTGCCGCTCGGGCAGCTCCTTCCAGCGGGGGACCCCGTCGCGGCCGGTGCGCAGGCGGACCCCGATGGGCTCGTCGCCGACGGTGACGACCCCGCGGTCGAGCGGTTCGAGGTGGTTGATCGCCCGGAGCAGCGTGGACTTGCCGGAACCGGAGGGGCCGAGGACGACGGTCACGCTGCCGGACGGCAGCGACAGGTCGATGCCGTCGATGACGACGCTGTCCCCGAACGCCTTGACGGCTCCGTGGATCGCGATGGCGGCGCTCATCAGATGCTCCTGTCGTCGACGGTGGAAGCGGACCCGGACGCGACCGCGCGCTCGGCGGCGGCTGCCTGTGTGCGGCGACCCGCGCCTCCAGGCCGTCCCGGACCACGTCCGGTCCCGCCGCCCCGCAGCGCGCTCCGCACCCGCTGCCACGGTGTCGGCGGCAGCGCACGGACCGACCCGCGGGCCGTCCACCGCTCGACGTAGTACTGCACGATCGAGACCGCGCTGGTGAGCACGAGGTACCAGATGGTGGCGACGACGAGCAGCGGGATGATGTCGCCCGGGTACGTGCTCGACAGGTTCTGCACCACGCCGAACAGGTCGAGCAGCGACACGTAGAACAGCAGCGACGAGGCCTTCAGCAGTCCGACGACCTGGTTCACGAACGCCGGGACGATCGACCGCAGCGCCTGCGGCATGATCACCCGCAAGAACTGCCGGCGACGGGGGAGCCCGAGCGCCTGCGCGGCCTCGTGCTGGCCGTGGTCGACGGCGAGCACCCCGGCGCGGACGATCTCGGACGCGTAGGCGATCTCACTGAGGCTCAGCCCGATGACCCCGATCGCCAGGTCCCCGAGCAGGTTCGCGGTCGGCACCTCGAGCTGCGGCCCGAAGGGGATCCCGATGCCGATGGTCGGGTACAGCGACCCGAGGTTGTACAGGAAGACGAGCACCAGGATGAGCGGCACCGACCGGAACAGCCACACGTACCCCCACGCCAGCCCGGACAGGACCGGGTTGTGCGACAGCCGGGCGATGGCCACCAGGATCCCGCCGGCGAAGCTGATCACGGCGCTCAGCGCGGTGGCGGTGAGCGTCAGCTGCAGGCCGGTCAGGACCGCCGGACTGAACAGCCACTTGCCGACGGCCGGCCAGCCCCACTGCTCGTTCGTGAACAGCGTCTCGCCGAAGTTCAGCAGCACGACGAGCACGAGGGCCGCGGCGATCCACCGCAGCGGGTGCCGCAACGGCACGACGGAACGGTCGAGTGCGGCGTGTCCGGCAGCGTCGATGGTCGCGGTCTCCGGCCTGGAGGCGCGGCTCGCCCCGGTCGTCCGGCCCGCGTCGTCGACGCTGGTCGCCTCCCACTGCGGGGCCCTGGTGGTGTCGGTCATGTCGCGACCGTAGGAGGGCCGGACGCCGCCGACAACGCCTCGCGCAACACCCCGCCACGCGGCGCAACACCCGGCCATCCGGCGCAACGCGGCGTCACAGAACGGTGTCCTGCGTGACGTTCCGTGACGGCCGACGGAGCGCTACCGTTGCGCCATGACAGCGCATCGTGTGACCGCCCCGGCGCCCCCGGCGGACGGCACCAAGGTGAAGGGTCCGGCGTCGTACTTCCCGAGCATCGAGACGACGTACGGGCGCCCGGTGCAGGAGTGGCTCGACCTGGTCGCCGACCGGCTCGACGACCACCAGCACATGGAGGTCGTCGGGTGGCTCAAGGCCGAGCACGGCCTCGGGCACGGGCACGCGAACGCCCTGGTCGCCTACGTGAAGCACGCGCTGGCCTCCTGAGCGGTTTTGCGTGGTGTGGTGCCGCGGCGGTGTCGGTCGCGGTGCGTGGTGCGGCGGTGTCGGTCGCGCCGCGTGGTGCGGCGGTGTCGGTGGTCGTTCCTAGCGTGGGGGCGTGGCCGAACCCGTCGATGCGTGGTGGCGCCGCCGACAGTGGTCGCGCGGCGAAGCGGTGCCGTACGCCGTCGGACAGTTCCGCGCCGACTGGGCTCCGTACCCGGTGCTCATCCGGCAGTACCACCCCGACTGGAACCACGGCGTCGTCCTGACCCAGGTCCCCCCGGCTGCCGAGGTCCTGCTCACCTGGGAGTGCGACGTCGGGCACGTCTTCGTCGCGACCCCGTCCGAACAGCGGTCCCGCCCGGGCCGTGAACGTCGGCGATCCGTCTGGTGCCCCGAGTGCGCGGTGCAGGCCCAGCCGCAGCGGTGGCCGGTGCTGCCGTCGGACTGGCCCCAGGCGGTACCCGTGCCGCAGCGGGTCGTCCGGAGTTCCGGACGACAGACGCTGCCGGCGGCTCCGGTGCGCGGGGTCCCGGCCGGAGCCGTCGCGTCGAGCCGATCCCGGTCCCGTCGGCCCGTCGCCGGGTCCGCCAGCGCGGCCGGCTCGGCAGGGGCGGCCCGTGGTGCACCACGGCGGACTGCTCAGTCCGTTCCCCGCACGATCTGCCCGAAGACCCCGCGGCTGCCGTCGGGTGAGTCGTTCACGAGCGTCTGCGCCCCGGCGACGGCGTCGGCGGTCGAGGCCGAACTCCGGGGCATGCTGTCCGAGCGGTTCGCGTTCACCTACGACCACTCCGCCATCCGACTCGACCGCCCGTTCTTCGACCACGTCGAGGCCTGGCCGGACATCATCCTGCCCGAGCTCCGCGTCGCCATCGAGTACGACTCCACCGGTCGTCACGGCCTCGAGCACGTCGGCCCGCGGCAGGAGACCGACCGGAAGAAGGACCGCGCCGTCCGCGCCGTGGGGTGGGAGGTCGTCCGCATCCGCACCGGGCGGCTCCCCGCGCTCGGCCCGTACGACCTCCAGGTCTCGGGGATCTCCGGCCGGACCGTCGACCGGTTGGCGGACACCCTGCGCGAGCTCCGGGGCGCGCTGTTCGTCGACGCGTACGCCCGGTGACGCCGTCGATCGGGGTACACGCACGACCCGGCGGGGTACGGCCCGGCTGGGAGCGGTCGCGAGCGACGGGTAGGTATACATGGTGACCACCGTCTTCTGTCTCCACGCCCTCGGAGCGAGTTCCGAGGAGTTCGCGCTGCTGCGCGCCGAACTCCTCGGCGACCTCGACCTGATCGGCATCGACCTGCCCGGCTTCGGCCGCAGCCCGTCGTCGTCCGGCACCACCGTCGAGGAGATGGCCGTCCTGGTGGAGCGCGCGATCGGGGCGAGTGGCTCGACGGAGTGGATGCTCCTCGGACACTCGATGGGTGGCAAGGTCGCCACGGTGGTGGCCGACCGCACGATCTCCGGCGCGAACGGCCTGTTCGGACTGCGGGCCGTGCTGCTCCTCGCCGCGTCCCCGCTCGCTCCCGAGCCGATGGACGACGACCGCCGCTGGACGATGCTGTCGTGGGCTGCCGGTGGCCCGATCGGTGCCGAGGACGCCGCGGAGTTCGTCGCCGCCAACACCGCGGCACCCCTGGCGCCCGCGCGGCACAGCGCGGCGGTGCAGGACGTCGAGCGGACCGACCCCGCGGCCTGGACAGACTGGCTCTCCCGCGGCAGCCGCGAGGACTGGTCGGACGGCGCACCGAACCCCGTGCCCGCCCTGGTGCTCGCCGGTGCCGAGGACGGCGACCTCGATGCCGACGCCCAGCGCCGCCTGACCCTGCCGCACTGGCCGAACAGCGAGCTCCACGTCGTCGACGGGGCCGCCCACCTGCTGCCCTGGGAACAGCCGAAGGCCGTGGCCGAGCGCATCCGCGAATTCTGGCAACGCCGGGTCACGGGATCGCCGGTCGTCCCCGTGGAGCACGCACGCGTGATCGCCTCGCCGCGGGTCAGCGCCCGGACGCGGGGGCTGCTGGCCCAGCGGTCCCTGCCCGACGACCCGGCCGCCGCACCCCACGCGCTCACGCCGACGCAGCTGGACACCCTGCGTGCGGTCGCGCGGATCGTCGTCCCGCAGCCCGGCACCGACCAGGTCGACCTGGCACTGCGGGTCGACGCGCAGCTGGCCGCGGGGCTCGGCGACGGCTGGCGGCCGGACGGCCTGCCGGTGGACGCCGAGGCCTACCGTGCCGCGCTCGACGTCCTCGCCGCACCGGCCCGCGACGGCGTGCTCGACCAGGCCCTCGAGTCCGTGGCTGTCGGGCGCTACCGCGCCGACGGCGACCTCGACGCCGAGCAGCTGCGCGCGTGGTTCGAGGACGCCAGCGTCGACCTCGTGAAGCACTGGCTCGCACACCCCGCCACCATGGCCGCCATCGACTTCGACGGGTACGCGAACGGCGGCGACGGCGTCCGCAAGCAGGGCTTCCAACTGCTCGCTGCGGGCGAGCGCGAGGCCTGGGAACCCGAGGCTCCCGCCGACCCCGGCACCGCCACCACGATCGACACCGCACCGACGACCGGAGCTGCACGATGAGACTCGACGGACAACGCACGTACGGCACGGACGACGTCGTCGACGTGGTGGTGGTCGGCACCGGGGCCGGGGGAGCACCGCTCCTCGCATCGCTGGCCCGCCGTGGCCTGACGGTCGTCGCGCTCGAGGCCGGGCGCAACACCGAGCCGGGCGACCACGTGCCCGACGAGGTCGCCGCCCCCGGTGACATCAACTGGATGGACGAGCGGCTGAGCGGCGGTGGAGCCCCCACGGCCTTCGGCCCGAACAACAGCGGCACGGGCGTCGGCGGGTCGACGCTGCACTGGGGCGCGTTCACCCCGCGGCCGAGCGAGCACGATCTGCGACTGCGGACCGAGAGCGGCGCGGGGCAGGACTGGCCGATCAGCCACGCGGAACTCACCGGCTGGATCGAGCAGGTCGAGCACGACGTCGGTGTCGCCGGTCCCGAGCACTACCCATGGGACCCGTCCCGCCGCTACCGGATGCGCCCGCCGGCCCGGAACGCCTCGTCGGACATGATGATGCGCGGCACCGCGGCGGCCGGGATCACCGCGACCGACGCCCCGGTCGGCCTGACCACCGAGGACCGGCACCAGGAGCACCACGGGCTGCGCCAGGCCTGCGTGTCCTGCGGCTCCTGCCACCAGGGCTGCCGCAACGGCTCGAAGGTCTCGATGGACACGACCTACCTGCCCGCCGCGGTGGCGTTCGGTGCCGAGATCCGTCCGGAGTCCTTCGTGCACGGCATCGAGCTCGACGCGGCGGGACGGGTCGAGGCCGTCCTGTACACCGCCGAAGGGCGCGAGCACCGCCAGCGCTGCCGGACCCTCGTCCTCGCCGCGGGTGGTGTCGAGACGCCGCGACTGCTGCTGCACACCGGTGTCGCGAACGGCAGCGGGCAGGTCGGCCGGAACTTCACGGCGCACGGAGCCACCCAGGTGTGGGCGCGGTTCGACGAGTCGATGCGCTCGTACCGTGGGTACCCGTCGTCGATCATCACCGAGGACTTCGTCCGACCGGCGGACGCCGACTTCGCGGGCGGCTACCTCATCCAGAGCCTGGGCGTGCAGCCGCAGACCTTCGCGACCTCGCTGGTCCGGGGCGGCGGACTCCGCGGTGCCGAGCTCGTCCGGGCGCTGCAGGACTACCCGTTCTCGGCCGGCGTCGGCATCAACGCCGAGTGCCTGCCGTACGACGACAACCGCCTCGAGCTGACCGAAGAACTCGACGAGCACGGTGTCCCACGTGCCCGGGTCTCGTTCACCCCGGGGTCGAACGAGGAAGCGATCCGCCGCCACGCGGTCCGCACGATGACGACCATCGTCGAGGCCGCTGGCGGTCAGGACGTCCGGGTGCTCGAACGCACGGCGCACACCATCGGCACCGCGCGGATGGGCACGGACCGCGAGACCTCCGTCGTCGACCAGGACGGCCGCTCGTGGGACGTCCCGAACCTGTGGATCGCCGACAACTCGGTGTTCCCGAGCGCGGTCATCGCGAACCCGGCGCTGACGATCATGGCGCTCTCGCTCCGCACCGCCGACCGCATGCTGCAAGCCGCCTGAGCAGCAGACGTCAGCCGCGGAGCGCCAGCGCCTCGCTCGTCCACCGGGCGTGCAGGTCCCACGGATCGTCGACCCCGGCGGCGACGGCCTCGACGTGCGCGAGCAGCTCGGGCGTGACCCGGAACCACTCGGTACCCGGGTACCGGCTGGCGGCGAACGCGGCGTGCCGTCGGCGTTCGAGGTTCCGGTCACCGCGCTCGAACGCCAGCAGGTCCTGGTGCGGGATCGCCGCGAGCCGCTGCCGGGGGTTCATCGTCGTGCCGATCTTGATGCGGTCGCCGAAGTCGTCGCGCATCCGCAGGTAGTAGACGACATCGACCCGAGGGGGAGCGAGGTCGCCGTCCGGCACGTCACCCCACCGCCACTCGCACCGGGCGCACACCACACCTGAGGGGTACCGCACACCGATCCTCGACCCGCACACCGGGCACGGGCCGGGCAGTGCGTCCTCGATGCCGGGGTGTTCGGCCGCGAGGTCGGCGACGAACGCGACGTGCGCGCCGCACAGGGGGACGCCCGCGAGCCCGTCCGCGAGCACGCGTGCGCAACCAGGCACGCAGCACGAGGAGGTGACCATGCGCCGAACGTTAGCCCGACCCACCGACGTGCCCCGGGCCTCCCGGCCGCTGCGCGCGCTGGGCGTACCGGGCGTCCCTGGGCGGACCGGGCGTCCCTGGTCGAATCGGGTGTACCTGGTCGAATCGGGCGTCCCTGGTCCGTTCTTCCGACCATGTACGCCCGTTCCCACCAGCCATCGCGCCCGTTCTGGGAAAGAACGGGCATACCTGCGACAACCGGCCGCCCCGGCCGCCGGGTGTACCGACCGAGAACGGGCGTGCCGGGTGTACCTGGTCGAACCGGGCGTACCTGGTCCGTTCTACCGACCAGGTACGCCCGTTCCCACCAGCCATCGCGCCCGCCATGGGAAAGAACGGGGACGCAGGCCGCCGTCAGTCGGTGAAGATCACCCCGACGGGCTCGCGCTTCTCCTCCTGGAACTCGTCCTCGCCACGACCGAGCGCCCAGTACGCCGACAGCGACATCTCGCGCTTCTCCAGCCCCCAGTCGTCCTGCAGCAGCCGACGGATCGCCTTCATCGCGGTCCGCTCGCCGTGCGCGAAGACCTGGACCGGCCGGGAGGCACGCGGCAGCCCGCGGGCCGTCTCCAGCAGGAGCGTGCCCGGCTGGGCGCCGGTGGCGTCCCGGTGCAGCCACCGCAGGTCGACCCCGGCCGGGTGCCGGAGGTCCTGCTCATCAGCGGGCCCGGCCACCTCGACCAGGGCGACCCCGGTGGCGGAGTCGGGCATCGACTCGAGTGCCGCGCCGATCGCGGGCAGGGCGCTGTCGTCACCGAGCAGCACGTGCGTGACCGCCGGGTCCGTGGTGGGCGCGTAGCCACCACCGGGCCCGGACAGGGCGAGCCGATCGCCCGGCTGCGCGGACGCTGCCCAGGGACCGGCGAGGCCCTCGTCGCCGTGCACGACGAAGTCGATCGCGATGGTCCGCGTGGTGTGGTCGACCGCGCGCACCGTGTAGGTGCGGCGGGCGGGGCGGTCGTGCTTCGGCAGGGTCTCGCGCAGTGCCTCGAGGTCGTACGGCGGCACCAGTCCGAGCGACGGCTTCGCGAGCAGGAGCTTGACGTACTTGTCGGTCGAGCCGAGTCGGTCGGGGTCGGCCTGGGCGACGAAGTCCTCGAAGGCCGAGCCGCCCAGGTGCACGCGCACCATGTGGGGCGAGAGCCGTTCGGTGCGGTCGACGACGAAGACGTGCTGGGGGCGTTTGGGTTTCGAGCTCATCGTGGGGGAGCTTCCTCTCGCGGGTTCGGCGTCACCTGGGTGATCCCTGCTTGACGCGCGCATCACTAAGGTTAGCCTTACCTCATGGACTCGACCGTCATTCCGTTCTCCGAGCTGCTGCGGCGTCGCACGCGGCGCTCGCACGGTGCCTCGGCCACGAGCGGCTTCATGCAGGACCTGCTCGGCGGCGACTGCGACGTCGCCGACTACGCGGACCTGCTCGGACAGTACGCCTTCGTGTACGACGCACTCGAGCGGGCGGCGGAACCCATGGCCGACCACCCCGTGGCGGCGCCGTTCGTCACCGCGCAGCTCACCCGGATGCCGGCGATCCGTGCCGACCTCGAGTACCTGATCGGCCCGGACTGGTCCGAGCTGGTGTGCCCGCTGCCCGCGACGACCGCGTACGTGCGACGCCTCAACGAGGTTGCGGCCGAGTGGCCCGGCGGCTTCGTGGCGCACCACTACACGCGGTACCTCGGCGACGTGTCCGGCGGGCACGTGATCGGCCAGGTGCTGGCCGAGCGGTTCGGGTTCGACACGAACGGTGTCCTCTTCTACATCTTCGACCAGGTCGCCGACCCGAGCGACTTCGAGCACACCTACCGGGCCCAGCTCGACGCCGCGCCCTGGACGGCTGACGAGCAGGAGCGGGTGATCGCCGAGGTCGAGCTCGCCTACGAGCTGAACCGAGGGCTGCTCGCCGGCCTCGATGCCCGCCGTGCGCCGTTCCGTCAGGAGCCGGGCAGCGCCTCCGTGCCTGCCTGATCCAGCGGCGGCAGCACCCCGGCACTTCCGAACCCGGACCCGCGCGGGACCGCCGGCCCCGCGCGGACCCTGCTCCGCGTCCGTCCGGACCCCGCCCCGCGTCCGTCCGGACGGTCGACGTCATGCGCCCCGGGTGCCGATACGCTGCTGGGACCCGGGACCAGCCTCCCGGACGACCCGGAAAGGACTCCATGACGGCGATCGACGGATCTGCACGCCACGAGCGCGCGCGGGACGACGTCAGCGGTGCGGTCGACAGTGACCTGCGCGCCGACGTGCGGTACCTCGGCAACCTCCTCGGCCGGGTGCTGCGGGAGAATGGGGGCGACGAACTGCTCCACGACGTGGAGTCGTTGCGCGCCGCCGTGATCGACGCCTACGAGGGCGACCACGCCGAGGGTGCCGCGCGTGCCCAGGCGATCGTCTCGGGCATGTCGGCCGAACGCGCCGAGGCCGTGGCACAGGCGTTCACCACCTACTTCCACCTCACGAACCTGGCCGAGGAGCACCATCGCGTGCGGGTCCTCCGGCAGCGTGGTGACGACGGCGGCGTGGCCGGCGACTCGTTCCCCGCCACCTACGCCGAGCTCGTCGCCGAGGTCGGCGAGGCCGAGGCCGCCGAGCGCCTCCGCACCCTGCGGTTCCACCCGGTGCTGACGGCCCACCCGACCGAGGCCCGCCGCCGCGCGGTCACCACGGGTGTCCGCCGCATCACGGACCTCATCGACGAGCGTGACCGCGCCCGGAACGCGACGGCCCGCGCCGAGAACGAGCGCCGCCTGCTCGAGGAGATCACGACCCTCCTGCGCACCTCGCCGCTCCGGACCACCCGGCCGACCCCGCTCGACGAGGTCCGTACCGCGATGAGCGTGTTCGACCAGACCCTGTTCGAGATCGTCCCGCAGGTCTACCGCCTGCTCGACGACCGGCTGCAGGGCGACGACGCCGGCCGCGCTCCCGTGATCGCGCCCGCGTTCGTGCGGTTCGGCACCTGGATCGGCGGCGACCGTGACGGCAACCCGCACGTGACGGCCGACGTCACCCGCCAGGCCGCCGAGATCGCGGCGGAGCACATCCTGCTCGGCCTCGCCCGCGCGACCACCCGCATCGGCAGCGCCCTGACGCTCGACGCGAGCGACACCCCCGCCGACGCCGGCCTCACCGCCCTCGTCGCCGCGCAGGAGTCCCTCGACCCGGGCATCGCCGAGCGCATCGGCGTCCGCGCACCGAACGAGACCCACCGCCGCGCGCTCCTGTTCGTCGCCGCGCGCATCGACGCCACCCGGACCGGCACCACGCCGCTGGCCTACGACGGCCCCGAGGCGCTGCTGGCCGACCTCCGCACGATCCAGGCGTCGCTCATCGCCGCCGGCGCGATCCGCCCGGCGAACGGCGAGTTGCAGAACCTGATCTGGCAGGTCGAGACCTTCGGGTTCCACCTGGCCGAGCTCGAGGTCCGCCAGCACTCCCAGGTACACCGCACGGCCCTGGCGGAGATCCGCGCCGGTGGCGAACTCAGCGAGACCACCGAAGAGGTCCTCGCCGTCTTCCGCACGATCGCCGGGCTGCAGTCCCGCTACGGCGTCCGCGCCGCGAACCGGTACATCGTGTCGTTCACGCAGTCCCCGGCGGACCTGGCGAACGTGCACGAGCTCGCGGTCGCCGCGCTCGGGTCCGCCGAGGCCGCGCCGGTGCTCGACGTCATCCCGCTGTTCGAGACCTTCGCCGACCTGCACGCCAGCGTCGACATCCTCGACGAGGCCGTCCGCACCGAGGCGTTCCAGCGACGCCTCGCCGCGACCGGCCGTCGACTCGAGGTCATGCTCGGCTACTCCGACTCGTCGAAGGACGTCGGCCCGGTGTCCGCGAACCTGGCGCTGTACGACGCCCAGGCCCGCATCGCCGACTGGGCCCGAGACAACGACATCGAACTGACCCTGTTCCACGGCCGCGGCGGTTCGCTCGGCCGCGGCGGCGGTCCCGCCAACGAGGCCGTCCTCGCGCAGCCGCCGGGATCGATCGACGGTCGGCTCAAGCTCACCGAGCAGGGCGAGGTCATCTTCGCCCAGTACGGCGACCAGGACATCGCCGCCCGCCACCTCGAGCAGATGGCCTCGGCGACGCTGTTCGCGTCGACGCCGTCGAACGAGGCGCGCACCGCCGCCGCGGCCGCCCGGTTCGCCGACCTCGCCCAGCAGCTCGACGACGTCTCGCGCGTCGCCTTCTACGACTTGGTCAAGGCCGACGGCTTCGCGCCCTGGTTCGCCCGGGTCACCCCGATGGAGGAGATCGGCCTGCTGCCCCTCGGCTCCCGCCCGGCCCGTCGTGGCCTGTCGGTGGAGTCGCTGGAGGACCTCCGCGCCATCCCGTGGGTGTTCTCGTGGACGCAGGCGCGCATCAACCTCGCCGGCTGGTACGGGCTCGGCTCCGCGCTCGAGGCCGTCGGCGACGTCGACGTGCTCCGCGCCGCGTACGCCGAGTGGCCGCTCTTCGCCGCGATGATCAAGAACGTCGAGATGTCACTCGCGAAGACCGACGAGCACATCGCCCGCCGGTACCTCGAGCTCGCCGACCGCGACGACCTCGCCGCGAAGGTGCTCGACGAGATGGTCCGCACCCGCGACTGGGTGCTCCGCGTCTCCGGCGGCAGCGACGTGCTCGAGGACCGACCCGTCCTCGCCCGCGCGGTGCGACTCCGCAGCCCGTACGTCGACGCGCTGTCGCACCTGCAGCTCCGTGCGCTGCGCGCCATCCGCACGTCCGGCAGCACGGACCCGACGGACGCCGACCACCGGCTCCTGCTGCTCACCGTCAACGGGATCGCGGCCGGCCTGCAGAACACGGGCTGACGCCCCCACCCGACGGACAGGAGGCCCGGTGCCAGCTGGCACCGGGCCTCCCGTCCGTCCCCGCGCACGTCCCGGGCCGCACCGCCCAGCGGTCACGAAGCGTCTGCCGCGCCTCGCGTCGCCGCTCCGCCGAGTGGTCAGGACTCGTCGGGCGGCCCCGGCCGGGCGGTCACGAGGCGTCGGCTGCGCCGTCGCCGAGCGACGGAACACGACCGCTCGGCGGACGTGAGCGGGGTGTCGTGACCGCTCGCGCCTCGCGCCGTCGGTCGGCCCGAGCGGTCAGGACACGTCGGGTGGCGCCTGCCGAGTGGTCACGAAGCGTCGGCTGCGCCGTCGCCGGGCGACGGAACGCGACCACTCGGCGGACGTGAGCGGGGTGTCGTGACCGCTCGCGGCGCCGGACGGGAGGCCCGGTGCCAGCTGGCACCGGGCCTCCTGTCCGTCCGCGCGCACGTCGCGGGCCCGCACTTCGTGAGCAGGAACGGTCGCCTCCGGCACCGCGAACCGACCGTTGCTGCTCACGAAGTGTCCGTCGAATCGATTCGGGGACGCGTAGCGTGTCGGAGGTGACGACGGAGCGCAGCCTGGGACCGACGACGACCGTGCTGCCCCCGATCGTGCCGCTGGCGCTCATCGTCGGGGTCTCGCCGTTCGCGACGGACATGTACATCCCCGCACTCCCGGCCATCGCACGCGACCTCGGCACCACGCCCGGCGCCGTGCAGCTGTCACTCACGGCGTTCCTCGTGGCCTTCGCGGTCGGCCAGCTGCTCGTCGGACCGGTGAGCGACGGGATCGGTCGTCGGCCGATGCTCGTCGTCGGGACCGCCCTGTTCGCCCTCGCGTCGGTCGGCTGCGCGCTCGCCCCCGACGTCGTGACGCTGGTGGTGGCCCGCGTCGCCCAGGGACTCGCCGGAGCCGCGGGTGCCGTGGCCGGTCGGGCGATGGTGTCCGACGTGACGAGCGGCACCCGGATGGCGAAGGTGTTCGGCACGCTCGCGGCCATCAACGCGATCGGGCCGGTGGTGGCCCCGCTGGCCGGGGGAGCGGTGCTCACGGTCGGCACGTGGCGGCTCATGTTCGTCGTGCTGGCCGTGCTCGGTGCCGTGTTCTTCGTGGCGGTGGTCCTGCGGTTCCGCGAGACCCTGCCGCCGGAGCGTCGTGGTGGCGTCGGGTTCGCGGCGAACGGGCAGCGGATCCGCGAGCTCCTGGCGATCCCGCGGTTCCGGGCCTACGTGCTGAGCGGGGTGCTCTCGACGGTGGGGTTCTTCGCCTACATCGCGACGAGCTCGTTCGTGTTCCAGTCGGAGTTCGGGTTCTCCGAGGGGCTGTACACGCTCGTCTTCGCCACGAACGCGTCGATGATGATCGTCACGACGCTGTTGTTCGGCCGGCTCGTCGGGCGGTTCAGCGAGGACGCCCTGCTGACCCTGGGCCTGGTCGTCGGGACGGTCGGGGCCACGGCCGTGCTCGTGTCGGCGCTCCTCGGACTCGGGCCCGTGCCGGTGTGGTGCGCCCTCGCGGTCGTGACGGCCGCGTGGGGCTTCGTCCTGCCGGCGGCGATGACCCGAACCCAGCACGTCGGCGCGGCGCACCCGGGGACCGCGGCCGCCCTGCAGGGCGGGCTGACCTTCGGCATCGGCGGTCTCGGCACCCCGCTCGCCGGAGCCCTCGGCGGCACCGCACTGGCGATGGGCGGGGTGATGGCAGCGCTGATGGCCGCGGCCGTGGTGGTCCAGGTGACGGCGACGCGGCGAAACCGGTCCCACAACTGAGGGGCTGAGCCGGTAGGTTGCTGGTTGCAAGGCGCACCGATCTGAGGAGACCCACCGAGATGGACATCGTCGTACACGAGGCGGAGACCGACACCGCCGTCCTGGAGTGCAGCGGCCGGCTCAACATGGTCTCCGCGCCCACCTTCCGCGAGACCGTCGCCCAGATCGTCGGCAACGGGCGTTCGCGGCTCGTGGTCGAGCTCTCCGGGGTCGAGTTCATGGACTCCTCCGGCCTCGGCGCCCTGGTCGGCAGCTTGAAGACCGCACGCCAGGCCGGCGGCGACCTCCGCATCGCGGCGCCGTCAGAACAGGTCCAGATGGTGCTCAAGCTCTCCAACATCGACAAGATCCTGCGGACGTACCCCGACGGGGACGCCGCGGTGACCGACTGGTGATGACCGCCCCCGTCGCCGAGCACATGCTCGCACTGGCGTGCCCCCCGGACGACGTGTCCGCCGTGCACGACTTCCTCGCAGGCGTCTGGCAGCACGAGCCGTCCGTCACCGCCGAGGACCGGATGGCCCTCGAGCTCGCCCTGGTCGAACTCACCTCGAACGTCATCGAGCACGGCGCCCGCCCGGACGGTGTCTCGTGCGAGCTCCGGCTCGAGATCGGCGACGAGCGCTTCCAGGCGCTGCTGTCCGACGACGGGGTCGCGGCGACGGTGGATCCCGACGCCGCCGTGCTGCCCGACGACTTCGCTGAGGGCGGTCGCGGACTCGCCCTCGTCCGCATGGTCGTCGACGACCTGCGGTACGAACGCGTGGCCGACCGGAACCGCTGGACGGTGCTGCGCTCCCGGCACTGAGCGGGAGCACGGCCGTCATCGATCGGCCGAGTCGCAACGGTCGTCCGCCCAGCGCACTCCGTGGGCCGTAAACCGCAATGACGGGTCGGCGATTGTCGCGTTTCCCGGATACCGTGTCACGATTCGCGCGATGACTGTCGAGCCTGATCCCCGGATCCGGTTCGAGACGTCCGGCGCCGGACTCGACGCGGCCGTGCAACTGTACGAAGAGGCCTACGAGAGCACGGGGTTCTCGGCGTCCCGGACCGATCGTCCGTTCGCGTACCGGTTCCAGGTCGTGGGCGACGGATCGATGACCTTCCGCTCCACCCGGTTCGACGGGCGGATGCAGGGCGAGGTCGAGGTCCCCGACGAGTACGTCGTGATGTGGACGTCGGACGGCGGCGGCCGCGTCGACGTCGGTCGCCAGGAGGTCGACTTCGCACCGGGGACCCCACGGGTGTTCCCGACGCGGCGTCCCTTCGTGTTCGACCTGCAGGACGTCCGCCAGAGCCTCGTGCAGTTCGACCGCACGTACCTGGAGGGCGTCGCCGCCGAGGTGCACGGCACCCGGCCCGGCCCCCTGGTGTTCGACCACACCGCAGCGCCCCGGCCCGAGGACCTCCGCGCCTGGAACGCCCGGGTGCAGCGCGCCGCGGCGATCGTGCTCGGCCCAGCGCCGCTGACCGAGCTGGCCCTCGCCGAGACCGTGCGGGAGACGGCGCTGGCGTTCCTCGACACGTTCCCGCACGAGACCATCGCCCCCGACGTCGCGCTGCCGCAGGGGGCCACTGGTCGTGTCCGCGAGGCCGTGGAGTTCATGCACGCCTTCGCCCACACGCCCGTGACCACGACCGACGTCGCCGAGCACGTCGGCCTGAGCGTCCGGGGGCTGCAGCAGGCGTTCCAGCGGCAGGTCGGAACGGCGCCGAACGCGTTGCTGCGGGGGATCCGGCTGGACCGCGTGCACGAGGAACTCCGCCGCGCGTCGGCGGGCGACCTGACGGTGGCGAGCGTGGCGTTGCGCTGGGGCTTCGCGCACCTCGGCCGGTTCTCGGCGGCGTACGCGTCCCGCTTCGGGCAGTACCCGCGCGACACGCTGCAGCAGCCCCGGGGCGCAGTCCCGCAGCTCTGAGCCGGGCAGTGCACCGCGCGCCACACTCCGGAACGGTGCCTCGCTTCTTCGCTACGCTGCCCCGGTGAGCAGAGCGCTACCGTGGGTGATCGTCCCCGGCATCTGGAACTCGGACCAGGACCACTGGCAGTCCGTCTGGGAGCGGGAGCAGCAGGACGAGCACGACGAGCACATCCAGCACGACCACCGCCCCCAGCAGCCCGCCGCCGTCCGCATCGCCCCCACCTCGTGGAGCGACCCGGACCCGGACGACTGGCGCGCCGCGATCTCCACGGCCGTGGCCTCGTGCCCGGAGTCCCCGGTCCTCATCGCCCACAGCCTCGGCGTCCTGGCCGTCGCCGACTGGTTCGCCACCACGGCGGACGCTCCCGCGCTCGTCACCGGTGCCTTCCTCGTCGCCCCGCCCGACCCGCTCGGCGACACGTTCCCGGCCGAGGCCTCGGGCTTCGTGGCGCCGCGCCCGGTGCCCTCGGCCCAGCAGGTCCCGACGCGCCTCGTCGTGAGCGACGACGACCCGTACTGCAGCGCGGACCGGGCGCTCGTGTTCGCCGACGCAATGGGCGCGGACGTCGTCCGCGTCGGTGCCCTCGGGCACGTGAACGTCGCGAGCGGCGTCGGTGCCTGGCCCGCGGGACGGGAACTGCTGCGGGCGTTCGAGGACGGCCTCCGCCCACCTCGGTGACGACGGGCGCGACACGCCGCTCAACTCCGCCGCGATATGGCAGGCGGTGCAGCGACACACCGCGGATGTCCCGCGTTTCGGCCCGCGCGATATTTATCCTTCGAACATGGAGACCCAGTCCGGCGCACGCACCCCGCTCGTGGACCCGTTCGGCCGCGAGCTCGAGGAGTGGCTCCGCGACGCACCGGCGACCCGTGCCCCCTACGTGCCGGACCTCGTCGTCCCGCCCGTCACCGGCCCCGTGCAGCGCCCCGGACACGCCGCGAGCAGCACCACCACCGCGGCCGCCGAAGCAACCGCCGACGCGACGACCGCCGACCAGTCGGCCGCCCCGGCACCCGTCGCCGCCCCCGCGTTCCGCCGCGACCGCGCCCGCCACGCCGCCGTCTGCGCCCCGTCGTTCCCGGAGCCGCCGGAGCGTCTGGCCCTGCGCATCGAGGACCTCGCGGTCGAGGTGTCGTCGTCCACGGGCCGCAGCAGCATCGAGCGCATCGTCCTGCTCGAGGACGAGGTCCGCCGCCGTGACGAGGACCTCGCTCGCCTCGCCGCGTGGGAGGCCACCGTCGCCGGCTCGGAGGACCCCGAGGTGACGGCCGCCCGCGCCTTCGCCCACACCGTCTTCGCCGACCTGCTCACCGACGCCGCCGCCGAGGCGGACCGCCGCGACCGTGCCGCAGCCCGCCGCGCAGCGACCGCGCCCGTGGCGCTCGTCACCCGGCCGGCACCCGTGCCGACCCGCGCAGCACCGAGCGTCCCCGCAGCAGCGCAGGCCGCACCCACCGCGGAAGCCGCGCCGGTGGTGGCACTCGTCACCCCGGAACGCGACGAACCCGTCCGACCGGTGCTGGGCCTCCCGGCCGTGTCCCCGGTGTCCGCGGCCACCCGACCCACCCCGCTCGTCCTGCCCGCCACCGGGCCGACGGTCATCGACCGCGCGGCCTTCGCCGCCGCGCTCACCGCGCACCAGGGCGTCACCGCGAGCACGCCGGTCGTCCTGCCGGACGCCGTCGCCGCCCCCGTCGTCCCGGCACCCGTCGTGGACGCGACGGAAGCCGACACCGACTCCGCCACGGCAGCAGCGCCGGCCCCGGCCGGCTGGTGGTCGCGATTCGTCGACCGGCTGCTCGGCCTGCTCGGTCGTCGCTGACGACCCGCGGCCGCGGTGCGGTCGGCTGCAGCGCTTCCGGTCACACCGCTTCCGGCTGTACTGCCTGGAGGCCCGGATCACCCCACACGGACCGGCTGCCCCGTGCGGGGCGGTCGCCTCGGTAGACTGACGGGATGCCGACGCTCCGCGAACTCCAGGCCGTGATCGAGGACCTGTGGCCCGCCGCCGGTGCCGAGTCGTGGGACTCCGTCGGACTCGTCGCGGGCGATCCGGCCGCCACCGTCGAGCACGTGCACCTCGCCGTCGATGCGGTCCCCGCCACCGCACGGGAAGCCGTCGAAAACGGTGCCGGGCTCCTGCTCACGCACCACCCGCTGCTGCTCCGTGGGGTGACGACGATCGCCGAGTCGACCTACAAGGGCAGCGTCCTCGCGACCCTCGTGCGTGGCGGCAGCGCCCTGCTCGCGGCGCACACCAACGCCGACGTCGTGACGACCGGCACCTCGGCCGTCCTCGCCGACCGACTCGGGCTCACCGAGCAGCGACCGCTCGACGCCGGAGCCGACCCCGACACGGGCATCGGCCGAGTCGGGGTGCTGCCCGAGGGGACGACCCTCGGCGCCCTCGCCCGGAAGCTCGTCGACCTGCTGCCGCCCACGGCCACCGGGGTCCGCGTCTCCGGTGACTTCGACCAGCCCGTCCGCACCGTGGCGCTCTGTGCGGGTGCCGGCGACTCGCTGCTCGGCCACCCCGCCGTGCTCGGCGCCGACGTCTACATCACGAGCGACCTGCGGCACCACCCGGCCTCGGAGTTCCGCGAACAGGCGCTGCTCGGCAGCGGGCCGGCGCTCATCGACACCTCGCACTGGGCCACCGAGTGGCTCTGGCTCGACGTCGCCGCGGAGCAGCTGCGCACCCGGGCCGGGGTCCGTGTCACCGTGAGCGACCTCCGCACCGACCCGTGGGACTTCGCCGTCCTGCCGGCCGCCGAACCCACCACCCCCACAGAAGGAGCCTGACCATGAAGGCAGCACCCGAGGACCAGGTCATCCTCCTCGACGTCCAGCGTCTCGACAACGACGTCACCCGCATCGCGCACCGCATCACGTCGTTGCAGAAGGGCGACCAGCTGACCGAGCTGAGCAAGCAGGCCGCGGCGCTCCGGAGCGAACTCGTCGCCGCCACCGGCGAGGTCGAGGACGCCGAGCGCGACCTCGCCCGCCTGGAGTCCGACACCGCTGTGGCACAGGCCCGTGTCGAACGCGACACCACGATGCTGCAGAACGTCGCGAACGCGAAGGACGCCGCTGGACTGCAGAGCGAGCTCGACTCGCTGCAGCGGCGCATCGGCGGCCTCGAGACCGCCGAGCTCGAGATCATGGAGAACCTCGACGGCCTCCGCGCCCGGGTCGGTGACATCGAGGCCAAGCTCGCCGACGTCGAGGCCGCCCGCGGTGGTCTGGTCGCCGAGCGCGACGCGGAGATCGCCCGGCTCACGGCCGACCGCGAGTCCGCCGAGCAGGCCCGCGCCGACGTCGCCGCCAAGGTGCCGGCCGAGTTGCTCGCCCTGTACGACCGGCAGCGTGCGCGCTACGGCTTCGGCGCCTCGCTGCTGCAGGGCGGCGTGTCGACGGCCTCGGGCGTGGCGCTCAACAACTCCGACCTGCAGACCATCCGCCGGGCTGCGCCCGACGACGTGGTGCTGTGCCCCGACAGCGACGCGATCCTGGTGCGGACGGCCGAGTCCGGGCTGTAGACGCGAGCGACGTCCGTGGCGGAGGCGCGGTGCCAGCTGGCACCGCGCCTCCTGTCCGTTCGTGGGCTGGTCGCAACGCGTCGCGTGCGTGCCGCCGTGCGGTCACGACCTGTCGGCTGCGGTCGTGCCGGCCGACGGTTGGTGACCACTCGGCGAACCTGAGCGGGGAGTCGTGACCGTGCGCGCCGCCTGCGCCGCCAGACGGGAGGCCCGTGGCGGCGCCGCACCGCGCCTCCCGTCCGTCGTGGGCTGGTCGCAACGCGTCGCGTGCGCGCCGCGCGCGACGTCCGCGCGGACCGACGCGGCACGGAGGAGGGGCGAATGGGCCGGCCGTACGCCGGGTTCTGTCCCGCCGCTTGCACGGCGGTGACGGCCATCTCTCTCGGACCGACGTTGCCGTCGGCCTCCAGCGGTCTACCCGAGGACTCGGCGAGCAGCCTCAACGTCCTCTGTCTGACCTTGCTCCGGGCGAGGTTTACCGAGCGGATCCGGTCACCCGGACCCCTGGTGGTCTCTTACACCACCGTTTCACCCTTACCGACGTTGCCGCCGGCGGTCTGCTTTCTGTGGCACTGTCTCGCGGATTGCTCCGGGTGGGTGTTACCCACCGCCCTGCTCTGTGGAGCCCGGACGTTCCTCGGCGCTCCCGGGGGAGCGACGCGACCGTCTCACCGACCCATTCGCTGGATCGAGTCTACCCGGCTCCGCGGTGCCCGATGCGAGGGGAGCCCCACGCACACGGGTACCTGATGAGAACGGGCGTACCTGGTCGGAAGTTCCGACCGGGTACGCCCGATTCGACCAGGTACGCGCGCGATCAGGTACGCCCCCGACCAGGTACGCGCGACCAGGACTAGACGCTGCGCGCCGCCAGGGTCGCGGCACCGATGATGCCGGCGTTGTTGCGGAGCGTCGCGGGGATGATGTCCGCCTGCAGGTCGAGCAGCGGGAGGAACTCCTCGTACTGCTTCGAGACCCCGCCGCCGACGACGAAGAGCTCGGGGGAGAGCAGGGCTTCGAGCGTCGAGTAGTACTTCTGCAGGCGCTTCGCCCAGTGCTTCCACGACAGGTCGTCGCGCTCCTTGGCGGCGAACGAGGCGCGCGACTCGGCGTCGTGCCCCTCGATCTCCAGGTGCCCGAGCTCCGAGTTGACGATGAGCACGCCGTCGTTGATGAGCGCGGTGCCGATGCCGGTGCCGAGCGTCGTCACGATGACCAGGCCGTCCTTGCCCTTGGCCGCACCGAACTGCTGCTCGGCGAACCCGGCGGCGTCGGCGTCGTTGACGAAGTGGATGGAGCGGCCGAGTTCCTTCTCGAACAGCGCCTCGGCCTCGAAGCCGATCCACTTCTTCGACACGTTCGCGGCGGACATCGTCTTGCCGTCCCGCACGATCGCCGGGAAGCAGACCCCGACGGGCACGTCGTCACCGGGGGCGAGCTCGCCGATGATCTCCTTGACCACCGCCGTGATGTCCTGGGGCTTCCCGCCCTCGGGCGTGGCCTTCTTGATGCGGTCCGTGGTGAGGGCGCCGGACGCGACGTCGACGATCGCGCCCTTGATGCCCGTACCACCGATGTCGACGCCGACTGCGAGGGAGGTCATGAGGTTGTCGTGCCTTTCGGTTGCCTGCCGGAGGTGTCCGGTCAGGAGACGGTGAGGAGCTCCGCGCCGCGTTCGGTGACGACGAGGGTGTGCTCGAACTGCGCGGTCCACGACTTGTCACGGGTCGAGACCGTCCAGTCGTCGGACCAGATGTCGGCCTCGATGCCGCCGAGCGTGAGCATGGGTTCGATGGTGAACACCATGCCGGGTTCGATCACCGTGTCGTACTGCGGTGCGTCGTAGTGGGGGATGATCAGGCCGGAGTGGAACGCCCGACCGACGCCGTGTCCGGTGTAGTCGCGGACGACGCCGTAGCCGAAGCGCTTCGCGTACGCCTCGATCGCGCGGCCGATCACGTTGACCTGCCGGCCCGGGGCGACGGCCTTGATGCCGCGACGCAGTGCCTCTTCGGTCCGGGTCACCAGGTCCGACACCTCGGGCGCGGCCTGTCCGACGACGAACGTGCGGTTCGTGTCGCCGTGCATGCCGTCCATGTAGGCGGTGATGTCGATGTTGACGAGGTCGCCCTCCTGCAGGACGGTGTCGTCGGGGATGCCGTGGCAGATGACCTCGTTGAGGCTCGAGCAGAGCGACTTCGGGTAGCCGCGGTACCCGAGCGTGGAGGGGTAGGCACCGTGCGCGACGACGAACTCGTGCCCGATCCGGTCCAGCTCGTCGGTGGTCACACCGGGGCGGATGGCTTCGCCGACGGCGTCGATGGCCTGCGATGCGATGCGTCCGGCGACTCGGATGCGCTCGACCTCGTCCGGCGTGTAGGTGTCACCGAGGCCGTGCTCGTGGGGCTCGACCTTCCCGACGTACTCCGGACGCTCGATGTCCTTCGGGACGGCGCGGTGCGGGGAGATGCGGCCGGCGGTCAGGTGTCCGTGTTCGTCCCGGGGCATGCGGACCACTCTAGCCGCGGCGCGACGCGCCGAGCGCAACCGCCCCAGGGCGCAGCCCGACGCGCCGAGCGCAACCGCCCGACGCGTCGAGCGCAACCGCCCCACGGTGCGGCCCGACGGGGTGGACGTGACTGCCTGGAGGCCCGGTGCCGGTCCGCCGGACCGGCACCGGGCCTCCAGGCGGTTGCGTGGGTACGGTGGGCGGCATGAGCGAAGAACGCATCGAGTCCCAGTGGTGGTTCAACGACAAGACCGGCCAGGTCGAGCAGGGCCCGCAGTCCCCGCAGCGAGACCGGATCGGCCCGTTCGCGACGCGCGAGGAGGCGCAGCACGCGCTCGACCGCATCGCCGCGAACAACGACAAGTGGGACGCTGAGGACCGCTGAGCACCCCGGCCGGCGCCCCGCCGACGCCCCGGTGACGGCGCGTCGCACGGCCCCGCGCACACCGCCGGACCACTAGCCTGGGACGAGGCCCGCCAGCGGCCACCCGATACACGGAAAGGTCGTGCATGGACAAGCAGACGGACTTCGTGCTCCGCACCATCGAGGAGCGCGGCATCAAGTTCATCCGACTCTGGTTCACGGACGTCATCGGGACGCTGAAGTCGGTGGCGATCGCCCCGGCCGAGGTCGAGGGCGCGTTCGCCGAGGGCATCGGGTTCGACGGCTCCGCGATCGAGGGCCTCACCCGTTCCTACGAGGCCGACGTCCTGGCACACCCGGACCCCTCGACCTTCCAGATCCTGCCGTGGCGCGGCGAGATCGACCCCACCGCGCGGATGTTCTGCGACATCACGACGCCGGACGGGCAGCCCGCCGTGGCCGACCCCCGCAACGTGCTGAAGCGCACCCTGGCGCGTGCGAGCGATCGCGGGTTCACGTTCTACACGCACCCCGAGATCGAGTTCTACCTGCTGAAGAGCCGCGAGTGGAAGGACGGCGGCCCGCAGCCCGTCGACCAGGCCGGCTACTTCGACAACGTCCCCGGCGGCAGCGCGCACGACTTCCGCCGCCGGTCGGTCCGGATGCTCGAGGACCTCGGCATCTCGGTCGAGTTCTCGCACCACGAGGCCGGCCCCGGGCAGAACGAGATCGACCTCCGCTACGCCGACGCACTGACGATGGCGGACAACATCATGACCTTCCGCACCGTGGTGAAGGAAGTGGCGATCGAGCAGGGCGTCTACGCGACGTTCATGCCGAAGCCGATCTCCGGCCAGCCCGGTTCCGGCATGCACACCCACGTCTCGCTGTTCGAGGGTGACCAGAACGCCTTCTACGAGGCCGGCGGCCAGTACCAGCTGTCGCAGACCGCCAAGCACTTCATCGCCGGCGTGCTCAAGCACGCGCCGGAGATCACCGCGGTGACGAACCAGTTCGTCAACTCGTACAAGCGGCTCTGGGGCGGCGACGAGGCCCCGTCCTTCGTCACCTGGGGCCACAACAACCGCTCGGCCCTGGTGCGCGTGCCGCTCTACAAGCCGAACAAGGGCCAGTCTTCGCGCATCGAGTACCGCGGCATCGACTCGGCGGCGAACCCGTACCTGGCGTACTCGCTGCTGCTCGCCGCCGGCCTCAAGGGCATCGAGGAAGAGTACGAGCTCCCCGCCGAGGCCGAGGACAACGTCTGGAGCCTCAGCGACTCGGAGCGCCGGGCCCTGGGCTACAGCCAGCTGCCCGCGAGCCTCGACCACGCGCTGAGCCTCATGGAGGACTCCGAGCTGGTGGCCGAGACCCTCGGCGAGCAGGTGTTCAACTTCGTGCTGCTCAACAAGCGGCAGGAGTGGAAGCGCTACCGCGACCAGGTCACCCCGTTCGAGCTCGACACCAACCTCGGCGCGCTCTAGAACCGAGCGCCCTGACCCCTCGGGAGCACGTTCCACATGACCGGTCGGACGACGACGTCACGTTCGGAGCTGGCCCGTCTGGGGTTCGCCGAGCTGTCGGAGAGCCTCGAGCGGGCTGCCGACCTGGAGGCCCGGTTCGGCCCCGACGTGCCGCTGCCGGTCGCCGGGTCTGCCGCGCTCTGGGGCGGCACCGCTGATCCGGACGGTGCCCTGCGGATGCTCGAGCGGCTGCTCGAGCGCGCGCCGGACGAGCTCCGCCCCGTCCTGACGGACGACGCGGCGACCGAGCGCCTGATCCGCCTGCTCGGCGCCTCGATCGGTCTCGGGGAGTTCCTGCACCGGCGTCCCGCCGAGCTGGCTCTGCTGCTCGAACCGGTCGGCGAACCGTGGTCGCAGGAGCGGTACACGGCGTCGCTGACCGAGGCCGTCGACGGTGCCACGGGTGAGGACGCCCGGATGCGCCTGCGGGTGCGCTACCGCCGGCACCTGGCCCAGATCGCCCTGTTCGACGTGCTGCACGCCGTGCCGACCGATGCCTTCCCGGCCGTCGCGGCGGGACTCGCCGACCTGGCGGGCGCCACCCTCGACGCCGCCGTCGACATCGCCCGGCGCGAGGTGCCGTTCCCGGCGGCCGACGTCGCGGCGACCCCGCTCGCGGTGATCGCAATGGGCAAGGCCGGTGCACGCGAGCTCAACTACGTCAGCGACGTCGACGTCATCTTCGTCACGGAGCCCACCGACGACGTCTCCACCGACCGGGCCGTCCTCGTCTCCACCCGCATCGCGATCGCCGCCATGCACGCGATCACCGACCTCGCCGCCGAACCCGCCCTGTGGGAGGTCGACGCGAACCTCCGGCCCGAGGGCAAGGACGGCGCACTCGTCCGCACCCTCGACTCGCACGTGGCGTACTACGAGCGCTGGGCAAAGGGGTGGGAGTTCCAGGCGCTGCTCAAGGCCCGCCCGATCGCCGGATCCGCCGACCTGGGTGCCCGGTACGCCGAGGCCGTCGCGTCGTTCGTGTGGAACTCGTCCACCCGGCCGGGGTTCGTCGAGTCGGTGCAGCGCATGCGCGAGCGGGTGACCGAGCACATCCCCGACGCCGACGTCGACCGGCAGCTCAAGCTCGGCCCCGGAGGCCTGCGGGACGTCGAGTTCACCGTGCAGCTCCTGCAGCTCGTGCACGGCCGTGACGACCCGTCCGTGCGGGTCCGGTCGACGCTCGAGGCGATGGACGCCCTGACCGACGCCGGGTACGTCGGCCGTGCCGAGGCCGCTCGGTTCGGCCCGGACTACGCGCTGCTCCGGGTGCTCGAGCACCGCATCCAGCTCCGGCGCCTGCAGCGGACGCACCTCATGCCCTCCGACGAAGAGGAGCTGCGGGTGCTCGCCCGGTCGAGCGGCGTCGCGGCGTCGGCGCCGGCGCTCGAGGCCCGCTGGCGCGCCGTGAAGCTCGAGGTCCGCGGGCTGCACGAGCGGCTGTTCTACCGACCGCTGCTGTCCGCGGTGGCCTCCACCGAGGACGAGATCGTCCTGACCAACGACCAGGTCGTCGACCGGCTCGCCGGTGTCGGGTTCGTCGACCCCGCCGGAGCCGTCGGCCACATCCGCGCCCTCACGCAGGGCACGAGCCGACGCGCGGCGATCCAGCGGAACCTGCTCCCGGTGCTCCTGCGCTGGATGGCCGAGGGGCCGGCGCCGGACCGTGCGCTGCTGGCCTTCCGGCGGTTGAGCGACGGGCTGGGGGAGTCGAGCTGGTTCCTCCGCATGCTGCGCGACTCGTCCGGCGCCGCACACTCGCTCACCACCGTGCTGTCCGAGTCGGCGTTCCTGTCCGGGCTGCTCGAGCGGTTCCCCGAGGCGGTCGCCTGGCTCGACGAACCCGAGTCGCTCCTGCGTCCGCGGCCGATCGACTCCCTGCTCGCCGAGATGACCGCGACGACCGCCCGGCACGGCAACGACGTCGACGGCTCCGCGGCCCTGCTCCGGTCGGCCCGACGTCGGGAGACCCTGCGGCTCGGCATGGCCGCCGTGCTCGGCTCCCTCGACGTCGACGGGCTCGGCCCGGCCCTGAGCGACGTCACCGAGGCCACCCTCGCCGGTGCCCTCGCGCTCGCCCGCCGGGACGCGCCCGAGGGCTTCGAGTTCGGCATCATCGCGATGGGCCGGTACGGCGGGCGGGAGCTCGGCTTCGGGTCGGACGCCGACGTGCTGTACGTGTACCGGGCCCCCGACCTGGCGCCCGAGGTCGCGTCCCGGACCGCCCAGACCATCGTGCGCGAGCTCAACCGCCTGACCGAGGACACGATCCACCCGCTCGACCTCGACATCGACCTGCGCCCCGAGGGCAAGAACGGTCCCGTGGTGCGGACGCTCGAGTCCTACGGCGCCTACTACGCCCGCTGGTCGCTCACGTGGGAGGCGCAGGCGCTCCTCCGCGCCCGCGGGGCCGTCGGCGACGCACAGCTCCTGCGTGACTTCGAGCACCTTGCCGACCGCACCCGGTACCCGGAGCGGATCGACGACCACCAGGTGCGTGAAGTCCGCCGCATCAAGGCCCGCGTCGAGTCGGAGCGGCTGCCCCGCGGCGCGGACCCGGCCCGACACCTCAAGCTCGGCCGCGGGTCCCTCAGCGACGTCGAGTGGTTCGTGCAGCTCCTGCAGCTGCAGCACGCGCTCGAGATCCCGTCGCTCCGGACCACGTCGACGCTCGAGGCGCTCGACGCCGCGGTCGACGCCGGACTCGTCGGCGCCGAGGACGGCGAGCGACTCGGGGCCGCCTGGCGCTTCGCGTCGCGCACCCGCAGTGCCCTCGTGCTGTGGTCGGGGAAGACCACCGACGTGCTGCCCGTCGACCGCGTCCAGCTCGAGGGCGTCGCCCGCCTGATGGAGTACCCGCCGGGCTCCGCGAGCCGCCTCGAGGACGACTACCTCGGCGTCACGCGGCGCGCACGACAGGTGTTCGAGCGCGAGTTCTACGGCGCCTGACCCGCCGCCGACGCAGCGCCTGACCTGCCGCCGGCGCAGCACCTGACCCGCCACCGATGCAGCGCCGAGCACCTCGCGACACGCCCGAGCGTCCACGGACGGACCCGACCTGAGCAGCCATCGAAGGTTAATTCTCCGTGTCGCACGACGTCCCCCGACGGCACCCTCTTCGTACCCCTGTTCGAAACGGAGCCCGGTTCGTTACCGGGCCGTGACCGAACTCCCACCGGACCGCCAGGGGACCTTTTCCGACGTCCCCCGACACGCCGCGTGATCACCTGCTGACCTGGGCTTTCCGTCGGACCCGACCCGTGCCTCCAGGCCGCACCTGTCGCCCATCAGGGCGACCCGGCGTCGAGGCGTGGTCCGCAGGAGTGCTGTCAGCACCACGGGGGACCGCTCCGACCGGCCGAGAGGGGGACCGGTGTGTACCCCGTAACGCGCCCGTAACGCCCCCGGACGGGGGCCGCGTTGCGCGCGCGTTCAGGTTCTGCATCAATTGCATCACCCGAACCGGCCCTGATTCCCCGATGAAGCGGAATCTCCACCTCGAACGTTGAAGCAGGGATCAGTGTTCACCTTCATTCTGCAGATCAGGCAGATGGTCGAAGGCCACCCCGAGTTCTACCTGTTCGCCGTGTACTCCGCGGTGATCTGGTTGCTCTGGTTGCTCAAGGTCGTCATCTCCGCCCGCTACCGCCCCTTCACCGGCACCTTCGTCGGTACCACCAGCGTCGTCGTCCCCGTCGTGGACGAACCGCTCGACCTCTTCCGTGACGTCATCGGCCGCATGGTCGAGCAGCAGCCCGGCGAGATCATCGTCGTCATCAACGGTGCCCGCAACGAGGCGCTCGAGGAGGTCTGCGACGAGTTCGCCCCGCTCGTCCGCTGGACCCACACGCCCATCCCGGGCAAGCGCAACGCCGTCAAGGTCGGCACCGAGATGTCCAACGGCGACATCACGGTGCTGGTCGACTCCGACACCGTCTGGACCCCCGGCGCGCTCGAGGAACTCCTCAAGCCGTTCGCCGACGAGTCCGTCGGTGGCGTGACGACCCGGCAGCGCATCCTCGAACCGGAGCGCAGCTGGATCACCCGCTGGGCCGACTGGCTCGAGAACTCGCGGGCGCTCTACTCGATGCCGGCACAGAGTGTCCTCGGGCAGATCGGCTGCCTGCCCGGGCGCACCATCGCGTTCCGCCGGAGCATCCTCATGCGGGTGATGGACCGGTTCATGCACGAGAAGTTCATGGGCGTGTTCCTCGAGGTCTCGGACGACCGGACACTGACGAACCTCACGCTCAAGGAGGGATACCGGACCGTCTACCAGTACACGTCGCTGGTCTACACGGACGCCCCGCTGCAGGTGAAGAAGCTGTTCAAGCAGCAGCTCCGCTGGGCCCGCGGTTCGCAGTACAACACGCTGCGGATGCTGCCGTGGATGCTCGGCCACGCGCCGGTCCTCGCGGCGTTCTTCATCACCGACATCATCCTGCCGTTCATGCTCTTCGGCGTGATCGCCGGCTGGATCTACCGTGCCTTCACCGGCCAGGGCGAGAACCTGTACCAGGGCATCCTGTCGCAGTACGGCTTCTCGACCGGGTTCGTCTACGTCGCGGCGCTCATGGTGATCTCGAGCGTGCTGAGCATGGCGATCCGCCAGATGCGGCACCTGTCCGAGAAGCCGAGCGACTTCTTCCGCCTGCCGATGTTCATCATCGTGTCGACGTTCTTCCTGATGCCGATCCGGCTCATCGGCTTCTTCCGCCTGGCGCACGCCTCCGGCTGGGGGACCCGGGCCGGCGCCTACGCCGGCGGTCCGATGCAGGAGGACCCGGCGGACGCCGTCCAGCCGCTGTCCTCCGCGGCGCAGGTCCCGGTCAGTCCGATCGACGACGAACGTGCCCGGTCGGCCGGGGTCGACCAGGTGGCCGTGGACCGTGCGTTCGACGAGCTCTTCGGCGCCGACGCGGCGACCAACTCCACCACCACCGTCCTCGCCACCCGCCGTGAGGCCGCAGCCGCGGTCGCGCAGCAGGAGGCCCAGCGAGCAGCCGCGCCGGCCCCCGCCCGAGCCCGCCGGTACAACCCGTACGCAGCGATCCCGTACGTGATCGGCATCGCGATCTTCGCCCTGGAGGCGTTCCTCATTGTCTGACTTCATCCGTTCCTCGAGTGCTTGGTGGGCGCAGTCCAGCAAGCACGCCCGCCGGACGGCCATCGGCACGACGGCCATCGTGCTGGCGCTCGGCCTCATCACCTGGTCGGTGTGGATCTCACCCTCCGGCCCCGTCTCGACCGCCGTGCACCAGGCTCTGGGCGTCGAGGCGCCGAAGGCCAAGAAGGTGTCCGCCGCCGAGCTGCAGACGCAGCTCGACGCCGCCCAGGAGCGCATCTGGTCGCTCGAGGGCAAGCTCGACTCCCGCACGGCCCAGGCTGGGTCGCGTGGCGACCAGATCTCGGAACTCAAGGCGCAGATCGCGTCGCTGCAGTCCCAGCTCGGTGCCGCGAAGGACTCGGGAGGCTCGTCCAACGTCAACGCCGCGGGTTCCGGCAGCGGTGGCTCGGGTTCCGGCGGGTCCGGTGCCGGTTCGGCCGGTGCGTCCGGGTCCGGCTCGGGCTCGTCCGACAACGGGTCCGGCAGCGGCTCCGGTTCCGGCAACGGATCCGGGTCCGGCTCTGGTTCCGGCAACGGCGGTGGCTCGAAGCCGAACCCCGGTCCCTCGACCGACCCGGGTTCCACCCCGGTCGTCACGCCGACCAAGGCCGAGATCCTCGGTCAGCAGTCGCGCTGGTACGGCCTGTACACCGCGCAGTCCCCGTTCAACTGGGCCGAGTACGACGAGGTCTCCCGTCAGGTCGGTACCGCGTCCAACATGACCGGCTTCTTCCAGGGCTTCGACCAGGAGTTCAACGCCCCCGCGGTGCAGCGCTCCTGGGCCAACGGCCGTGTCCCGCTCATGACGTGGGAGACGGTGCCGGCACAGACCGGCAACGACCAGAAGTACGTCCCCGGGTACACCAACGACGACATCTCCGGTGGATCGTTCGACGCCTACCTGACGAAGTACGCCAAGGCGCTGGCGGCCAACGGGCAGCCGATGGTCATCCGTCTCGACCACGAGATGAACGGCTCCTGGTACAACTGGTCCGAGGGTGACGCCCAGAAGAACCCGGCCGGCTCCTACAAGAAGATGTGGCAGCACGTGCACGACGTCTTCCAGGCGAACGGCGCGAACAAGTACGTCATCTGGGACTGGTCCCCGAGCCGCATCGACAAGCTCGGCAACCCGAAGTACCAGACGCTCGACTACATGCAGCAGTACTACCCGGGTGCGGACTACGTGGACTGGGTCGGCATGAGCGGCTACTACCGCGACGCCACCGAGCAGCCGACGTTCGGCACGACCTTCGGAGCGACGCTCACGCAGCTCCGCCAGATCGCGCCGGGCAAGGGCATCATGCTCAACGAGATCGGGGCGACCGAGACCGGCACGAGTGTCGCGAACCCGCAGAAGACGCAGTGGATCAACTCGCTCTTCGATGCGCTGGCGGACCCCGCCAACAAGGACATCGTCGGCTTCGCGTACTTCAGCGAGACCGCGACCACCATCATCGACGGCAAGCGCACCACGAACGACTGGCGTCTCAACTCCCGTGCCGATTCCCTCAAGGCCTTCGCCGAGGGCATCAAGCGCAACGACATCGACTACGACCTGCAGGAGGTCACGCAATGAGCGAGTCCAAGAAGTCGACCGCATCGGCCGACACCCGCCCCGCACCCGTCATCAGCGTCATCGGCACCGGCTACCTCGGCGCCACCCACGCGGCCGCCATGGCCGAGATGGGCTTCGAGACCATCGGTGTCGACATCGACCCGTCGAAGCTCGCCGCACTGTCCGCCGGTGAGGTCCCGTTCTTCGAGCCCGGTCTGCCCGAGCTCATCACGAAGCACGTCGCCAGCGGCAAGCTCCGCTTCACCTCCGACATCGCCTCGGCCGTCGCCGCTGCGGACGTCCACTTCGTGTGCGTCGGCACCCCGCAGAAGGCCGGGTCGCACGCCGCGAACCTGGCCTACGTCGAGAGCGCCACCCGTGGCGTCGCCGAGAACCTCACCCACCCGGGCCTCATCGTCGGCAAGTCGACGGTCCCGGTCGGCACGGCAGCGCGGCTCCGCGGCATCGTCCGCGAGTTCACCCCCGCCGGCATCGACGCGGAACTCATCTGGAACCCCGAGTTCCTGCGTGAGGGCAAGGCCGTCGAGGACACCCTGCACCCGGACCGTCTGGTCTGGGGTGGAGCCTCCGAGGCCGCCGACGCCGTGATCCGCGAGGTCTACGCCGCACCGATCAGCGAGGGCACCCCGGTCATCACCACCGACCTCGCCACCGCGGAGCTCGTCAAGGTGAGCGCCAACGCGTTCCTCGCCACGAAGATCTCGTTCATCAACGCGATCTCCGAGATGTGCGCCATCACCGGCGCCGACGTCTCCACGCTCGCCGACGCCCTCGGCCACGACGCCCGCATCGGCCGGAAGTTCCTGAACGCCGGCCTCGGCTTCGGCGGCGGCTGCCTGCCGAAGGACATCCGGGCGCTCATGTACCGCGCGAACGAGATCGGCGCGGGCCAGGTCGTCGGCCTCATGCAGCAGGTCGACGAGATCAACATGGGGCAGCGCCAGCGGGTCATCGACATGGCGATCGACTCGGCCGGGGGATCGGTGCTCAACCGTCGCGTGGCCGTCATCGGTGCCGCGTTCAAGCCCCTGACCGACGACGTCCGGGACTCCCCGGCGCTCAACGTCGCCGCCGCGCTGCACCTCCGCGGCGCCCAGGTGACGCTCTGGGACCCGGAGGCGATGGAGCCCGCGAAGCGCTCGTTCCCGACGCTGAGCTACGCCGCGTCGATGGCGGACGCGATCGAGGGCGCCGACGTCGTCCTCGTGCTCACCGAGTGGGACGACATCATCACCGCCGACCCGGTCGCCCTCGGTGACCTCGTCGGGCGCCGCGTCGTCATCGACGCGCGCAACTGCCTCCCGGTCCTCGACTGGGTGAAAGCGGGGTGGACCGTCCGTTCCCTGGGACGTCCCACGCCGGTCACGGGTGCACCCGTGAGCGTCGCAGCGGGGACGAACGACGCGTTGGCCACGAGCCGCTAGTCACCGTTCGCGAGACGGGGTCCGTGCCGGGCGGCGCGGGCCCCGTTCCCGTGTGCCCGGGGCCTGGTCTGTCCGGGCGGTTCCGGGCGTACCGGGTCGAATCGGGCGTGCCTGGTCGGGAGTTCTGACCAGGTACGCCCGATTCCGCTTTCCAGTCCGGCTGCGATGGGAAGTAACGTGCGTCGCGACCGCCTGGAGGCCCGACACCCGCCCGCCGGACCGACACCGGGCCTCCAGGCGGTCGCGTCAGCACCCCGCGCGCACGGTGGCAGCGTCCTCGCGCGAAAGCGACAGAATCCCGCGGAACGTTCTCGGCGTTCTGTCGCTCTCGCGGGTGCCAGCGCCCTGGCCGTCAGCGCACTGTCGCTTTGGCATACACACGAAGGGCCCCGCACCTGACGGTGCGGGGCCCTTCGTGTGGTGTCAGCGAGACTCAGACGCCGAAGTACAGCTCGTACTCGAACGGGTGCGGGCGCTGGGCCAGCGGGAGGATCTCGTTCTCACGCTTGTAGTCGATCCAGGTCTGGATGAGGTCCTCGGTGAAGACGTTGCCCTTCGTGAGGAACTCGTGGTCCGCCTCGAGCGCGTCGAGCGCTTCGTCGAGGGAGCCGGGGACCTGGGGGATGCCCTTGGCTTCCTCGGGCGGGAGCTCGTAGAGGTCCTTGTCGACCGGCTCGTGCGGCTCGATGCGGTTCTGGATGCCGTCGAGGCCCGCCATCAGCTGCGCGGCGAAGGCGAGGTACGGGTTGCCGGAGGCGTCGGGCGCGCGGAACTCGATGCGCTTGGCCTTCGGGTTGGTGCCCGTGATCGGGATGCGGATCGCCGCCGAGCGGTTGCCGGCCGAGTAGACCAGGTTGACCGGAGCCTCGAAGCCCTTGACCAGACGGTGGTACGAGTTGATCGACGGGTTGGTGAACGCGAGCAGCGCCGAGGCGTGCTTCAGGATGCCGCCGATGTACCAGCGGGCGAGGTCCGACAGGCCGCCGTAGCCGTTCTCGTCGTAGAAGAGCGGCTTGCCGTCCGACCAGAGCGACTGGTGGGTGTGCATGCCCGAGCCGTTGTCGCCGAAGAGCGGCTTCGGCATGAACGTGGCGACCTTGCCCCACTGGTCGGCCGTGTTCTTGACGATGTACTTGAACTTCAGGATGTCGTCCGCGGCGTGGACCATCGTGTCGAACTTGTAGTTGATCTCCTGCTGGCCGCCGGTGCCCACCTCGTGGTGCGAGCGCTCGAGCTCGAAGCCCGCGTCGATCAGCTTGAGGGTGATGTCGTCGCGCAGGTCGGCGGTCTTGTCGACCGGCGACACGGGGAAGTAGCCGCCCTTGTACGGGGTCTTGTTGGCGAGGTTGCCGCCCTCTTCGTCACGACCGGTGTTCCAGGCGCCCTCTTCGGAGTCGACCGCGTAGAAGGACTCGTTCTGCGTGACCGAGTAGCGGACGTCGTCGAAGATGTAGAACTCGGCCTCGGGGGCGAAGAACGCGGTGTCCGCGATGCCCGTCGACGCGAGGTACTTCTCGGCCTTCTTCGCCACCTGGCGCGGGTCGCGGCCGTAGATCTCGCCGTTCCGCGGGTTGTAGATGTCGAAGATCATGATGAGCGTGCGCTCGGCGCGGAACTGGTCGACGTACGCCGTGGTGACATCGGGGATCAGCTGCATGTCGGACTCGTGGATCGACGCGAAGCCGCGGATGGAGGAGCCGTCGAACAGCTGGCCGACCGAGAAGAAGTCCTCGTCGACGGTGGATGCCGGGATGTTGAAGTGCTGCTGCACACCGGGCAGGTCCGTGAAGCGGATGTCGAGGAACTTGACGTCGGTGTCCTTGATGAAGGCCAGGACCTCGGAGGAATCGCTGAACATGGGGCCGATCTCCAATGGGTTGGGTGATGTCGGAGGCACCGGTCAAGGCACCTCCGACGAGGCTATTGACACGGGGTTTCCCGGACATGACTGGTTTGTTTCGGGCGTGTTACGCCCGGGCCGTCGCCTACGCTGGGGACCATGGCCCGCAGCACTCCCAGTCCGTCCGCGCCCTCCGAGCACCCGGACGGATGGCCGGGCAAGGACCTCGGTCTGCCCGAGTCCGGGCCCCGGAGTGTCGGGCGGATCGGTCGGCGGGTCGTCGCGCTCCTCATCGACGGCGCACTTGCTGACCTGGTCGCCTACGTCACCGGGGTGTGGTCGCCGGTGAACGGTTCGGGCGACATCGCGCACTCCTGGGTCCAGATCGCCATCTTCGCCGTGCTGCAGATCGTGTTCATCTGCCTGCTGTCCGGGTCGTTCGGGCACATCTGCGTCGGACTGCGGGTCGTCCCGATGCGCGGGGGCTACGTGGGGGTGTGGCGGCCGATCCTCCGGACGGTGCTGCTCTGCCTGGTGGTCCCGGCGCTCATCATCGACCGCGACAGCCGGGGTGCGCACGACCGCATCGCGGGGACGGTGCTCGTCCGCCGCTGAGCCGGGGCCGGCCGAGGGTGCGGGGCGCGCACCGTGGCTGTCGTCCGCGCCCTCGCACCGTGCGAGGTCGCGAGCCGGGTTTCCGCCGCTGGCCCTCGCACCGTGCGAGGTTGCTCATCGGGTGCGAGTTTGCCCGTCCCGTGCGCCGTCGGAGTCTCGCACCGAGCCGACAACCTCGCACGGTTCAGGGCCGGTGCCGCGCCCTCGCACCGTGCAAGGTTGCGCGCCGGGCCTCCGTCGATCGCCCTCGCACCGTGCGAGGTTGCGCGCCGGGCCTTCGTTGATCGCCCTCGCACCGTGCGAGGTTGCTCACCGGGTGCGAGCATGCCCGTCCCGTGCGCCGTCGGAGTCCCGCACCGAGCTGGCAACCTCGCACGGTTCAGCGAAGGTCGAACGGTGCGGGCCTCGCGAACACCTCCAGCCCCCCGCGGCCTCAACACACGAGAACGCCCCCGACCAGATCTGGTCGGGGGCGTTCTCGTGTGCGGAGGGCTTCGGTCAGCGCGGCCGTCCGGCGCGAGCCCGCATCGGGTCCATGCCCTTCGGGATCGAGGCCGCAGGGCTCTGCGTCAGCGAGTCGAGACGGTTCGCGACCGCCAGGACCTCGTTGCGGTTGAGCGACTTCTTGAGCTTGTTCATGGCACGGGGCAGCTTGTGCAGCGTCAGGCTCTCACCGGTGCCGTCACCCACGTGCAGCACGTGCACGGCGACGTTCGGGACGATGCGCTGCACCTTGCGGCGCTCCTCGTCGACCTGGCGGTTGAGGTTGCCACGCTGGCCCTCGGTGATCAGGACGACGCCCGGGCGACCCACGGCGCGGTAGACCGCTGCCTGCGAGCGACCGTGCACCGCGACCGGCATCTCGCTCGAGCGCCACTGGCGACGGAGCGAGTTCGACAGCACGGCACCGACGGCGCCGGGCTGGCCTTCGATCTGCGAGTACGCGGCGCGTTCGGCCAGACGGCCGAGCACGATGAGGAAGAGCAGCACACCGAGCAGCACACCGGCGACGATCCACAGGACGATCGCGAGCCAGTTCTGCCCCGGCAGGAGCAGCGCCAGCAGGACACCGAGGACAACCGGACCGACGAAGGCGAGGGCGAACCACCAGACCGACGACGGGTCGGCCTTTCGGGTCATCTGGAAGACCTGGAACATCTGCTTGAGACGCCCCGGCTCCTTCGCCTTCTTGTCTGTGGAAGAGCTGCGTGCCATGCGAACAGGATACGGCCTCCGTGCGGCGGGGGAGACCGTCGCGTGTCCGGCTGTGCGCGAACACGTCTTGTCCACAGGTGGTGCGGGAGAGCCTGGAGGCCCGCCGCGCCACCGCCACGCTGGTCACCATGGAGACGAGCACCGACGACCACCCGGATCGCTGGATCGCGACCGGCAACGAGCACGACGTGCTCACCTGGGTCGCCGACCGCTCCGCGGCCATCGAGCGGCACCTCGTCCCGGTGGCCGCGGTCGGCCGGACCGCGACAGGGCATCTCGTGGTCGACCTCGACCGGCCGACCGGCACACCGCTCGTGGCGGCGCTCGACCGGCTCGGCACCCCGACCACCGGCGTCGCGGTGACCCTGACGGTCCCGCTCCTGGAGCTCCTGGTGGCGGTGCACGACGGCGCGGTCCTGCTCGGTACAGCCGGCATCGACGACGTGCTGGTGGACGACTCCGGTGCCGTCGTGCTCTGCGACCGCCCGACGAACGCGGCGAGCCCGGCGAGCCCGACGAACCCGACGAACCAAACCAACGCGAGGACCCCGACGCGCACCGTGCACTCGACCGACGCGACCCGGACCCTCGTGCTCGCAGCCCGGACGGTGTGGGACCGCGTCGACCCGGCCGATCCCGCTCAGCAACCGGTGCTCGACGCGCTGCAGGACGCCCTCGACGGTGACGGACCGAGCGCACGAACGGCACTCGACGTCGTCCACGGCACCGCCGCGCCCCGGCCGTTCCGCTGGACCCCTGTGCCGAGCGACCTCGTGTTCGCCGAACCGCCGACATCGGACGGGCAGGACGGACTGCTCGAGCGCCTTCGGGACGTGGTCGAGCACGGCGTCCCGCTCGGAGCCGACCGACGGCTCCCGCTCCGCCGCGTGCTCGTAGGGCTCGTCGTCGCCGTCGGGTCGGTGGTCGCCGCCCTGACCCTGCTCGGCGGCGGGTGACGCCGAACCCGCCCGTGAACGGGAACGGGGACGGCCCCGGCTCCCACGAGGGGAACCGGGGCCGTCGGCCGTGCTGCTGGGATCAGTACCCGAGGTTCGGGGCGAAGTTGCCCTCTTCGAGACGGTTCTTCACCGCGACGAGGTACCGCGAGGCATCCGCACCGTCGATGATCCGGTGGTCGTACGACAGCGCCAGGTAGACGAACGAGCGGATGGCGATGGCCTCCTGGCCGTCGACCTTCACGACCGCCGGACGCTTCGTGACGATGCCGGTGCCGAGGATCGCCGACTGCGGCAGGAACACCACGGGGGTGTCGAACAGCGCGCCACGCGAACCGGTGTTGGTCAGCGTGAACGTGCCGCCGGCCAGCTCGTCGGGCTTGAGCTGGTTGTTCCGGGTGCGCTCGGCGAGGTCCGCGATGGACTTCGAGAACTGCGCCAGGTCCAGCGAGGCCGCGTCCTTGATGACCGGGGTCAGCAGGCCGCGCTCGGTGTCCACCGCGATGGAGACGTTCTCGGACTCCGGGTAGACGATCTCGTCGCCCTCGACCGTGGAGTTGATCTTCGGGTGGGCCTTCAGCGCCTCGGACGCCGCGAGGGCGAAGAAGGGCATGAAGGAGAGCTTCGAGCCGGTCTTCTCGAGGAACTCCGCCTTGTGCGCGTCGCGGAACTGCGCCACCTTCGTGACGTCGACCTCGACGACGCTCGTGAGCTGTGCGGTCGAGGTCATCGACTGCACGGCACGCTCGGCGACGACCTTGCGCAGGCGGGTCATCTTCTCGCGGGTCCCGCGCAGCGGCGATACCTCGGCGACGAACGGGCCGGACGCGGCGGCGGGTGCTGCTGCTGCCGAGGCGGCCGGGGCCTTCGCGGCGGCGGCGAGGACGTCCTCCTTGCGGATGCGCCCCCCGACACCGGAGCCGGTGACCGTGGACAGGTCCACACCCTGCTCGTTGGCGAGCTTGCGCACCAGCGGGGTGACGTAGCCGGAGGCTGCGCCGTCCTGCGTGGGGTTCGACACCGCTGCGGCGGCCGTGGTGCTCGGCGCGGACGCCGGAGCCGGAGCGGCCTGGGCCGGCACGGCTGCCGGCGGAGCGGCTGCGGGCGGCGGGACCGGAGCGGCGGCCGGGACCGGCGCTGCCGCGGGCGGGGCGGACGGTGCCTGCGGGGCGGCGGGCTGCGTCTGTCCGGCGGGGGCCGGCTCGGGCTCGGTGGGCTCGGGCGCGGGGGTCTCGGCCTCCTGCTCCGTGCTCGGAGCGGCCTCGGGCTCCTCGGCGTCGGCAGCGGCGGCGTTCGCGTCGTCGGCGCCGGAGTCGGACGAGTCCGAACCGCCGTCGGACGAGCCGGAGCCGTCACCGATCTTCACGAGGGCGGTGCCGACCTCGACGGTCTCGTCCTCGGGAACGAGGATCTCCTCGACGACGCCGGCGATCGGCGACGGGATCTCGGTGTCGACCTTGTCGGTCGAGACCTCGAGCAGCGGCTCGTCGACCTCGACCCGGTCACCGACGTTCTTCAGCCATCGGGTCACCGTGCCCTCGGTGACGCTCTCGCCGAGCGCCGGGAGGTTGACGGATTCGCTCATCGGGTGGACTCCTCTTCGCGGGGGATTGCAGTGGTTGTTGATGTCATTGTCACAGTGCGGCCGGTGCCGGTCACAGCGCGTGCAGCGGCTTGCCCGCGAGGTGCAGGAACGCCTCGCCGAGGGCTTCGTTCTGGGTCGGGTGACCGTGCACCAGGGGAGCGATGTCCTCCGGGTAGGCCTCCCAGTTCACGGCGAGCTGGGCTTCGCCGATGAGCTCGCCGACGCGGGCACCGATCATGCTGACCCCGACGACGGGGCCGTCCACGACGCGCACGACCTTGACGGAGCCGGAGGTCCCGATGATGTGGCTCTTGCCGTTGCCGGCCAGGTTGTACTCGTACGAGTCGACCTTGTCGGCGCCGTACTGCTCCTCGGCCTTGGCCTGCGAGAGCCCGACCGAAGCGACCTCGGGGTCGGAGTAGGTGATCTTCGGGATGTTCTTGTCCTCGATGACCACCGGGTTGAGGCCGGCGATCTCCTCGGCGACGAAGATGCCCTGCTGGAAGCCGCGGTGCGCGAGCTGCAGGCCGGGGACGATGTCGCCGACGGCGTAGACGTTCGGGATGTTCGTGGCGAGACGCTCGTTCGTGGTGACGAACCCGCGGTCCATCGCCACGCCGACCTCGTCGTAGCCGACGTTCTGCGTGACCGGGCCACGGCCGACGGCGACGAGCAGGACGTCACCGTCGAAGGTCTTGCCGTCCTCCAGCGTGACGACGACGCCGTTCTCGTGCTGCTCGACGCCCTGGAACCGGACACCGAGCGAGAACTCGATGCCGCGCTTGCGGAACGCACGCTCGAGCTGCTTCGACATCGACTCATCCTCGGCGGGGACCAGGTGCGGCAGGCCCTCGACGATGGTGACCTCGGCCCCGAAGGACTTCCAGACGCTGGCGAACTCGACGCCGATGACGCCGCCGCCCAGGATGACGACCTTGTTCGGGACGTAGTCCATGCGGAGCGCGGTCTCGCTGGTGATCACGCGGCCGCCGATCTCGAGCCCGGGCAGGGACTTCGAGTAGGAGCCGGTCGCGAGCACGATGTTCTTGCCGGTGACGGTCTGGTCGCCGACCTGCACGGTGTTCTGCGAGGTCAAACGACCCCAGCCCTCGACCACGGTGATGCCGCGGGCCTTGATCAGGCCCTGCAGGCCCTTGTACTTGGAGTTGATGACGCCCTGCTGGTAGTCGATGACCTTGGGCACGTCGACACCGGCGAACTCCGCGATCACGCCGTACTTCTCGGCGTCACGCGTGCCGTCGGCGATCTCCGCGGCGTGCAGCAGCGCCTTGGTCGGGATGCAGCCGCGGTGCAGGCACGTCCCTCCGAGCTTGTCGCCCTCGATGAGCGCGACGCTCATGCCGACTTCGGCGGCCCGGAGCGCAGCGGCGTACCCACCACTCCCGCCACCGAGGACAACGACGTCGTAAGTCTGTTCCGTCACCTGGTGCAACTCCCTCGTGCGTGTCGGGCCGATCGGGCCCTACGTGGACACCGCGGAGGGCGGCGTCCGACGGTCGGACCGCGTGGTTCCGGTCCCGTCCCGTGCAGTACCGGTGGGAGGCGCGTCGGTGCGCCGTTCCCACCGGTACCAAACCTACTACTCGGACTGGAGGTCTTCTGCGAGAGCGATGAGCGTCCGGACCATCACGCCCGTCGCACCCTTGCCCAACCAGGCGTACCCGCCGCCCTTGTTCTCCGACGGACCAGCGATGTCGAGGTGCGCCCAGGGGACACCCTCGCCGGCGAAGCGCTCGAGGAACTTGCCCGCGAGCAGCATGCCGCCGGCCGGGTTGCCGACCGTGGCGTTGACGATGTCGGCGACGTCGCTGGACAGCCGGGCCTCGAGCTCCTCGGGCAGCGGCATCGGCCAGATCGGCTCCGCGACGCCCTCGGCGACGGCACGGACCTTCGCGACGAGGTCGTCGCTGCCCATCAGGCCGGTGGTGCGGTCGCCGAGCGCGACGACCTGGGCGCCGGTCAGCGTGGCGACGTCGACGAGCGCGTCGGGCTCCTCGAGCGACGCGGCGGCCATCCCGTCGCCGAGCACCAGGCGGCCCTCGGCGTCGGTGTTCGTGACCTCGACCGTGGTGCCGTTCTTCAGCGTCAGGACGTCGCCCGGGCGGGTCGCGGTGCCGGAGGGCATGTTCTCGGCGAGGGCGAGCCACGCGGTCACGCGCACGTTCAGCCCCAGGCGGGCGGCGGCGACGGTCGCGGCGAGCACCGTGGCGGCACCGGTCATGTCGGTCTTCATGCCGAGCATCGACGCCGCGGGCTTGAGCGAGAGGCCGCCCGAGTCGAAGGTGATGCCCTTGCCCACGAGGGCGAGGTGCTTCGTGGCGGAGTCCGGCGCGTACCGGACGACGACCAGGCGCGGGGGACGCGCCGAACCGCGGCCGACACCGAGGATGCCGCCGAAGCCCTGCTCCTCGAGCGCCTGCTCGTCGAGGACCTCGACGGTGAGCGGCAGGTCCGAGGCGAACCCGGTCGCGACGTCGGCGACGTCCTGCGGCCCGAGGTCGCCCGCGGCGGTGTTCACGAGGTCGCGCACGAGCGACGCGGCGTCGGCGACGATCGCGGGGCGCACGGCGGCGTCGGCTGCGACGTCGGCGGGGGCGACGACCTCGATGCGCTGGTCACCGCGGGCCGGGGCCTTGGTGCCGGTGCCCTTGTGCCGGGTGAAGGCGTACGCGCCGAGCGCCGCGCCCTCGAGGGCGGCGTCGACGAGCTCGGCCGAGTCCGTGGGCAGGGCGAGCGTGATCGAGTCGACCCGGGGGAGCTGTCGCACGGCGCTGCCGGCCGCAGCGCGGATCGCCGCGGCGCCCGTGGCGGAGCCGAGGCCGATCAGCGCGACCGACTTCGCACCGACGCCGGTGGCCGGCAGCCGGACGAGCTGGTCCTTCGCGCCGGTGACCCCGATCGCGGCGAGGTCGAGGCCGGCGAGGGCATCGAGCGTGCCGAGGGCAGTGGGAGCGAGCACAGCGGTGCTGTCGGCCTCGCCGGACGAGCCCGGGCGGACCCCGACGACGAGCACGTCGGCGGTGGTGGTCTCGGGGGGTGAACTGGTGGTGGAGAGCGTCGGTCGGACCATGCTCCAACCCTACCGACGGCCTGTTCGCTGTCGGCGTGGTCGTCGCGCACCGGGGACGTCGGAGGCCCCGCCTAGCATGGGGACGGTGAACCACCCCGAGGAGCTCTACACGTTCGACGCGGACGCCCCGACCGTGCCAGCAGGGTTGCACCTGATCGCCGGGCTGACCGGCTTCGCCGATGCCGGATCGGCCGTCGCGCAGGTGACGAACTCGATCCTCGAGGACCTCGACACCGAACTCGTCGCCGAGTTCGACCCGGACGTGCTGCTCGACTGGCGGGCCCGTCGGCCGGTCATCACCTTCGAGCACGACCACATCAGCGCCGTCGAGCCGCCCCGTCTGGCCCTGCACCTGGTGCGCGACGAGATCGGCCAGCCGTTCCTGTTCCTGTCGGGCTACGAGCCGGACTTCCAGTGGAACCGCTTCGTCCGCGCGGTCACCGGGCTCGCCGCCGACCTGCAGGTGGCCGACACCACGTGGGTGCAGTCCATCCCGATGCCGGTCCCGCACACCCGTCCGATCAGCCTGACCGTCTCCGGCACCCGGGCCGACCTCGTCGAGCAGATGAGCGTCTGGAAGCCCGAGACCCAGGCGCCGGCGAACGTCCTGCACCTGGTCGAGCACCGCCTCGCCGAGACGGGTGCCCAGGTCACCGGGCTCGTGCTGCTCGTGCCGCACTACCTGTCCGACACCGAGTTCCCCGACGCCGCCGTCGCAGCGCTGTCCGGCATCGCCGCCGCGACCGGGCTCATCTTCCCGACCGACGCCCTGCGGGAGTCGGGTCGCGAGTTCCTCACCCGCGTCGAGGAGCAGGTGGCCGGCAACCCCGAGCTGCAGCGCCTGGTCTCCGTGCTCGAGGAGCGGCACGACACGTACATGGAGGGCAACCCCGTCGCGTCGCCGCTCACCGGCGTCGACGGCGAGGTGCCGACCGCCGACGCGATCGCGGCCGAGCTCGAGCGCTTCCTCGCCGACCGGCGCACCCAGGGCGACGCGACCGACTGACCGTCGCGGGATCCGGACGTCCCCACAGGGCGGCCTGGAGGCCCGTGGCGGCCCCGCACCGCGCCTCCAGGCCGTCCTCCGGTCGCCCGCACGACGTGACGCGCGTCGACGACGCTCGTCGCGCATCGACGTGGGGACGCGTCGGTAGCCTGGTCCGGTGAACTCCCGTCGTGCCTTCCTGATCTGGGGCGTCGCGGTCCTCGCGTACGTCCTCGCCGTGGTGCAGCGGTCCTCGCTCGGGGTGTCCGGCGTCGACGCGCAGGACCGGTTCGCCGTCTCCGCCGCGGTCCTGTCCACCCTCGCCGTGGTGCAGATCGCCGTCTACGCGGGGCTGCAGATCCCGGTGGGGATCGCGCTCGACCGCGTGGGCCCGCGCCGGCTGGTGCTCCTCGGCGCCGCGCTGCTGGTCGTCGGACAGGCGATCGTCGCCGTGTCCCCGTCGATCGGGCCGGCCATCGCGGGGCGGGTGCTCGTCGGTGCCGGTGACGCCATGACCTTCATCTCGGTGATCCGCCTGGTGCCGATGTGGTTCAGCGGCCGGATCCTGCCGCAGATCTCGCAGTGGACGGGCAACCTCGGGCAGATCGGCCAGATCCTGTCGGCGTTCCCGTTCGCCGTGCTCCTGCACACAGTGGGCTGGACCCCGGCGTTCGGCGTCGCGGCCGCGGCCAGCGCTGTCGGTCTCGTGCTCGCCGCGGTCTTCGTGCGGAACGGTCCCGTGCCGGTGCGGACGGACACCATCCCGCTGCCGCACTCGTGGGGTGCCGCGTTCAGCACCTTCGGCCACGCGCTCCGGCGCCCGGGCACGCAGCTCGGGTTCTGGTCGCACTACGTCACCCAGTCGTCGGGCACGGTGTTCTCGTTGCTGTGGGGCGTGCCGATGCTCCGAGGGCTCGGGTACTCCCCGGGTGAGGCTGCCGGGTTCCTCACGATCATCGTGGTCGTCGGGTTCGTCGCCGGTCCGGTGCTCGGCGTGCTCTGCGCGCGGTTCCCGATGCGCCGGTCGAACCTGGTGCTCGGCGTGGTCGTCCTGCTCGCGGTGCTCTGGACGGCGATCCTGCTCTGGCCCGGGCACCCGCCGACGTGGTTGCTCGTGCTGCTCGTCGTCGCGATGGGGATCGGTGGGCCCGGTTCCCTGATCGGCTTCGACTTCGCCCGGACCTTCAACCCGGTCGGATCACTCGGCTCGGCGAACGGCGTGGTGAACGTCGGCGGGTTCCTGGCGGCCTTCGTGATGATGTACCTGATCGGCGTCGTCCTCGACGTCGCTGCGCGGGCTTCGGGCACCGAGGTGTTCGCCTGGGAGAACTTCCGGATCGCCCTCACGGTGCAGTACGTCGTGGTCGGTTTCGGCGTCGGGATGCTCCTGCACGCCCGCCGTCGGACCCGCCGGGTGCTGCACTCGGAAGAGGGAATACGCGTCGGGCCACTCTGGGTTGCACTCGTTGCACGCCTGCGGAAGCGGCACGTGCAATAATGATCACGGACCCGTTCGGGACCCCTGTCTGTCGGAGCACTTCGGTGCGCCGGTGAACTCGGGGGACTTGACATGGGTCCTAGTGCTGCCCGGAACGGTAGGACTCGTACGACGCGGGGGACTGCGGCGCGGGACCTGGGCGGCGAGGGAGGCCACGACCCCACGAACGTGGCACGACGAGAGAGGTGATCGCATGGCTGCCCGGAGCACGACGATCGATCCCACGAAGGACACCGAGCCCGAGGGCGCTGTGGCAGAGGACGCCACGGACACCGAGGGCACCGCAGCGCCGAAGAAGCGCGCCACGAAGGCCCCCGCCAAGAAGGCGCCCGCCAAGAAGGCGGCGCCCAAGGCGAAGAAGACCGACGCCGTCGACGAGGCGATCGCCTCCGACGAGCCCGTCGAGGAGCCGACCGACGAGGCCGACGACACCGACGACAAGACGGCCAAGCCGGACGCCGCTGCCGCGGTCGCCGCCGGTGCGCTCGTCATCTCGCAGACCGACGACGACGAGGCGCCGGTCTACTCGACGACCATCACGGGTGCCACCGCCGACCCGGTGAAGGACTACCTGAAGCAGATCGGCAAGGTCGCCCTGCTCAACGCCGAGCAGGAGGTCGAGCTCGCGATGCGCATCGAGGCCGGCCTGTTCGCCGAGGACAAGCTGCAGCACGCGACGGGGCTCTCGAAGCCCGCCGAGCGTGAACTGCGCTGGGTCGCCCGTGACGGTCAGCGTGCGAAGTCGCACCTGCTCGGTGCGAACCTCCGCCTGGTCGTCTCGCTCGCGAAGCGCTACACCGGTCGTGGCATGCAGTTCCTGGACCTCATCCAGGAGGGCAACCTGGGCCTGATCCGTGCGGTCGAGAAGTTCGACTACACCAAGGGCTTCAAGTTCTCGACCTACGCGACGTGGTGGATCCGTCAGGCCATCACCCGCGCCATGGCCGACCAGGCCCGCACCATCCGCATCCCGGTGCACATGGTCGAGGTCATCAACAAGCTCGCCCGCGTCCAGCGGCAGATGCTGCAGGACCTCGGTCGCGAACCCACTCCGGAAGAACTCGCCCGCGAGCTCGACATGACCCCGGAGAAGGTCGTCGAGGTCCAGAAGTACGGCCGCGAGCCGATCTCGCTGCACACGCCCCTGGGTGAGGACGGCGACTCGGAGTTCGGTGACCTCATCGAGGACACCGAGGCGGTCGTGCCGGCCGACGCGGTGGGCTTCACGATGCTGCAGAAGCAGCTCGAGAGCCTGCTCGACTCCCTGTCCGAGCGCGAGGCGGGCGTCATCCGCATGCGCTTCGGCCTCGGTGACGGCCAGCCGAAGACCCTCGACCAGATCGGTGACACGTTCGGCGTGACGCGCGAGCGCATCCGTCAGATCGAGTCCAAGACGATGGCGAAGCTCCGCCACCCGTCGCGGTCGCAGTCGCTGCGCGACTACCTCGAGTAAGCCGGCATGCGCTTCTTCATCCCGATCCTGATCGGGCGGATCCTCCGTGCCCTCGCCCGTGCGAGGGGCGGCGGGTCCGCCTACCCCGGGTACATCGTCCTGAAGCTCGTGCCGGACTTCCTGCAGCACGTGACGAAGCAGTTCCCGAACGGCGTCGTCTTCGTGCTCGGGTCGAACGGCAAGTCGACGACCACGCACATGATCTCCGACATCGTGCGGGCCCACGGGCTGCGGGTCTTCACGAACCCGTCCGGCGCGAACCTGCCGCAGGGCATCGCGTCGGCCCTGCTGTCCGAGGTCTCGCTGACCGGCCGGCTCAAGGCCGACATCGGCATCCTCGAGGTCGACGAGGCCTTCGCGGTCGAGCTCGCCGGCATCCTGTCGCCCTCGACGGTGACCATGCTCAACGTGCAGGTCGACCAGCTGTACCGGTTCTTCGAGACCGAGCGCGTGGCGACGATGATGCTCGACACTGCCGCACTGTCGACGGCGAACGTCATCACGAACCACGACGACCAGTTCCTCGACGGCTACTCCGGCGCCCCCGGGCAGCGCGTCCTGCGGTTCGGTGCGAGCGACGAGGTCATCGCCGCGGCACCGAACGGTCTGCAGAACGCCGACTCGTTCGACGCCGGTGACCGTGCCCAGCACACCGCCGACGCCGAGGTCGTGGCCCACACGGGCGACGGCGCGACGATCCGCTTCGACGGTGCCGAGATCCCGGTCCGCCTGCCCGCCCGCGGCCTGCACTACGCGGTCGACGCCGCTGCGGCCACCGCGACGGCCAGTGCGGCCCTCGGCGCGCAGTTCCGCGCCGATGCCGTGACCAAGGCCTTCGGCACGATGAAGCCCGCGTACGGCCGCGGAGAGCGTCTGCCCATCGCGGGCGAATCCGCCGAGTTCACGATGTTCAAGAACGCCGCGAGCCTGCAGCTCAACCTCGACGCCCTACCGGACCAGCCCGAACAGGTCCTCATGGCGATCGACGAGGGCACGCCCGACATCTCCTGGATCTACGACATCGACTTCTCGAAGCTCGACCACGTGGACGTCGTCTCCGGTGACAAGGCGTGGCAGATCGCGATCGCGCTCGAGCACGCCGGTGTCCGCATCGGCCGGGTCGAGCCCGACGTCGAAGCAGCCATCAAGCACATGGAGCAGCTCGGCTCGACGACCCGCGGGACGAAGAACTTCATCGTCAACTACGAGATCATGATGATCGCCCGCAAGGCCCTGGGCCACCCGGACATGGAGAAGACCGCATGACGGCCGACCGGCTGACCATCCTGCACGTCTACCCCCGGCAGATGGGCGTGTCGGGCGACCGTGGCAACGTCGCGGCCCTGGTCCGCCGTGCGGCCGCTTCGGGCATCGAGACACAGGTCCTCGAGTACGCGCCCGGTGACGAGCTCCCGACCGCGGCGGACGTCGTCGTGATCGGCAACGGACCGCTCAGCGCGATGCGTTCCCTGGGCGACGACGTCACCCGCATCGGCGGCGCGCTCCGTGCGTTCGCGACCGATGGTGTGCCGGTCATCGCGGTCGGCGGTGGGTTCGACCTGGCGACGAACGAGGTCGTGCCGACCGAGGGTGCGCCGGTCGCCGGCTTCGGCGTGTTCGACGCCCGGGCCGTCCGCGGTGCCGAGCGCCGCGTGAACTACTTCGTCCTCGAGACCCGGTACCCGCTGCTCCCCGGAGCACCGAAGCGTCTCGCCGGCTTCGAGGACCACGCCACCACGATCGAACTCGCGGCCGGGGTCAGCCCGTTCGCCGACGTCGTGTCCGGTGGTGGCAACCAGGCGGGAGCCCCGGTCGAGGGTGCGATCGTCGGCACGTCGTTCGGCACGCACACGCAGGGCCCGATCCTGCCGCTCAACCCGCAGCTGACCGACGGCGTCCTCGCCGCGGCCACCGCACGGCTGGGCCGCGAGTACGCACCGGACGCCGAGCGCACGGCGACCATCGACCGCTACGCACGCGAAGCGCGCGCCACGGTCGACCGGTACGTCGACAAGGCGTTCAAGCGCATCGCCTGACGGACGAAGAAGAAGGCCGGGTCCCGAGGGGGGCCCGGCCTTCGTCGTCTCCGCGCGTTCTGAACCAGGCTGCAGACAGACGGGAGGCGCGGTGCCAGCTGGCACCGCGCCTCCTGTCCGTCTATCGGTCGCGACTACTTCGACTCGTAGAGTCGGCTGCTCTCGTCGTGCCACTCGATGGCGGTCGCCGCGAGCTTGTCCTTGAACTCGGCGCCGTGGTGGGCGCAGAAGTAGAGCTCGCCGCTCGACATGGTGGCTCGGATGTAGGCCTGCGCCCCGCAGCTGTCGCAACGGTCGGCGGCGGTCAGCTGGTGGTTGCTGACTTCGTCGATGGAGGGGTCCTGCACGGTCTGGGTCATTGCTGTGCTCCTCACGGATCGCAGGTGGTGCCGGGTAGTTGCACCATTTCAACACGTGATGCCTGAGAGCGACGCATTGTCGGGGCCTGTTTCGCTCAGCGCGGATCGCTTGGCCCCAGTGCGAGTGTCCACACGGTGCTGTCGGTGCCGCTCGGTAAACTCCGACGGTGAGCTCCGACTACTCCGCACGCCATCTCTCCGTCCTCGAAGGGCTCGAGGCGGTCCGGAAGCGGCCGGGCATGTACATCGGCTCGACGGACTCCCGGGGCCTCATGCACTGCCTGTGGGAGATCATCGACAACTCGGTCGACGAAGCCCTCGCGGGGCACGGTGACGAGATCGGTGTCGTGCTGCACGCCGACGGCTCGGTCGAGGTCCGGGACACCGCCCGGGGCATCCCCGTCGACGTCGAACCGAAGACCGGCCTGACCGGGGTCGAGGTCGTGTTCACCAAGCTGCACGCCGGCGGCAAGTTCGGCTCGGGGTCCTACGCGGCCTCGGGCGGGTTGCACGGTGTCGGCGCCTCGGTCGTGAACGCGCTGTCGGAGCGCCTCGACGTCGAGGTCGACCGGGGCGGCAAGACCTACGCCATGTCGTTCCACCGCGGCGAGCCGGGCATCTTCGACGACAGCAAGGGCATCGGGCCGGACGCCCCGTTCGCGCCCTTCACCTCGGGCAGCGAACTGCGTGTGGTGGGCAAGGTCAAGAAGGGTGTCACCGGCTCCCGGATCCGGTACTGGGCGGACCGCCAGATCTTCACCGCCGACGCCCGGTTCAGCACCGATGACCTGGTCACCCGTGCACGCCAGACCGCGTTCCTCGTGCCCGGGCTCGGCATCACCATCACCGACGAGCGCGCGGCGTCGATCGAGGCTGCTGCTGCCCGGGCCGAGGCGACGGGCACCACCGTGGCCGCCGGGCCGGTGGTGGAGCGCTTCCGGTACGAGGGCGGGATCGGTGAGTTCGTCGAGCACCTCGCCGTCGACAGCCCCCTCACCGACGTCTGGCGCGTGCAAGGGACCGGCACCTTCACCGAGACCGTGCCGATGCTCGACGACAAGGGCCACATGGTCTCCACCTCGGTCGAGCGCGAGTGCGAGGTCGACCTGGCGCTCCGCTGGGGCAGTGGCTACGAGACCGTGTTCCGCAGCTTCGTCAACATCATCGCGACGCCGAAGGGCGGCACCCACCAGGCCGGGTTCGAGTCGGGCGTCGTCAAGGCCGTCCGTGCCCAGGTCGAGGCGAACGCCCGCAAGCTCAAGGTCGGGCAGGACAAGCTCGACAAGGACGACGTGCTCGCCGGCATGACCGCCGTGCTGACGGTGCGCCTGCCCGAGCCGCAGTTCGAGGGGCAGACGAAGGAGATCCTCGGCACCCCGGCGGTCCGCAAGATCGTCGACCAGGTCGTGTCGAAGCGCATCACCGAGATCCTCACCTCGACGCAGCGCACCGAGAAGGCACAGTCGGCCGCCCTGCTCGAGAAGGTCGTGTCCGAGATGAAGACCCGCATCTCGGCGCGGGCACACAAGGAGACGCAGCGCCGCAAGAACGCGCTCGAGAACTCCTCGCTGCCGACCAAGCTCGCCGACTGCCGCTCGCAGGAGACCGAGGGCACCGAGCTCTTCATCGTCGAGGGTGACTCGGCGCTGGGCACCGCGAAGCTCGCCCGCAACAGCGAGTACCAGGCGCTGCTGCCGATCCGCGGCAAGATCCTCAACGTGCAGAAGGCGTCCGTGTCGGACATGCTCTCGAACGTCGAGTGCGCGTCGATCATCCAGGTCATCGGCGCCGGTTCGGGCCGCACGTTCGACATCGACCAGGCCCGCTACGGCAAGATCATCATCATGTCGGACGCCGACGTCGACGGGGCCCACATCCGCACGCTGCTGCTGACGCTGTTCTTCCGGTACATGCGGCCGATGATCGAGCAGGGCCGGGTCTTCGCCGCCGTGCCACCGCTGCACCGGGTCGTCGTGGTGAACCGCGGCAAGCCGAACGACACGCTCTACACGTACTCCGAACAGGAGCTGCAGACGGTGCTGAAGAAGCTCGAGAAGACGGGCAAGAAGTACCAGGAGCCGATCCAGCGGTACAAGGGCCTCGGCGAGATGGACGCCGACCAGCTGGCGGAGACCACGATGGACCGCGCGCACCGCACCCTGCGCCGGGTGAACGTGACCCATGCCGAGGGCGCCGCGAAGGTCTTCGAGCTGCTCATGGGCAACGACGTGGCGCCGCGCAAGGAGTTCATCCTGGCCGGCGAGGGCCTGGACCGCGACCGCATCGACGCGTAGCGCGTCGCGAAAGCGACACCGCTCGGCCGACGCGCACGCTCCATGGCGTAAGAGCGACAGAACCCCGCCGAACGTCGGCGGGGTTCTGTCGCTTCCGCGATGTCGGACGGGAGGCCCGTGGCGGGGCCGCCCCGCGCCTCCAGGCCGGTGCGCCCTGCGTTCTCACGCGCTGGGCGACACCTCACGCATCCCCACGGGCGTGAGGTGTCGCCAGGCGCTAAACGTGGCGGACGCCAGCGCGCCCCTACGCCTCGCCGGCGGTGCCGTCGAGCGTCGCGGCGCTGCCGCCGATCGAGCCGATGACCGCCTCGAGCGGGGCACCCGACCCGTCACGCTTCGACAGCCAGTCGGGCAGGGTCCGTGCGGCGCCGTCCGTGCCGACGGCGTGCGGCGGCGCGATGCCGGCCCAGCCCACGGTGAGCCCGTCCTCGCCCTTCAGGAAAGCGTGCGCCCGGACACCCTGGGTGGCGCGGCCCTTCGCCGGGAACTCCGACAGGGCGGAGACCTTGGCGCGGCCGGCGTCGGTGCCGGGCAGTGCGGTCGAGGTGGTGGACACCGTGGCGACCACGGCGTCGTCGGAGCGGGCGACCGAGCCGAACCAGATCACCGAGGCGCCGTCGGCCAGGGCCATGCCGGCCACGCCACCCGCGGGCAGCCCCTGCGCCCGGACGACGGACGCCGGGAAGCGCAGCAGCTGCGCGTTCGAGCTGATGAACACGAGGTCGTCGGACTCCGGGGCCTGGGCAGCGCCGACCACGTGGTCGCCGGGCTTCAGGCCGATGGCGACGAACTCCGGCTTGTCGGGCCACGCACCCGCCACGACGCGCTTCACGACGCCGTGTGCGGTGCCGATCGCCAACGAGTCCGACGACGCGCCGGACAGGTCGACGATCGCCACGACGGTCTCGCCCTTGGTGAGCGCCAGGAAGTCGGTGACCCGGACGCCGGCGTCGAGCCGGACCGCGGCGGGCGGTACGGCGGGGACGTCGACGGGGGAGAGCCGGAGGACACGACCGGTCGAGGTGATCGCGCCGATCTGCCCCCGCACCGTGCTCACCACGGCGGAGCGGACGGCGTCGTGCTTCGAGCGCTTCGGCACGCGGACGATGCCGAGCTCCGACGTCGGGATGTCGACGCGGATGAGCCGTCCGGTGGTGGAGAGCAGCACGCGGCAGGGCGAGTCGGCGATCTGCAGGGACTCCGGGTCGACCGCGGCCTTCCGACCGCCCTTCACCGGGGCGTCGGCCTCGGTGAGCAGGGTGCGCCGCGGGGTCGCGAACTTGTCGGACACCTCGGTGAGCTCGAGGGCGACCTGTGCGCGGAGCCGTTCGTCGGACGCCAGGAGTTCTTCGAGGGCGGCGATGTCGGCGAGCAGCTGGTCGCGCTCGGCCTCGAGCTCCATCCGTGAGAACTTCGTCAGGCGGCGCAGGCGCAGCTCGAGGATGTACTCGGCCTGCACCTCGGACAGGTCGAAGACGTCGCGCAGGCGGTTGCGCGCCGCCTCGGAGTCGTCGGAGGTGCGGATGACCTGGATGACCTCGTCGATGTCGAGGATCGCGATGAGCAGGCCCTCGACCAGGTGCAGCCGTTCCTTGCGTCGTGCCAGCCGGTACTGGGACCGGCGGGTGACGACGTCGAGGCGGTGCTGCACGTAGACGTCGAGCAGCTCACGGAGCCCGAGGGTGCGCGGTGACCCGCCGACCAGCGCGACGTTGTTGATGCCGAAGCCGTCCTCGAGCGGGGTGTGCTTGTAGAGCTGCTCGAGCACGGCGGTGGGGTTGAAGCCGCTCTTGATGCCGATGACGAGCCGGAGCCCGTGGTTGCGGTCGGTCAGGTCGTTGACGTCCGAGATGCCGACGAGCTTCTTGGACTGGACGCCGTCCTTGATCTTCTCGATGACGCGTTCGGGGCCGACCAGGTACGGCAGCTCGGTGACGACGAGTCCCACCTTGCGCGGGGTGAGGTTCTCGACGCTCACCTTGGCGCGGGTGCGGAACGAACCACGGCCGGTGGCGTAGGCGTCGCGGACCCCGGAGAGCCCGACGATCGTGCCGCCGGACGGCAGGTCGGGGCCGGGGACGAACTCCATGAGCTCTTCGAGGCTGGCCTGCGGGTTCATGAGCAGGTGCTTCGCGGCCTCGACGACTTCGCCGAGGTTGTGCGGCGCCATGTTCGTCGCCATGCCGACCGCGATGCCGGAGGCGCCGTTGACGAGCAGGTTCGGGAACGCCGCCGGCAGCACGCCCGGCTGCATGATCTGGTTGTCGTAGTTCGGGACGAAGTCGACGACGTCCTCGCCCAGGCCCTCGGTCATCGCCATCGACGGTTCGGCGAGCCTGGCCTCGGTGTACCGGGCGGCAGCGGGGCCGTCGTCGAGCGAGCCGAAGTTGCCGTGACCGTCGACGAGCGGCACGCGCATCGTGAACGGTTGGGCCATGCGGACCAGCGCGTCGTAGATCGCGCCGTCGCCGTGCGGGTGCAGCTTGCCCATCACCTCGCCGGTGACGCGGGCGCTCTTGACGTGTCCGCGGTCGGGCCGCAGCCCCATCTCTGCCATCTGGTACAGGATGCGGCGCTGCACCGGCTTCAGGCCGTCGCGGGCGTCGGGCAGCGCCCGCGAGTAGATGACGGAGTACGCGTACTCGAGGAAGGAGCCCTGCATCTCCTCGGAGACGTCGACGTCCTCGATGCGCTCACCGTCGGGCAGGCCGACTACGTCCGTGCGTGCCATGGCACCTTTCTGGAGAACCGGAGTCGTCTGGGAGACTCGTGGGATGGGAACAAGCGTACCGACGGCCCCCGACGCCGTCGCGAACCTCGCCGACGTCTTCCCGAGTTGCCTCGTGGCGCTCGGCGCTGCGGACGACGCGTGGTTGCGGAACGACGGCCTGGAGGCCCGGATCGCCCTCCGCCCCGCCCGCTCGGCGATCGTCGTGCTGGTCGACGGCCTCGGTTCCGCCGCGCTGGCGGCGCGCGCCGGGCACGCCCGCTGGTTGACCGGCGCGAAGGGCACCGGCACCGCGAAGAAGCTCCGGAGCGGGTTCCCGACGACGACCGCGGCGGCGCTGAGCACCCTGACCACGGGCCGCTCGCCCGGCAGCCACGGCGTCGTCGGGTACAGCGGCTGGAACCCGGACACCGGTGCCGTGATGAACCTGCTGGGCGGCTGGGACACCGAGGTGCCCGCCGACTGGTTCCTGACGCAGACCCTGTTCACCCGGGCCGCGGAGCTCGGGCTCGACCCGGTCGTCGTCGGGCCGGACCGGTACCGCTCGTCCGGGATGACCGCGAACGTGCTCGGCGGCGCCCGGTACGTGTCCGCGGACACCATCCCGCAGCGTGTCGACGCCGCACTGGCCGAGACCGCCACCGGCCGCTCGCTCGTCTACCTGTACGTGCCGGAGCTCGACTCCATCGGGCACAAGTACGGCTGGCAGTCCGACCGGTGGACGGCCGCCCTCGAGCTGCTCGACGGGGAACTCGCCCGCCTCGATGCCCGGACCGCTGAGGACGTGGGGGTCCTGGTGACTGCGGACCACGGTGTGCTCGACGTGCCGGACCACGCGAACATCGCCATCGACCCGCTGCTGCTCACCGACGTCGTCGGCGTCGCGGGTGACCCGCGCTGCCGCCAGCTCACCGTCGCACCCGGTACCGACGTCCGCGCCCTGGTCGGCGCGTTCCGGGCCCGCTACGGCAAGAAGGCCTCCGTCGCCAGCCGTGCCGAGGCGATCGAGGCCGGGTGGTTCGGGCAGGTGTCCGACCAGGTGGTGCCGCGCATCGGCGACGTGCTCGTCGTGGCGCGCGGCTCGTGGGCGTTCAACGACGACCGTGCCCTGCGCGAGGACGAGACGCCGAAGCGCATGATCGGCCAGCACGGGGCGATGACCGACGAGGAGACGATCGTGCCGCTCCGGCTCGCCGGCGCGTTCGCCCACTGAGGGCGCCAGCGCCGACGGGCGACGTGCGGATCAGGCGGGGTCGTCGTCCGGGCGGGTGCCGAAGACGATCTCGTCCCAGCTCGGCATCGAGCGGCGGTTGCGCTTCTTGCGTTCGCCACGGCTCTCGGGCTCGGGCGCCGACGCCGGACGGGCATCGGTCGACTGCGGCGCGGTGTCGTGCGCGCCGCCGTCCTCGAAGCCCTGCAGCGGGATGTCGACGACGCTGATGGACGTGCCGCGGGCGGACTCGTCGCGCTGTTCGCCGAAGGACGCTGCTTCGCGCTCACCGCGGCGACGGCGGAGCGCCTCGAGCAGGTCGGCGGTCTCGTTGCCGGGAGCACGCTCTTCCACGGCGGCCTGGCCGATGCGGGGCAGCGGTGCACGGAGCGGTGCGTGCTGCGACGGCTCGGGCTCGGCGGCCGGCTGCTCCGGCTCGTCGACGCGGAAGGCGCCGGAGTCGAAGCGGGTGCCGTCGTCGTCCTGCTGCTCGAACTCGACCGCACGCAGACGCGGGGCGATGCCCTCGTCGTCGGTGTGCGACAGCCGGTGCGCGTCGCCGTTGTCCGGCACGAGGGTCGAGGTCTTGGGGTCGAAGTGCCACTGGGCGTCGTGCTCGACCTCGCCCGCGGTGTAGCGGACGCGGACCTGCCAGCCGCTCTCCGGGTGCTTCCAGGAGCCCCAGGTGATCGCGGTGGCCTCGCCGGCCTCGAGCTTCGCGGTGATCGCGGGGCCGAAGGTGTCGGGGGCCTCGTCGTCGACCGGGGTGACCGGCACGCGGTGCGAGGCGTCGAGGATGAAGGCACGCTCGGCGAGGACCGGGCCCTCGAAGCGGCGGACGTACTCGACGTCGACGTCGAGCGCGGCGGCCACGTCGGCGGCGTCGGCGCCACCACGGATGCGCGCCTGGACGTCCTTGGGGGAGACCCGCTTCTGCGGTCCGGCGTCGGGGTTCGCCTGGCGCACCTGGCCTGCCAGCGACGACGTGACGGGCAACCGGAACTCGGTGCCGCCGTCGGTCGCCAGGAGGAGTGCGCCGGACTCGACTCCGATGACTCTCACGTCTTGCATGGTTCCGCCTTCCCAGCGTCGCGTACGGTCCTGCTGTCGTACCCCGTGAGTATGCAGGGACGACGGGCGGTTTCCGGGGAGGCGCACGGGCGTGCCGCGGACATCCGCACGGCCGATCCCGGGCGCGCGGCGCTCCGGCAACGGGTGTCGGGAATGTCCGGTTCCGGTCATGGGTTGCACAGCCAGCACGACCCGCCGCAGCACTCGGTTTGCGCTCTGGCGGGGCGTGGTGCAAACTGTCGCCGCCGATCACCCGGCGACGACCTCTCGATACGAGAAATGGATGGGCATGGCCACCGATTACGACGCCCCCCGGAAGACCGACGACAACTCTGACTCAGAGTCGATCGAGGCCCTCAAGGAGCGCGTTCCCGACAAGATGTCGGGGGTCGTCGACGATGATTCCGACAACCCCGGCAGCTTCGAACTCGCCGGGCAGGACCTCAGCGACGTCGACCTCGACGTCGTGGTGCTGCCCCCGCAGGTCGATGAGTTCACCTGCGTCGAGTGCTTCCTCGTGAAGCACCGCTCCCAGCTCGACCACGAGTCGAAGCTCGGACCGGTGTGCGCGGAGTGCGCTTCGCTCTAGCGAGCACAGCCGCGTCGCTCTCGACGCAACGATCAGCGAAGGCCCCGCATCCTCCAGGGATGCGGGGCCTTCGTCGTGTGCTGCGAGGCGGGGCCGAGCCGCGCCTCCAGGCCGTGGACCGTGGTCCGTCAGGACCGCAGCGCCTCGACGACCTTGCCCGGGTGCCGGACGCTGACCAGCCAGTAGGGCGTCGGGTCCGCGTCGTCGCGCACCTCGACCTTGACGACCCCGCGGACGTAGCCGCGGAAGAGGGTCCAGGCGCGGGCGTCGAGTGCCGGCCCGCGCTGCTCGGTGGCCGCCGCGCCCTCGAACGCCTCGGTCGTGCCGACGAGCGTGCGGGGGAGGTGGGCCTTGCCCGCGCGGAACTCGGTGTCGGTGACCTCGATGGTGGGTGCGAGTGCCCACAGGAGGACGAGGACCCCGAGCTCCATCCCGATCGCCACGAGGACGCCGGCCAGGACGCTGATGGGGAGGAAGACGAGCAGGGTGGCGGGGATGACGAGCGCCGTCGCCAGGTAGAGGGCGGGCGGGGCCCAGAGTCGTTCGCGGTACAGGGTCACGGGTCCATTCGATCACGAGCGAGCGAGGTCACGGAACGGTCACGGCTGCACTACCCTCGTCACGTGACCGAACCAGTCGACGTCCTCTGGACCGGGGAGCACGCTCCCGGCCACGCCCACCCCGGCGACGCGGGTGCCGATCTCGTCTCCACCGAGGCCTTCGTGCTGCAGCCGGGGGAGCGACACCTGGCCGCAACGGGCCTGCGCGTCGCGCTGCCCGAGGGGTACGCCGCGTTCGTGGTCCCGCGGAGCGGCCTGGCTGCGAAGCACGGCATCACGATCGTGAACAGCCCCGGCACCGTCGACTCCGGCTACCGCGGGGAGATCAAGGTCGCTCTGCTCAACACCGACCAGACGGAACCGTACGAGGTGCACGTCGGCGACCGCATCGCCCAGTTGATCGTGATGCCGGTGCCGCAGGTGACTTACACCCGGGTCGACGACCTGCCGGACAGCGTCCGCGGACAGGGCGGGTTCGGCTCGTCGGGCTACGGTGACCGGAGCGACGCCGTGACCGGTGCCGCCGCAGACGCTCAGGAAGGAACGCGCGCATGAAGTTCGGCCGACGCAAGCGGGACGAGGTCGAGGTGGCGGACGCCGTCGCCGACGACATCGAGGTCGCGGACACGTCCCCCGAGGTCGACATCGCGACGGATGCCGACGCGGACCTCGACGAGGTCGACGCGGTCGCCCCGACGGACAAGTCCGCTCCGGAGGACCGGGCCGAGAACGGCCCCCACGACGAGACCGAGGCGAACCTGGTCCGCCCCTACGTCGACCTGGGCGGGGTGAAGGTGCTCCCGCGCGAGGGCCTGCACCTGCGCCTCGAGGTCGAGGAGGGCTCGCAGCGCGTCGTCGCGGTCGGGCTCGACTACGACGAGTCCACGCTGCAGGTCCAGCCGTTCGCGGCACCCCGGTCCACCGGCCTGTGGCACGAGATCCGCGCCCAGATCGCCGAGCAGATCGAGCGCCAGGGCGGTGTCGTGACCGAGGTCGACGGCCCGTTCGGCCCCGAGCTCCGCGCGTCCGTCCCGGTCGCCGTGGACGGCGACGGCGGCACCGCGGGCTCCCGTCCGGCCCGTTTCGTCGGCGTCGACGGCCCGCGCTGGTTCCTGCGCGGCGTGATCGCCGGCAAGGCCGCCGAGCAGCCCGACGACGCGAGCGAGATCGAGGAGCTGTTCCGCAGCGTCGTCGTCGTGCGCGGCACGACGCCGATGCCGCCGCGCGACCTCATCCCGCTGCACATGCCCAAGTCGACGCAGACCGCGATCTGACCGACTGACGACCAACCCCGCCTGGAGGCACGGTGCCGGACCACGACGACACCCCACGACCCGAGACGGCTGGCTCCGACCCCGTTGCACCGGCTGCTGAGTCATCGGTGGCGCCGGCGGCTGAGCCCTCGGTGGCGCCGTCGTTCTCCGCGCAGTTCCGTGACGCCGTGCAGAACGCCGGGATCGCCCGCGTGGCACCCGGTGAGGCACCGTCCGGCCGGGCGCTGCTCGGCGCGGTCGGCGGGGTGCGTGGGCTCGCCGAGTCGGTGCTGCCCGGGTTCGCGTTCCTGGTCGTCTACGCGATCACGAAGGAGCTCGTGCCGAGCGTCGTGATCCCGGTGGCGGTCGGCCTGGTGTTCGTGGTGCTCCGGCTGCTGCAGCGGCAGTCGGTGACGATGTCGTTCGCGGGCATCCTCGGCGTCGCGGTCTCGGCCGGCCTGGCGCTCATCACCGGCCGCGCGGAGAGCAACTTCATCCCCGGAATCATCATCAACGCGGTCTGGCTCGTCGGACTGCTGATCACGCTGGCGATCCGCTGGCCGCTCATCGGACTCGTCGTCGGCTTCCTGCTGCCCGCGAACGAGGACGGCTCGCACGTCGACTGGCGCGCCGACCCGGTCAAGCGCCGCGTGCTGACGGTCGCCACCTGGATCTGGGTCGGGCTGTTCGCGGTCCGGCTCGCGGTGGAGGTCCCGCTGTACCTGACGGCGCAGGTCGAACTGCTCGCCGGGCTGAAGCTCATCCTCGGCGTGCCGCTGTACGCGGCGGTGCTCTGGGTGACCTGGCTGCTGGTCCGCACCGTGTTCGTCCGACGCGACGACGTCGCCCCGGTGTAGAGTTCTCTCGACATCAAGATAGTTCTCGCAGGGCGCGCACGCGTCCTCGGGATTAGGTTTGCCTTGCTGGTGGGACGGTCCACGGCCCGCGAGGATGAGGGCAAACCGATCAGTAGGGAGGCGGCACGGTGGCTGCAGTCAATAGCTTCGGCTCGAAGGACACACTGTCGGTTGGGGGTGTCGACTACGCGATCCACCGGATCGACTCGGTTCCCGGGCACGAGAAGTTGCCCTACAGCCTGAAGGTGCTGCTCGAGAACCTCCTGCGCACCGAGGACGGCAAGAACGTCACCGAGGGGCAGATCCGCACGCTCGGCTCCTGGCGGCCCGACGCGGAACCCGACACCGAGATCCAGTTCTCGCCGGCACGCGTCGTCATGCAGGACTTCACGGGTGTGCCGTGCATCGTCGACCTCGCCACCATGCGCGAGGCCATGGCGGACATCGGCGGCGACCCGAACAAGATCAACCCGCTGTCCCCGGCCGAGATGGTCATCGACCACTCCGTCATCGCCGACCTGTTCGGCAGCACGGACGCCCTGCAGCGCAACACGGACCTGGAGTACGAGCGGAACGGTGAGCGCTACCAGTTCCTCCGCTGGGGCCAGACCGCGTTCGAGGACTTCAAGGTCGTCCCGCCGGGCACCGGCATCGTCCACCAGGTCAACATCGAGTACCTGGCGAAGGTCACCTACACGCGTGACTTCGACGGCGAGACGTACGCGTACCCGGACACCCTGGTCGGTACCGACTCGCACACCACGATGGTGAACGGCCTCGGCGTGCTCGGCTGGGGCGTCGGCGGCATCGAGGCCGAGGCCGCGATGCTCGGCCAGCCCGTGTCGATGCTCATCCCGAAGGTCGTCGGCTTCAAGCTCTCCGGTGAGATCCCGGCCGGCGTGACCGCGACCGACGTGGTGCTCACCATCACGCAGGAGCTCCGCAAGCACGGCGTCGTCGGCAAGTTCGTCGAGTTCTACGGCGAGGGCGTCGGCGCCGTCCCGCTCGCCAACCGCGCCACCATCGGCAACATGTCGCCCGAGTTCGGTTCGACGGCGGCGATCTTCCCGGTCGACGACGTCACGCTGGACTACCTGCGGCTGACCGGTCGCGACGAGGCGCAGATCGCCCTGGTCGAGGCCTACTCCAAGGCCCAGGGGCTGTGGCACGACGCCTCGGTCGAGCCGAACTACTCCGAGTACATGGAGCTCGACCTCTCCACGGTCGTGCCCTCCATCTCCGGCCCGAAGCGTCCGCAGGACCGCATCGAGCTCACGAACGCGAAGACCCAGTTCGAGCTCGACCTGAACAACTACACGACGCCGTCCGAGCAGACCGACCTCGACGACGCGGTCGAGGAGACGTTCCCGGCCTCCGACCCGATCGCCGCCGGTTCGACCAACGAGGACACTGCGCTGCACGAGCACGTGCACGTGTCGAGCGCACCGTCGACCGCCTCGGCGCCGACGAAGGTCGCGATGGACGGGGCCGACCCGTTCACGATCGACCACGGTGCCGTCGCGATCGCCGCCATCACGTCGTGCACGAACACGTCGAACCCGTCGGTCATGATGGCCGCCGGCATCCTCGCCCGGAACGCCGCGAAGAAGGGCCTCACCGCGAAGCCCTGGGTGAAGACCACCCTCGCACCCGGGTCGAAGGTCGTCACCGACTACTACGAGAAGGCCGGTCTCACCACCTACCTCGAGCAGCTCGGCTTCTACACGGTCGGCTACGGCTGCACCACCTGCATCGGCAACTCGGGCCCGCTGCCCGAGGAGATCTCGCAGGCCGTGCAGGACAACGACCTCGCCGTCACCGCGGTGCTCTCGGGCAACCGCAACTTCGAGGGCCGGATCAACCCCGACGTCAAGATGAACTACCTGGCGTCCCCGCCGCTGGTCATCGCCTACGCCCTCGCCGGGTCGATGCACTTCGACTTCGACAAGGACGCCCTCGGCACCGACCAGGACGGCAACGACGTCTACCTGACCGACATCTGGCCCGACGCGGCCGAGGTGCAGCAGGTCATCGACGAGTCGATCGACACCGAGATGTTCACCCACGAGTACGGCTCCGTGTTCGAGGGCGACGACCGCTGGAAGAACCTGCCGACCCCGACCGGCGACACCTTCGAGTGGGACCAGGAGTCGACCTACGTCCGGAAGCCCCCGTACTTCGAGGGCATGACGATGCAGCCCGACGCGGTCTCGGACATCTCCGGCGCCCGGGTGCTCGCGAAGCTCGGCGACTCGGTCACGACCGACCACATCTCGCCGGCCGGTTCGATCAAGGCCGACAGCCCCGCCGGCCAGTACCTCGCCGAGCACGGCGTCGACCGCAAGGACTTCAACTCCTACGGCTCGCGTCGCGGCAACCACGAGGTCATGATCCGTGGCACGTTCGCGAACATCCGTCTGCGCAACCAGCTGCTCGACGGCGTGGAGGGCGGGTACACCCGTGACTTCACGACGCCGGACGGTGCGCAGTCGTTCATCTACGACGCCTCGCAGCACTACCAGGAGCAGGGCATCCCGCTCGTCATCTTCGGTGGCAAGGAGTACGGCTCCGGCTCGTCCCGTGACTGGGCTGCCAAGGGCACGAACCTGCTCGGTGTCCGCGCGGTCATCACCGAGAGCTTCGAGCGGATCCACCGCTCGAACCTCATCGGCATGGGCGTCGTCCCGCTGCAGTTCCCGGCGGGCGAGACGGTCGAGTCCCTCGGGCTCGACGGCACCGAGATCGTCTCGATCTCCGGGCTGACCGAGCTGAACGAGGGCCGCACCCCGAAGACGGTGCACGTCACCGCGACGCCGAGCGAGCACTCGCCGGCCGGCAAGCAGCCGATCGAGTTCGACGCGGTCGTCCGCATCGACACCCCCGGCGAGGCCGACTACTACCGCAACGGCGGCATCCTGCAGTACGTGCTCCGCTCGCTCGTCTGAGCGTCGTGCGCACGGGTCGCTGACGCGACCGACGACCGGCCTGGAGGCGCGGTGCCAGCTGGCACCGCGCCTCCCGTCCGTTGTCGGGTCCCCGGAATAGAGTGGGCCGACAGCCCCACGAAAGGAGCGCCCGTGAGCCTGCTCGCCAGCATCACGTCGCCGCGCGACCTGAAGCGTCTCTCCGACGCGCAGATGACCGACCTCGCCGCCGAGATCCGGCGCTTCCTGGTCGCCGAGGTCGCGAAGACCGGTGGGCACCTCGGGCCGAACCTGGGCGTCGTGGAGCTGACGCTCGCGATGCACCGCGTGTTCGACTCGCCGAACGACCCGTTCGTCTTCGACACCGGGCACCAGTCGTACGTGCACAAGCTCGTCACCGGGCGCCAGGACTTCTCGAAGCTGCGCGAACGCGGCGGCATCGCCGGCTACCCGCAGCGGAGTGAGTCCGAACACGACATCGTCGAGTCCTCGCACGCGTCATCGTCGCTGTCGTGGGCCGACGGCATCTCCCGCGCGTTCGGGCAGACCGGGCAGACCGACCGCACCGTCGTCGCGGTGGTGGGGGACGGCGCGCTCACCGGCGGCATGACGTGGGAGGCGCTCAACAACATCTCCGACGACAACGACCGTCGACTGGTCATCGTCGTCAACGACAACGGCCGCTCGTACGCCCCGACGATCGGTGGCATGGCGCGGTTTCTGAGCTCCGTGCGCACCCGCCGCGAGTACCGGGCCCTGTACGAGGGCACGCAGGCCGTGGCGGCCCGGTTCGGCGCTCCGGGACGTGCGGTCTACCGAGGCATGCGCGGGGGCCTGCACGGCTTCCTGTCGCGGCTGACGAACAACGAGGCGCTGTACTCGAACCTCGACATCAAGTACATCGGCCCGGTGAACGGGCACGACCAGCAGGCGATGGAGGCAGCGCTCCGGCAGGCCAAGGAGTACGGCGCTCCCGTGATCGTGCACGCGATCACCGAGAAGGGCCACGGCTTCGAGCCCGCACTGCGCGACCAGGCCGACCAGTTCCACGCGGTCGGGCACATCGACCCGGAGACGGGGGAGTCGCTCGACGCCGCGTCGGGTCCGTCGTGGACGTCGGTGTTCGCGTCTTCCCTGGCCGAAGCCGGCGCCTCGGATCCTCGGATCGTCGCCATCACGGCGGCGATGCTCCGGCCGACGGGGCTCCACCTGTTCCAGGAGCAGCACCCCGACCGGGTCTACGACGTCGGCATCGCCGAGCAGCACGCCGTGACGACCGCCGCGGGCCTCGCCTACGGCGGTCTCCACCCGGTGGTGGCGCTCTACGCGACGTTCCTGAACCGCGCGTTCGACCAGGTGCTGATGGACGTCGCCCTGCACAAGGCTGGCGTGACGTTCGTGCTCGACCGTGCCGGCATCACCGGCCCGGACGGCCCCTCGCACCACGGCATGTGGGACCTCGCGCTGCTGCAGGTGGTGCCGGGGATCCGGATCGCCGCGCCCCGCGATGCTGCGACCCTGCGCGAGGAGTTCCGCGAGGCGATCGCCGTCGACGACGCCCCCACCGTGCTTCGGTGGTCGAAGGGGCAGGTCGGGCCGGACATCCCCGCGGTCCGTCGTCTCTCGGATGGCGTGGACGTCCTGCACGCAGCCGCGGACGACGTCGAGGACGTGCTCTTCGTCGCCGTCGGGTCGATGGTGCCGGTGGCGCTCGAGGCCGCGGCGCTGCTCGAGGCGCAGGGCATCGGCGTCACCGTTGTGGACCCGCGTTGGGTGGTGCCGATCCCGACGTCGCTGATCGAGCTCTCGCGGACGCACCGGCTCGTGATCACCATCGAGGACGGCGTGCGGGTCGGGGGCGTCGGGACCCGGCTGCGGCAGGACCTGCGCGCTGCCGGGGTCGACACCGGGGTGAACGAGCTCGGGCTGCCCGACGCGTTCATCGACCACGCGACCCGGTCGCAGATCCTCGCCGACGCGGGGCTGACGGCGCAGGCCATCGCCCGCGACGTCATCGACCAGGTCGTCGGGACGAAGTTGCCGCAGGCGAAGCCCGCGCGGTCCCGCGAGTCGGCGGCGTCCGACCGCTGACGCCTGACGGCTGACGGCTGACCGCTCGGAACCAGGTTCCGGACACGGCACCACGTTCCTCCGCGGTGCTGTGTCCGGCACCTGGTTCGGTGGGAGGCCGCCTTGCCGCCGTGCTGCCATGCCGCGAGGTGCATGTGCCACGGGGACGTCTGGCAGGATCGCCACATGCGACGGGGGCTCAGGACGGTGACGGTGGGGCTCTGCCTCGCCGTGTTGGCGCTGACTTCGGGGTGTTCGGCGATGAACGACGGTTCGGTCGCGCCGGAGCTCGGTGCTGATGCCCGGGTCGGTGCCAGACAGACGATGCACCGCGTGATCGACTGGGATGGCGGGGAAGCGGTCCACCGGGTCGATGCCACCTGGACCGACTCCTGCGGGCACGCGAGCAACTCCGGCTTCTTCCAGGCCGCTGCAGGAACCACGTGCCGGATCGACGCCGGAGTGGTCGACACGATCGACGGTGCGACCACACCGGTCGACGCGGTGCGCATCGTCGGCCCAGCGCTTCGTGCAGGCGGCCTGACCGACGAGGACCTCGTGGCGCAGGCGATCCGGCCGGACAGATCGACACCGTCCTTGATCGATGTCGGTGGGCGGCAGTCGATCGCACTCGGCAGCGATGTCGGCCAGGACCGGTTCGCCGTCGTCCGGGTCCGTGGTTGGGACCAGTCACTCGGACTGTGGCAACCGGACGGATCGTCCGTCGTGCAGTCCGCGCCGGGACTCGGTGTCGACCGACGAGACGACGCCGTGCGGGCGAGCGGGGCGGACTACGTGCTCGTCGTGACGCACAGCGCCGACTACTTCACGTCGTACGACAACGAGCCGCCCGAGCCGCCGGCACCCCGGCCGTCGGTGCCGCCGTGCTTCAGTGGCAGCAACGACTGCGTCGGTGGCTGACGGCGGCGCACGTTAGCAGACGCCCGGGCTGCTGTCGGAGTCGGTGGCACGCCTCGGCGCCGCACAATCAAAGTCACCCCGAACCACGGCGATCCGCGGTTCGGGGTGACTTTGGTTGTGCGGCGGTGCCGCCTTCGAGACCGAGTCGGCTCTAGCGGGAAGCGGGGCCGACGATCCGGGGCTCGTGGAACGTGCCGCCGAAGACCCGCTCGGACGCACCGGAGCGGTCGAGGTACGGGCTGATCCCACCGGCCTGGAACGGGTAGCCGGCACCGAGGATGAGCCCGAGGTCGATCTCCTCGACGTGCTCCACGACCCGGTCCTCGAGCATGCGGTGCAGCTCGTCGGCCAGGGCGTCCTCGAACCGGCGCTGCATCTCGGCGGCGTCGACCGGCTTCGCGTCCTTCTTGGAGGGCGCGACGAGCTTCACGGCGGCGGGGTCGTACCCGGTCGCGTTGCCCTTCTTGTCGCGGGTCAGGATCGTCCCGTGCTCGGCGATCTTCTTCAGCCCGTCACCGGGGTAGAAGCGCTCCGGCCAGGCCGCGTGGTGCGAGTCGAGCACGTGCGCGCCGACCGGCAGCCCGACGAGCTCGAGCAGCTCGAACGGCGACATCGGCAAACCGAGGGGCGCGGCACCCTGGGCGACGGTGTCGAACGAGGTGCCCTCTTCCACGCCGCGCATCGCCTCGCCGAGCACCCGCGCGAGCACCCGGTTGACGACGAAGCCCGGCTGGTCCGCGGTGATGATCGCGGTCTTCTTCAGGGTCTTCGCGACGGCGAGGGCGGTGACGAGGGCCTCGTCCGAGGTCTTCGCCGCGCGCACCACCTCGAGCAGCGGCATGACCGCGACCGGGTTGAAGAAGTGGAAGCCGACGAGTCGCTCCGGGTTGGTGAGGACCGACGCCATCTCGTCGACGGAGAGCGACGACGTGTTCGTGGCGAGGATGGCGTCCGGTGCGATGACCTGCTCGATCTTCCGGAGGACCTCCTGCTTGACGGTCATCTCCTCGAAGACGGCCTCGATCACCCAGTCGGCGTCGGCGAAGGCGTCGTAGGACACCGAGCCGCTGACGAGTGCGGTGATGCGGTTCGCGTCGTCGGGGGAGATCCGGCCCTTGTCGAGCAGCTTCGCGACCTCGCCGCGGATCCGCTCGACGCCGGCGTCCACACGGGACTGGTCGACGTCGGTGATGACGACGGGGACGCCGAGACGTCGGGCGAACAGCAGCGCGAACTGCGACGCCATCAGCCCGGCGCCGAGGACGCCGACCTTCGTGATCTTCTTCGGTTCGACGCCCTCGGGAGCGCCGACGGGCTTCTTTGCACGCTTCTGCACGAGGTCGAAGGCGTACATCGACGCGGCGAACTGGTCGCCCGAGATGAGGTCGGCGAGGGCCTCGTCCTCGTCTGCGAAGCGTTCGTCGAGCGAGCCCGACTTGGCGGCGGCGACGAGGTCGAGCGCCCGGAACGGCGACTTCGGCACGGTGCCGATCTTCGACGCGACCTGTCCGCGGGCGACCTTGACGACGGTGCCCCAGGCGGCCTTCTCGAGCATGCCCGGTTCGTTCTTCCGCACCACCTTGGTCGTTCCGGTGATGACGCCGTCCGCCCAGGCCACGGCCGAGGGCAGGAACGTGACGGACGGGACGAGCACGTCGCCGATGCCGATCTCGACCGCGGCCGGACCGTCCATCAGGCGGTTGTTCTTGAGCGGGTTCTCGACGATGACGCGGAGCGCGCGCTCCGGGCCGATCAAGCGGGGGAGCAGCGTCGCGCCGCCCCAGCCGGGGATGATGCCGAGGAACACCTCGGGCAGGCCGATGCCCTGCGCCGCGGACGAGAACGCCCGGTAGGTGCAGTGCAGGGCGATCTCGAGCCCACCGCCGAGCGCCAGGGTGTTCACGAACGCGAACGACGGCACCCCGAGGTCGGCGAACTTGCGGAGCGTGGCGTGCCCGAGGGCGGCCAGGTCGTGGGCGGCCTCGCGCGACGGGACCGCCGCTGCCTGCGACAGGTCGGCGCCGGCGGCGAAGCAGTACTCCTTGCCGGTGATCGCGACGCCCTGGATCGTGCCCGCGGCGGCCTCGGTCTTCAGGGTGTCGAGCACGCCGGACAGCTCACGGAGCGTGCGGGGCCCGAGGGTGTTCGGCCGCTTGTAGTCCTTGCCGTTGTCGAGCGTGATGAGCGCCAGCGTGCCACCCGAGGGCATCGTGACGTACTTGACGAACGAGTGCGTGACGACCTCGTCCTCGCTGAGTTCGGCCAGTCGGTCGTTGTCGACGATGGTCATGGTCACGCCCCCTTCCGAGCCGAACGCTCGGCCGACTTGCTGTGGTTCGGGTTCTCCCAGATGACGGTGCCGCCCTGGCCGAGCCCGATGCACATCGTGGTGATGCCGTACTTGACGTCCGGTCGCTCGGCGAACTGTGCGGCGAGCTGGTTCATCAGCCGGACACCACTCGACGCGAGCGGGTGGCCGACGGCGATCGCGCCGCCCCAGGCGTTCACGTTCGGGGAGTCCTGGGCGATGCCGTAGTTGTCGAGGAACGCGAGCACCTGGACGGCGAACGCCTCGTTGATCTCGAACAGGCCGATGTCGTCGATCGACAGGCCGGCCTTCGACAGGGCCTTGTCGGTCGCGGGGACCGGGCCGACGCCCATGACCTCGGGCTCGACGCCGGCGAAGGCGAACGAGACCATGCGCATCTTCGTCGACAGTCCGTGCTGCTTCGCACCGTCCTCGGACGCGAGCAGGCTCATGGTCGCACCGTCGTTCAGACCGGCGGCGTTGCCGGCGGTGACCCGTCCGTGGGGCCGGAACGGCGTCTTCAACGCGGCCAGCGCCTCCAGGGTGGTCCCCGGCCGCGGCGGCTCGTCGGTGCTGACGACGTCCCAGCCGTCGCCCTTGTTGACCTCGACCGGGATGACGTCCGGCTGGAGCTTCCCGTTCGCCCATGCGGCGGCGTAGCGCTGCTGGGACTGGACGGCGTAGGCGTCCGTGCGGTCCTTCGTGATCGCGGGGAAGCGGTCGTGCAGGCGCTCCGCGGTGGCGCCCATGACGAGGGCGTCGCTCGAGACCATGCGCTCCGCGACGAAGCGTGGGTTCGGGTCGGCGTTGAAGCCCATCGGGTGCCGGCCCATGTGCTCGACACCACCGGCGATCGCGATGTCGGCGGCGCCGAAGGCGATGGCACCCGCGAGCGTCGTGACGCTCGTCATGGCACCGGCACACATGCGATCGATCGCGTAGCCGGGAACCGACTTCGGCAGACCAGCGAGCATGCCCACGGTGCGGCCGAGCGTCAGCCCCTGGTCACCCTGCTGCGTGGTGGCCGCGACGGCGACGTCGTCCACCGCTGCGGTGTCGAAGGTGTTCCGGTCGAGCAGTCCGCGCATCGCGTGCACCGCGAGGTCGTCGGACCGGGTCTTCCAGAACACCCCCTTCTCGCCGGCTCGTCCGAACGGTGTGCGAACGCCGTCCACGAACACGACGTCTGATGCCTTTGGCAATCCGGGCCTCCCAGATCCTCATCGATCGGGCCGGAACGCAGGTCGCTCCGGCCTGGCCGGGCCTCGCCCGGCGACCCTCCCGACGCTATGCCCCCAGCCTGGGCGGCCGCATGCCGGTTGGGCAGTTCCTACGACTCGTCGTCGTCCGTCGCCGCGGGCCGCTGTGCAGCAGCCACAAAGGCCGAGGCGATGATCGACGCGAGTTCCTCGACCTGCCACGGGCGGGCGTCGTGCTCGGCGAGGGCGGCGCCGACCAGTTCGGTCGACGGCGGCGACGGCGGGGCCCACGACACGAGCCGGAGCGTCTCCGGCGTGAGCAGGTTCTCGAGCGGGATGTCGAGTTCCTCGGCACGCTTCGTCACCGCCGCGCGCGCGGCCTTGTACCGGCGGTCGGCGGCCGGGTTGCGGTCCGCCCAGGCTCGGGGCGGGGGCAGGGTGGCCTCGCCGGCACCGCGCAGACGGGGGAGGTCCTCGGTGGTGCGGCCTTCCTCGACGGCGGCCCACCAGCGGTCGAGCTCGGAACGGCTGGCGCGGCCCGTGAACGTCTTCAGCGCACCGAGTTCGGCGCGGGACTCGGGTGCAGCGGCCGCGGCGGCGACGATCGCCGAGTCGGGGATCGTGCGCCCGGGGGCGATGTCCGCCTGTCGGGCGTACTCGTCGCGGGCGAGCCAGAGCGACCGGGCGATCGCCAGTGCTCGCGCACCACGGAGCGCGTGCATGCCGGACAGGCGACGCCAGGGCTCGGCACGGGCGGGCTTCGGCGCACGGTGCAGGACCGCGTCGAACTCCTCCTGGGCGATCCGGGTCTTGCCGGCCTCGTCGAGCTTCTCGGCGAGGGCATCGCGGAGGTCGGGCAGCAGCTCGACGTCGAGCGACGCGTAGACGAGCCACGACTGCGGCAGGGGACGGGTCGACCAGTCGGCGGCCGAGTGCGCCTTGGCCAGGGTGATGCCGAGCAGCTGCTCGACGACGGCGCCGAGGCCGACGCGGGGGAACCCGGCGATCCGGGCACCGAGCTCGGTGTCGAAGATGCGCGTCGGGACGAGGCCGACCTCCTGCAGGCACGGCAGGTCCTGCGAGGCGGCGTGGAACAGCCACTCCTCGTCGACGATGGCGGCCTGCAGCTCCGAGAAGTCGCCGATCGGGATCGGGTCGAACAGGAACGCACCGGCACCGCGGCGGAAGACCTGGATCAGGTAGGCGCGCTGCGAGTAGCGGTAGCCGCTGGCGCGCTCGGCGTCGACCGCGACGGGGCCGTGGCCGGCGGCGATGGCGGCGACCGCCTCGAGGTAGTCCTCGCGGGTGTCGATGACCTTGACGGCGTCGTGCGACGCCTCGAAGGCGGGGCCGGCGGCGGCAGCAGTCGGGCCGGCAGCGGCAGCCGGAGCAGTCGAACCGGCAGCCGTGGCTGCGGGCGCAGCCGGGCCGGTCGATCCAGCGGCGTCCTGGGGAGCGGGGTCGGTCACTTGGCGAGCCTCCTCGGGGCCAGCAGGGTCACGCCGTCCGATGCGGGCGGCAGACCGGCGAGCATGGCGACGATGTCCTGCCAGGCCCGGACGTGTGCGGTGAGGTCGTCGCCGCGTGGTGTCCACGACGCGCGGAGTTCCAGCTGGGCGCCGTCGCCCTGTGCGGCGAGGTCGCCGTACCCGCGCGAGATGATCTTGGTGGCTGTGCCCGAGGCGTGGTCGTACGTCGCACCGTGCGACTCGAGCGCGTCGACGAGCCAGCTCCAGGTGACGTCGGCGACGAACTCGTCGACGCCGATCTCCGGCTCGAGCGGCGCCTGCGCGAACGAGACGACACGGAACGCGCCGCCCCAGCCCTCGGGTTCTTCCGGGTCGTACAGGGCGATGAACCGACCGGTCCCCAGGTCCGACTCCACCCCGTGCGCGGTGCCGGACACGTCCGCCGCCAGGGCGATCGAGAACGGTGCGATCCGGGTCGGCGAGGGGATCTCGGTGACGGTGGTCTCGGCACGGCCGCTGCCGCCGGACACGAACGCGCGGAGCCGCGCGAAGGCGTCGGGCTCTCGGGTTTCGGACACACATGCAGACTAGGCTCCGGGCCATGTCCCGATCCGCGCGACCCGCCGAGGACGTCGTCCAGGAGACCGCTCGATCCGCCGGGTTCATCGCACTCGGCGCCGGTCTGGCAGCTGCCGCGGTGGGGACGGCCGTCATCGGTGGCTTCGTCGCCGCCGTCGCCCGCGCCGTCGTCACCCCCGACCGCAAGCGCAACGAACGCGTCCCGATCCACGCCGTCGACCCCGTCCGGAAGACCGTCACGATCGAGCGCACGGCCGACACCGAGCTGCAGGGCCGCTACTCGCTCTGGTTCGGCGGCGGCACCGGCCACATGCGCGTCGGCGAGGTCCTCGGCACGACCGACACCACCGTCACGCGCCGCATCATCGCGATCGACGCCGGCGATCCGACCGCCGCCCGTCGCGGACGCTGGGGCGGCTGGTTCTACCTGACCCCGGGCGAACTCGACGTGCCCGTCGAGGACGTCGACATCCCCACCCCGAACGGCCCCGCCCCCGCCTGGGTCGTCCGCGCCGACGACCCGGCAGCGCCGTGGGCCGTCCTGGTGCACGGCCGCGGTGTGACCCGTGCCGAGACGATCCGCGCCGTCCCCGTCTTCCGCGCCGCCGGGTACTCGGTCGTGCTCGCCTCGTGGCGGAACGACGGCGTCGCCCCGCCGAGCGTCGACGGCCGCTACGGCCTCGGCAGCACCGAGTGGGAGGACGTCGACTCCGTCCTCCGCTGGCTCACCGCGCAGGACGCCCAGAGCGTCGTGCTCATGGGCTGGTCGATGGGCGGCGCCGTCGTGCTGCAGACCCTGCTCCGCTCGCGCTTCGCCGGCCTGGTCGACGGGGTGGTCCTCGAGTCCCCGGTGGTCGACTGGCACGCCGTGCTGAAGTCGCAGAGCCAGCTCCTGCGCCTGCCACGTCCGGTCCGCAAGGTCGCGCAGCGGCTGCTCCGCACGCCGGTGCTGTACCGGCTCGCCGGGCTCCAGGCTCCTGTGGACCTGCGCGAGCTCGACATGGTCACGCGATCCGACGAGCTCACGGTGCCGATCCTGCTGCTGCACAGCGACGACGACGGGTTCGTTCCGTCCTCGGCCTCACACGACCTGGCCCGCGCACGGCCCGACCTGGTGCGGCTCGAGATCCAGACCACGGCCCGGCACACCAAGCTCTGGAACCACGACGCCGACTGGTTCGACGCCCGGATCCTCGCGTGGCTGACCGAGGTGGTCCAGCGGCGCGGGGCGGCCAGCGCGCGGTAGACGCAACCGGAGGAACGGACGGGAGGCGCGGTGCCAGCTGGCACCGCGCCTCCCGTCCGTCAGTGGGTCGCGTCTACGCGACCGCCGCCTGTACCTGACGCTGCACGCGGCCGAGCATGCCCACCATGCCGCGGATCCGCAGGGGGCTGACCGCCTCGGACAGGCCGATGGTCAACGGGTAGTCCGTCGGGACGGCGAGCACCTGCTCGACGGTCAGGCCGGACAGTCCCTGTGCCAGGATCGAGGCGAAGCCGCGGGTGGTCGGCGCCTCGCGCGGGGCGGTGGCGTGCATCCGGACCACGTCCGGGGCGTCGCCGTCCTCGCCCACCGTCACGGTGATGAAGACGGGGGACTGGCACTCCTCGACGCGTTCGAGCTCGTCCTCGTGCCCCTGCAGGCGTTCGGGTAGCGCAGGCAGCTCGTTCGAGAACTCGAGCAGGAGCTGCAGGCGGTCCTTCTGTCCCAGGGCGAGGAAGTCGTCGCGGATCTCGGCGAGGGTGGCGGGGAGTGGTGCGTCGGTGCTGGCGTTCATCGGTTCGGAACAGTACCCGGCTCGGATCCCTGCACGATGGGGACGCGGACGGCGCTGCCCCACTCGGTCCACGAGCCGTCGTAGTTGCGGACGTTGTCGTAGCCGAGCAGGTGCTGCAGGACGAACCAGGTGTGGCTCGAGCGCTCACCGATGCGGCAGTAGGCGATGACCTCGTCGGCGTCACCGATGCCGGCGCCGTCACGGTAGACGGCGTCGAGCTCGGCGCGCGACTTGAAGGTGCCGTCGGGGGCGGCGGCCGTCGCCCAGGGGATGTTCACGGCGGTGGGGACGTGGCCGCCGCGCAGCGCGCCCTCTTCCGGGTAGTCGGGCGCGGTCGTGCGCTCCCCGCTGTACTCCGGGGCGCTGCGGACGTCGATGAGCGGCTTGCCGAGGTGCGCGAGGACGTCGTCCTTGAAGGCGCGGACGGGCTCGTCGTGGCGCTCGACGACGGGGTACTCGACGGGCGTGACCGGGGTCTCGTCGGTGGTCAGGGCGCGGTCCTCGGCGATCCACTTGCCGCGACCGCCGTCGAGCAGGCGGACGTCCTCGTGGCCGAACAGGGTGAGCACCCAGAGGGCGTACGCCGCCCACCAGTTGTTCTTGTCGCCGTAGATCACGACCGTGGTGTCGCGGCCGATGCCCTTGCCGCCGAGGAGCTCGGCGAACGCGGCGCCGTCGATGTAGTCGCGCTGCACCGGGTCGTTGAGGTCGGTGTGCCAGTCGATCTTCACGGCGCCCGGGATGTGGCCCGTCTCGTAGAGCAGGACGTCCTCGTCGGACTCGACGACCACCAGGTCGGGCGCGCCGGCCCCGGCGTCGAGTTGCTCCTGCAGCCACTCGGTGGAGACGAGGCGCTCCGGGTGCGCGTAGGCGGCGAACTTCTCGGACGGGTCGACCGGTGCGGTCATCGGGGGTACCTCCAGGGGTGCGGGGGAGCGTGGTGCGGGGCGAGCATGGTGCCCGGGTGCGTGCTGCCGGCGCCGGACTAGGATCGGGCGTCGGTGCCTGTGGGCAACGGTACGCGGACGTACCGTGCCCCTGACGCAACGTGACACCCCACGACATGCTTCCCGGAAGGGTTCCCCGATTGCCCGCTCACCTCGTCGACCGTGATCCCCAGGTGACGCCGCAGCAGATGGCTGCGGCGCTCGTGCCCCCGCCGCAGTTCACGGACGCGTCGTTCGACTCGTACCGGCCGGACCCGGACTACGACTCGCAGGCCTCGGTCCGCGATGCCGTCGCCGCGTTCGTGGCCGCCGGTCCGACGGAGGCCCCGCGGCGCGGGCTGTTCGGGCGCCGGAAGCAGGCGGCGGAACCCGCGGCGAAGTCCGGTGTGTACCTGGACGGCGGGTTCGGTGTCGGCAAGACCCACCTGCTCGCAGCCGCCTACCACGCGGCCACCGGCCGGAAGACATTCGGCACCTTCATCGAGTACACCGCGCTCGTGGGCGCCCTGGGGTTCCAGGGGACCGTCGACCTGCTCCGCGGCACCGCACTGGTGTGCATCGACGAGTTCGAGCTCGACGACCCGGGCGACACGATGGTGATGACCCGGCTCATCAAGGAACTGACCGAGACCGGCACCCGCTTCGCCGCGACGTCGAACACGCCCCCGGGAGCCCTGGGCGAGGGGCGCTTCGCCGCGCAGGACTTCCTGCGCGAGATCCAGGCGATGTCGGACCGCTTCGACACCATGCGCATCGACGGCCTCGACTACCGCCGACGTGCCGTGGACGAGTCGGCGCAGGTGGTGTCCGACGTGCCCGCCGCGCTGCCGTCCGGCACCGTGACGCTCGACGACTTCGGCGCGGTGGTCGCGCACCTGGGTTCCGTGCACCCCTCGAAGTACGTCGCGCTGGTCGAGGACCTCGACGCCGTCGGGCTCACCGACGTCCGGGCGTTCACCGACCAGACCGACGCGCTGCGCTGGGTCGCCCTGGTGGACCGGCTGTACGACGCGCAGGTGCGCATCGTCGCGTCAGGCACGCCGCTCGACCAGGTGTACCCCGACGTGATGCTCGAGGGCGGGTACCGCAAGAAGTACCTGCGCGCGGCGTCCCGCGTGGTGGCGCTCACCCGCGCCTGAGCGTCGCTCGCCGTCAGACCGATCTGTCCACGGCGGTCTCCTGCCCCTCGCGCAGGGGACATCGGGCCGCTGGAAACACGACGTTTACAAACGGCGCGGTCGCGTTACATCCGCGAAACAGTTCGTGCTCCCTCGTGAAACCTCGCCTCGCCAGACTCTGTGACACCCGAGGCGGTCCAAGAGCCGCTCGTGCAATCGAGAGGTGAGCAGATGCTTGATCAGGGCAACACGACGTTCGTGTTGGTGATGGCTGCGCTGGTGTTGTTCATGACACCCGGCCTGGCCTTCTTCTACGGCGGCTTGGTGAAGGCCAAGTCCGTCATCTCCATGATGATGATGTCGTTCGGTGCGATCGCGCTCGTGAGCGTGCTCTGGGTGGTCTACGGCTACGCGATCGCCTTCGCCAACCACGGCGACGGCACGGCGGTCTCCGGCGTGGTCGGGTTCTTCAGCATCGACTGGAACCAGATCGGCCTCGGTCAGGCCTTCGAGGAGGCGCAGTCCTCGAACATCCAGGCGGCGTACCCGTCGATGGCCTTCGTCGGGTTCCAGGCGACGTTCGCGATCATCACCGTCGCGCTCATCTCCGGTGCCATCGCCGACCGCGCCAAGTTCGGCGCGTGGATGGTCTTCGCCGGCGTCTGGGTCACGGTCGTCTACTTCCCGGTCGCCTCGTGGGTCTTCAACCTGACCTCGGGCTGGGCCGCCACGTGGGGCGTCATCGACTTCGCCGGTGGCACCGCGGTGCACATCAACGCCGGTGCAGCGGGTCTCGCCCTGGCAATCGTCCTCGGCAAGCGCGTCGGCTTCGCCAAGGGCGCGCACAAGCCGCACAACCCGCCCTTCGTCCTCCTCGGTGCCGCCATCCTGTGGTTCGGCTGGTTCGGCTTCAACGCCGGCTCCGAGGGCGCTGCTGACGGCATCGCCGCGATCGCCTGGGTGAACACCCTCGCCGCCCCGGCCGCCGCCATCCTCGGCTGGCTGCTCATCGAGAAGCTCAAGGACGGCAAGGCCACCTCCGTCGGTGCCGCATCGGGTGCCGTCACCGGCCTCGTCGCGATCACCCCGGCCTGTGCCGCGCTGACCCCGGGCTGGGGCATCCTGCTCGGCTTCCTCGCCGGCATCGTCTGCTGCTTCGCGATCGACTGGAAGTACCGCCTGGGCTTCGACGACTCGCTCGACGTGGTCGGCGTCCACCTGGTCGGCGGCATCTTCGGCACGCTGTTCCTCGGCTTCTTCGCCAACGACACCGGCCTGATCTACTCCGGCTCGTTCGAGCAGCTCGGCAAGCAGGCCGTGGCGGCCCTCGCCGTCGGCCTCTACTCGTTCGTGCTCGCCCTGGTCATCGGGTTCGCCATCGAGAAGACGATGGGCTTCCGCGTCAAGACCGAGGACGAGGTCGCCGGCATCGACACCGCCGTCCACGGCGAAGAGGGCTACGTCCTCTACGAGCAGACCGACGACAGCCCGGTCAGCGTCCGCTAGTCACCAGGCACCACCCGCACGACGACGGGCCCCGCGCACACAGCAGCGCGGGGCCCGTCGTCGTTGCGTTGGTCGCGTTCTCGACGTGACCACGGCCGGGAGGCGCGGTGCGGGTCCGGCCCGCACCGCGCCTCCAGGCAGATGGTCGCGTCAGCGACCCGTTGGTTCCGTTGGTTCCGTTGGTTCCGTTGGTTCCGTCACCAGGCGTAGTCCTCCGGCGAGGTCTCGTGCCCCGGGAAGATCTCGTCGAGACGGTCCAGCGCACGCTGGTCGAGGCGGATGTCGACGGCGCGCACCGCGGACTCCCACTGCTCCATCGTGCGGGGGCCGGTGATCGGCGCCGTGACGCCGGGCTGGTGCAGCAGCCAGGCGAGTGCCAACTCGCCGGGCGTGTGGCCGAGCTCCTTCGCGAACGACTCGTACGACTGCAGCTGGTCGCGGTGCGCGTCGACGTACTCGGCGCTGCGGCCGGAGAGCCGACGGGAGCCGTTCTCGGTCTTCTCGATGACGCCGCCGAGCAGGCCGCCCTGCAGCGGCGACCAGGGGATCACGCCGAGGCCGTACGCGCGGGCGGCGGGCAGGACCTCGCGCTCGACGTCGCGGACCACGAGGTTGTAGATCGACTGCTCGCTGACCAGGCCGAAGGTGTTCCGGCGCTTCGCTGCCTCCTGCGCCTGGGCGATGTGCCACCCGGCGAAGTTCGACGAGCCGACGTACAGGACCTTGCCCTGCTGCACGGCGACGTCGATCGCCTGCCAGATCTCGTCCCACGGCGTCGCACGGTCGACGTGGTGGAACTGGTACAGGTCGATGTGGTCGGTCTGCAGCCGCTGCAGGCTCGCGTCGAGCGACTGCCGGATGTTCAGGGCGCTCAGCTTGCCGCCGTTCGGCCAGTCGGTCATCTCGCCGTAGACCTTCGTGGCGAGGACCGTCTTCTCGCGGCGACCGCCACCCTTGGCGAACCACCGTCCGATGATCTCCTCGGTGGCACCCTTGCCCACCGAGCCGCCGTAGCCGTTGGCGGTGTCGAAGAAGTTGACGCCGAGCTCGTGGGCCCGGTCCATAATCGCGTGCGAGTCGTCCTCGCTGGTCTCCGGGCCGAAGTTCATCGTGCCGAGCACGGCGCGGGAGACGGACAGACCGGTGCGACCGAGGTGTGTGTAGTCCATGAGACGGGTCTACTCGTGACGCGCTGGTGGCGCCAGGCCCTGGGAGTACCGGTCGGGGCTTGGTGCTCGTTGTGCTGGTCGGAGTAGTCAGGGTGGACCACCCGAGAGGAGCAGCCATGCCAGCCAAGGACGAGATCCCCAGCACCCTGCAGCGGTCCCCGGAGCACGCGCAGGAGATCTTCGAGAAGACACTGGACTCGGCGAACGAGACGTACGGCCCGGGTGAGCGGGCGCACCGCACGGCGTTCGCCGCCGTGAAGCACGAGTACGAGAAGGTCGGCGACCACTGGGAGGAGAAGGAGTCCTCCGGGCCGTCCGACTCCGGTGCCGCCGGCTCGCGTGGTGCTGGCTCGGGCTCATCCGGGAAGACCGAGGGCGGTGTGGACGCGAACGCCTCGAAGGCGCACCTGATGGACGTCGCGAAGCGGCTCGACGTCAGCGGCCGCTCCAAGATGACGAAGGACGAGCTGGTCGAGGCGATCGGCAAGGCGAACGACCGCGCGACCGCTGCCGCGCGGAAGTGACCGTCGCGCGTGCCGGGCATGCCCCGCTCGGCATGCGGCGGTCGGGTGAGGGGGTAACGTGCCGACGATGAACATCCCAGTACTCCGCGGCAGCCGGATCCTCGGGTTCGGACACCACCAGCCCGAACGCGTCCTGACCAACGACGAGCTCTCGACGATGGTCGACACGAACGACGAGTGGATCCGCACCCGCACCGGGATCCAGACGCGTCGGATCGCCGGTCCCGACGACACCGTCACGTCGATGGCCATCGAGGCTGGGCGCCGTGCCCTCGCCGACGCCGGGGTGTCGCCCTCGGCCGTCGGACTCGTCATCGTCGCCTCCACCACCCACCAGGACCGCGCCCCGTACACGGCAGGCCGCGTCGCCGCTGCACTGGGCATGACGAACGGACCGGCGCCGATCGACATCAACACCGCGTGCAGCGGGTTCGAGTACGCGCTCGGGCTCGCCGACCAGTCCATCCGCACCGGTTCGGCCGACGTCGCGCTCGTCATCGGGTCCGAGGTGCTGTCCGGCATCGCCGACTGGACCGACCGGTCGACGTGCGTGCTCGTCGGTGACGGGGCCGGTGCCGCCGTGCTCGGGGTCGCCGAGACGCCCGAGATCGGCCCGGTGTCGTGGGGGAGCGTGCCGCACCTGCTCGACGCCGTGCGGGTGGAGGGCTCGCCGGGGCGCTTCAACCAGGAGGGTCGCTCGATCTACCGGTGGGCCATCACCGAGGCCGAGGGGCACGCCCGCAAGGTCGTCGAGGCCGCCGGACTCACGATGGACGACATCGAGGTGTTCGCGTTCCACCAGGCGAACCTGCGGATCATCGAGCCGCTCGTCACCGCGCTCGGCGGGGAATCGAAGTTCGTCATCCGAGACGTCGTCGAGTCCGGGAACACCTCGGCCGCCAGTGTGCCGCTCGGCCTGTCGAAGGCCTGGGAGCGCGGCGACCTCCCGGAAGGCGTGCCGGCCCTGCTGTTCGGGTTCGGTGGCGGGTTCGCCCACGCCGGGCAGGTCGTGACGACACCGGTGCGGTCCTTCTAGGCGCAGCTGCACGAACGGCCCGGGCTCGGCTGCTGAGCATCCGTGCCCGGGCCCTGCTCGGTCGTCGCGCCGGGCCGTTCTCGGTAGGCGTGCCGGACCGTTCTCGGTCGTCCTGGCTAACGCTTCGAGCGGGGGTCGTCCTGGCCCGGCTCGGTCCAGAGGTCCTGGTCCTTGCCCGTGCCGCGCTTCCACGGCAGGGCTCGCCGGGTCTTCTCGGCAGTCGGTGTGACCGTCAGCACGATGGGGAACTCCGCCGGCGGCATCCCGAACCCGGTCCGCGACGCCTGGATCACCTTGCGCCCCAGGGCGTGGTTCCCCAGACCGCCGACGGCCGCTCCGATGCCGAACGGGAGCGCGCGGCCGAGGACCGAACCGCCCTGCCGGATGGCGAAGCGCTTGATGAACTGGTCACGGACCTGTCCGCCGATGCCGTTGACGACCTGCTTCGGCAGCGAGGACGTCACCATCTCGCCCCAGAATGCCGTCCGGGCCTGCCCGCCGGCAGCCTGGCCGGCGAGCTGCTTGATGAGCTGCGTGCCCGGTGCGCCGAGGATCATCGCCATCACCAGCGTGCGGGCGCGCTCCGGGTCGTCCAGCGCGATGCCGTGGACCTCGGTCACCGACTGTGCGAACAGCGCGGTGGTCTCGAGGAACCCGACCGTCTCGGCGCCGCTCAGTCCGAGCGCAGCGGCCATCCCGACGCCGGGGATCACCGCGCTCGCGCCGACCGCGGCGCCACCGGTCGTGACCGCGGCCAGGTACTGCCGCTCGAGGATCTGGATCACCTCGGCGGGGGTCGCGTCGGGCTTGCGGCGACGGATCGCGTTGACGTGCGCGACCACGACGGGGCGCTGCACACTGATGACCCGATCGAGCCACTTGGCCCAGCCCGAGGGCTGGACCTGCTGCGTTCGGGGGTCGGACGTGGTGGGGGAAACCGGTGCGGTCGGCAGGGGCACGATCGACTGGTCCTTCGGGGCGCGGGCCATGCGCTCACCGTACGCCGCACACGTGAGAGGCTCGCTGGATGGACACCGACCCCGCGCAGCGAGCCCTCGACGACGCCCGTCGTGCGGCCGGGTTCCTGACCGTCCGGCAGGTGGCCGCCCTCGCGCCCGAGGTCCGGGTGCTCGATCCGGCGTCCGTCCTGATCGGGGAGGGCGTGTCGGTCCTGCCCGGCGTCGTGCTGTACCCGTCCACGACGCTCGAGACCCGTCACGGTGGGGCGATCACGCTGGCTGCCGGTGCCTGCCTGGGCCCCGGCCCCGTGACCGTCGTCGCGTCTGCGGCGACCGTGCACATCGGGGCGGGCGCCGAACTCGGCCCGGGCCCCGTCACCGTCGTCGCGGACGGGTCCGACGTCGTGATCGGTGGTCGGGCTCGCCTGACGGCCGGGTGTCTCGTCGAGGGGCCGGCGCGGATCGGTGCGGGCGCGCAGGTGCTCGGTCCGGTGTCCGTGCGTGACGTCGAGCTCGAGGACGGCGGCGACCACCGCGAACCCGACCCGGACCACCGCGGCGGCGTGGTCAAGGGCACCGGGCCGGTCCGTGGGGTGCGCGTGGGGCTCGGCGAGGTCGTGGTCGGTGGGGCAGTGGACATCGGGGCATCGTCCGGCCGGCCGCGGATCGAGCGTCAGCGCACGAACCACCCGGATGCGCCACGGCGCCCGCGCTGATCGTCCGGCACGCACCCTCAGCACGGGACACCCGCCCGCCGGAGGGCAGCCCGCACCCGGTCGGGCTGCATCAGGTCGGCCCACGAGAGCCGCACGACCGCCCGGACCTCGGGGAACGACCGGATGAAGTCCTCACGACGCTTCTCGCGCCAGTGCGCGTCCGCGGTGGAGCGCCCGTCGAGCAGCGCCGGGTCCTCGTACTTCGCGCGGCCGTCGACCTCGACCACGACGCCCTGGTCGGGGAACCAGAAGTCGATGACCGCCGTGGCCGATCCAGCCCGGGCGAACACGTGCTGCTGCACCGGCTCCGGCGCCCCGAGCTCCCGGAACCGCACGCGGCACACCGACTCCGCGGGTGAACCCGACAGCGCCGACCCCATCCCCACCGCGATCCCCGCCTTCGTCCGGGCGAAGACCAGCGATGTGAGTTCCGCGTCCAGCGCCTCACGGTCGGCGAGCCGACGGGAGAGCACGGCATCGACGACGGGGAGTGCTTCGAGCAAGGAGCGCGTGGCAGCGACGTCGATGGCGGTCCTCGCGGCCGTCGTCGTGGGGGTCGCCTGCTGATCGACGAGGACTGCGGGCGCTCGCCCCTGTGCACCGTGCCGGACGAACCACGCCGTGACACGGGTGTGCGGCGTGGTCGGATCGGCGAGGTGCACCTTGGGTGGGGCGGTCCCGATCAACGGGAGTCCGAGGACCGCGCAGGCAGACTGGTGTGAGACGACATCGGTCGCGCGGAGTCGGTGCGCCGAGGCCCGGACGAGCACGTGGTGCTGCTCACCGGGGTGCATCCCGTCGAGTGCATCCGGGCGGACGAGGACGCCGGGGCGGAGGCGTTCGTACCGTCCCCGTTGGACATCGCGCTCGAGCGCGCGGCGTTCAGCGGAGGTCGCACCCGTCGTGCGGATCAGTTCGACGTCGTTCGCTCTGGACATGGCACCAGGCTCGCCGAACCTCGTGGCCCAGCTCTCGCCGTCGTCCGATCTGTGGAGAGCCGGGCGGCGACGACGACCTGTGCAGGACTGACCAGCTGCAATGCGCGTGCATCTTGCGACGATCCACGCGTCGAACGACTCGTGTCTTGTCGTCACATGCACACGCAGCCTCTGCGTACACATCTTCCGACGATCCACGCCGAGAACGACTGGTGGAATGTCGCAGAACGGGTGTGAAGCAGCCGCGCGCGCCCCGCGCTACACCCGCGCGAGCTCCGCCCGCAGCGGCAGGTCCTGCTCCTCGAGGATGACCTGCGCGCCCACGGCCGTCCGGGCGTTCACGACGATCGGCGCGAGCAGGTTGACCGTGGTGCCGGACGCGCCGGGGTTCGCGACCACGAGCAGCATCGCGTCGGCGGGGTCGGTCAGCCCGAGCCCGGCGGCCTGCTCGTCGGTGAGCTCCGGCGCGTAGGACGGCAGGTGCACCGCGGCGTCGAGCAGGAACAGCCGTGCGTCGTCGCCGACGAGCGTGAACAGGCCCTCGGCGCCGTCGACCGGCGAGAGCTCGAAGGCCGCGGCGGGAGCGAGCCCGAACGGGGGGACGGCGAAGGTCAGGGAGATGCTCATCGGAGGTAGTCCATCAGGGTCGGCTGCAGGACCTTCGCGGTGACGGCGAGGGCTGCCTGGTAGTTGGTCTGCTGCACCTGCAGGTCGAGGACGGCCTTCGCGAGGTCGACGTCCTCGATGCCGGCGCGACGGCTCTCGAGCGAGACGGTCGCGGACTTCAGCGAGTCCTGCGCCGTGAGCGCGGCGGCGTGCCGGACGCCGACGTCGGCCTGGGCGCCGCGGACGGTCCCGAGCGCCGTGTCGACGTCCCCGATGCGAGCGTTCACGTTCACCCCGTTCTGCAGGTCACTGACGATGGAGTCGATCATGCCGAACACCGAGTCGTCGCCGGATCCGAAGACCGCGGTGCCGGTGGTGTCGACCCGCACCGTGGTGCCGTCGCCGACCCGACGGGACACGTCGGTGCCCGATGCCGCCCAACCCGTCGCGGGGTCGTAGGCGACAGCGGCGGTCGACGATCCCGCGAACACCGAGCGGGTGCCGTAGGTCGTGTTGGCCCGCGCCTCGAGGTCCGCCTTGAGCGACCGGAACTGCGTGACGAACGCGTCGCGGTCGGTGTCGCTCATGGTGCCGGAGTTCGCGGCCCGCACCGTGAGGTCGCGGACGTTGTTGAGCACCGAGTACACGCCGGACAGCGCACTGTCGGTGGTCGCGAGCCACGCCGCGGCGTCGTTCGCGTTCCGCGAGTACTGCGAGGCTGCGGCCTGCTCCTTGCGCACCTGCATCGACGACGCGGTGCCGACCGGGTCGTCCGAGGGCTTCTGGATGGCACGCAGCGTCGTGGCCTGGTCGGTGAGCTCGGCGACCCGCGCGGCACCGGCCTGCAGCCGGGCCGAGGCGGCCGCCATCGACATCTGGGTGGTCACACGGGTGATCACGATCAGCCCCTCCCGACGAGTCCGACGCGGTTGATGATGGTGTCGAGCATCTCGTCGACCGCGGTCAGGACGCGCGCCGCGCCCTGGTACGCGTGCTGGTAGCTCAGCAGGTTGACGTTCTCCTCGTCGAGGTCGACGCCGGCGCTCGACTGCTGCTGGTTGCGCGCGTTGGTGAGCGCGAGTCCGGTCATCGTCGATTCCGACGTGGCCGACCTGGAGGCGGTGCCCACCCCCGCCACGAACGTCGCCCAGACCTGGTCGGCACCGTCCGACGACGCCCCGAGTCGCGCGAGCGCGTCGGCGAACGAGTCGTCGAGTTCCCCCGCCGCGTTCCGCGTCGCCAGCCCACTGGCGTCCGTGGGGACGACGCCGAGTGCCTGGGCGGCGGGGACGCCGGCCGTCAGGGAGAAGAAGGGTGCGCCGGTGGTGCCGGCCGGGGTGGTCCCGGCGGCGTGCAGGGTGTTCACGGTCGTGGCGAGCCGCGTGGCCACGGCGTCGTAGGACGCGGAGGCCTCGGCGAGTGCGCCGCCGGTGCCGGTGCCGGACGCGGGTGCGAGGACCGTGAGGGCGCCACCGATCGACCCGCCGCTCAGTCCCACCACCCCGGCCGTGCCGGTGGTCCAGGTCAGGGTGACCGCGGTGCCGTCGGCGAGACGTTCGCCGCCGCCGAGGGCGACCGGGCGTGCGTCGGTGCCCTGCACGAGCGGGTTGCCGCCGAGGAGCACGTCGACCGTGCCGTCGGCGTTCGTCCGGGTGGTGCCGCCGGCGAGCGTGGCGATCTGCTGCGTGAGCTGGTCGCGCTGGTCGAGCAGCTCGTTGGCGTTGCCGCCCGAGGCGAGCGCGGTGCGGATCCGGCCGTTCAGGTCGGCGACCTGCTCCGCGGCGCCGTTCAGCTGGGCGACCTGCCCGGTCAGGGTGCCGCGCACCGAGGACCACTGCGCGTCGACGGCCTTCGAGCCGGCGGCCAGGGCGGCGACGACGGTGCCGGCGGCCCCGAGCACGGCACTGGCGGCACCCGGGTCGTCGGGGTGGCTGGCGAGCTCGCTCCAGGACGACCAGAACGCGTCGAGCTTGGCGCTCAGGCCGTCCTTGCCGGGCTCGTGCAACCCGGTCTCGAGGGCGGAGAGCGCCGTGGCGCGGGCATCGGCGTAGGCCGACGAACCGGCGGCGACGCGGACACCGGCGTCGAGCGTCAGGGACGCCAGGCGAGCGATGCCGTCGACCGAGACGCCCTGGCCGGCGAGGGCCGCGGTGCCCCGCATGAACCCGGTCTGGGTCGCGGGGATCGAGTTCTGCGTGACGCGCTGCCGCGTGTACCCGGCGGTGCCGGCGTTCGCGATGTTCTGGCCGGTGACGTCGATGCCGGCACGGGCGGCTGCGAGGCCGGAGTAGGCGGTCGCGAGGGATCCGAAGGTGCTGACCACGGTGCTACAGCGTCCCCTCGAACAGGCGGGCGCCGTCCTGGCCTGCGCCGGACGTCCCACTGGCGTCGTAGGTGGCGGCGCCGGTGACGGTCCCCGCCAGGGTCTCCTCGGTGGCCTGGGCGGCGACACGCAGGAACCGGTCGTTCTCGTCGCGCAGGGCGCCGATCTGCGTGGTCAGCTCGACCATCGCGGTGAGGTGCGACGACAGGATCTCGCCCCACGGCCCGTTCGGTGCCGCGGCGACGACGTCGCGCAGGGGAGCGTCGGCGGGGACGCCCCACCCCTCGGCGACCTCGGCGCTCTGCGCGGCGCGCTCGAGCCCGGTGCTGCGGAGCCGGTCGAGGACCTGCTCGACCTCGCGGCTGGCGTGCGACACCCAGCGGGAGCGGCCCGCGGTGAGCAGGAGCTGTTCCTCCTCGAGCTTGAAGGTGAGCAGTTCGAGCAGCTCGCGTTCGCGCCAGAGCACGGCGGACAGGTCGTTCACGCTCATCAGCTCCTCCCAGGTGGTGGTTCGTCGGGGTGGTCCCCGGTCCGTCATCCTGCGGACACCGGGACCTATCGACTCGGTGACCGCGACCGTAAGCCCCGGCGGCCGAGTGCCGTCCCCCGTACTCGTCGACTCTGTGACCCGATGACCCCCGTCGGGGGACAAGAACGAGCGTTCCCAACCCTGAGTCCCCCCAAATGCCGACCGGAAAGGGGGCCTGACACCCCCGCACTGGGGACGGTTGAGCACCTGTTCAGCGCATTGCCAGCCGATACATTCAGAACGCACCCCGGGGGACACCCGGAACCGCTCGGGAACGATGCGGGGTGCACCGCTCGGAGGGACCCGGGCGGGTCTTCGGCGTACGCACCGGCCATCCGAGGCCGGCGTCCGTCGCGCCCACGGACGGGTGAGCCGACACACGTCAGGTCGACCAGGGGAACAGCATGGACCGCACCGAACGCAACGCGATGATCGTGGAGCACCTCCCGCTCGTGGGCTACATCGTGGCCGACGTCCGCTCCCGGGCGACGCACCTGGATCGCGACGACCTCGCCGCCGTCGGGTCGCTCGCACTCGTCGCAGCCGCCGAGGCCTTCGACCCCACCCTCGGCGTGCCGTTCGGTGCCTACGCCCGCACCCGGATCGCCGGTGCGCTGGCCGACGACATGCGCTCGGCCGACTGGGCCTCCCGCGGAACCCGGAAGCGGATCCGCGAGACCCTGGCCACGCAGGAGGCCCTGTCCGCACGGCTCGGCCGGAGCGTCGGCGCCCAGGAGATCGCCGATGCCATGGGCGTCGACAAGCAGACCGCCGTCGACGCGATGAGCGACGCCGCCCGGACCGTCGCGCCGCTCGACGAGACCGTGCACGACCTCGTCTCCGCGGACCTGCCGCTCCCCGGGGACGACCTGCTCGAGACCGAGAAGCGCCGGTACCTCCGCGCCGCGGTCGAGGCCCTGCCGGAGCGGATGCGCTTCATCGTCGAGGCCGTGTACTTCGGCGACCGCTCGGTCACCGACGTCGCCGCCGAGCTCGGCATCACGCACTCGGCCGTCTCGCAGCAGCGCTCCGAGGCGATGCGCCTGCTCCAGGACGGTCTCGCCGCCCACTACGGCGACGGCACGACCGTCGAGCCCGCGAGCCGCACCACCGCGGCCCGCCGCAGCGCCTACCTCGCCCGTGTCGCCACGAACGCCGCCGCCGGTGTCGCCCGTGCCGTGCACGACGCCGCGTCCGGCCCGGCTGTCGCTGCGAGTTGAGACGTCGGCGGAAACTTCTCCGCCGATCCCCTAACGACTCCCGGCAACCGGTCGAGAGTCATCCATGTCAGCCCACGGACGGGCCGACGTACGACCCACATTCACGGAGGAAACCACCATGGGTATGTCCATCAACACCAACCTCTCGGCACTCAACACGTACCGGAACCTCAACGCGACGCAGAACGACCTGTCGAAGTCCCTCGAGAAGCTCTCGTCGGGTCTCCGCATCAACCGTGCTGCCGACGACGCTGCCGGTCTGTCGATCTCCGAGGGGCTGAAGTCCCAGGTCGGTGGCCTCACGGTCGCCGCCCGCAACGCGCAGGACGGCATCTCCGTCGTGCAGACCGCTGAAGGTGGCCTCACCGAGACCCACTCGATCCTCCAGCGCATGCGCGACCTGGCAGTGCAGGCCGGCAACGACTCGAACAACGAGGACTCCCGCAAGGCGATCACCACCGAGGTCGGCGAGCTCACCAAGGAGCTCACCCGCATCTCGGAGTCGACCAACTTCAACGGCATCAACCTGCTCGACGGCTCCGCCGGCACCGCAGGCGTCCTGAAGTTCCAGGTCGGCGCGAACGGCGACGCGGCGAGCCAGATCGACGTGGACCTGTCGAAGTCGAACGTGGAGTCCGTGTCGACCGCGGTCGGCGCGCTCACCTTCGACTCGGCGACGAACGCTCAGGCCGCCATCACCGCGATCGACGAGCAGATCAAGTACGTCTCCTCGGCTCGTTCGAGCATCGGTGCCGTCCAGAACCGCTTCGACCACGCCATCAACGTGACGAACGTGGCCAAGGAGAACCTCACCGCTGCCTCCTCGCGCATCACCGACGTCGACATGGCGGAGGAGATGGTCAAGTACACGCGCGACAACATCCTCAGCCAGGCCGGCACCTCGATGCTCGCGCAGGCGAACCAGAGCACCCAGGGCGTGCTCTCGCTCCTGCGCTAGCCATCACGACGTCCGTCCTCCGGGCCCGATCGGGTGCCCCGGGGGGCGGACGCCGCCGTCCTGACCACCTCCACGACGCCAGGGAGTGTCGACGATGTCCTCGTCCGTGTCCTCGAGCACCAGCCTCGCGATCGATGGTCTGGTCAGCGGTCTCAAGACGACCGACCTCATCAACTCGCTGATGAGCGTCGAGGGGGTCCCGCAGACCCTGCTCAAGAACAAGCTCACCACCACCAACTCGTTCATCTCGTCACTGCAGACGCTCAACGGGTTGATCCAGGGGCTCGCCACGAAGGCCGCGGACGCCGCGAAGGCCTCGTCGCTCGACCTCTTCGCCGCGACGAGCACCGCGCCGAGCGTCACCGCCGTCACCGGTACCGGAGCGACCGCGGGCTCCATCAGCTTCACCGTCGGTTCGACCGCCTCGGCCCAGGTCGGCGTCACGGCCGCGATGTCGACGTGGTCGACCGGTGCGCAGCCGATCACGATCGTCGGCGCGGACGGCAAGTCGACCACCGTGACGCCGGCGTCCGGTTCGCTCGACGACGCCGTGTCCGCCCTGAACAAGTCCGGTGCGGGCGTCACCGCGACGAAGGTCTCCGCCGGCACCGATGCCGACGGCACCAAGCTCTACCGCCTGCAGCTCACGTCCGCCACGACCGGGGCGGCCGGCGGGTTCCAGCTGTACCGGGGCGGCGCCGACGACGTGGCAGCGGGCACCGCGACGAACGTCCTCACCGAGACCGGTGCCGCCGTCGTCACCGCGGCGACCGACGCCAGCGTCACCCTCTGGGCCGGCACCGCCGCCGCGCAGAAGGTCACGAGCGCCACGAACACCTTCACCGGGCTCGTCCCCGGGCTCGACGTCACCGTCTCGAAGGCCACCACCGACCCCGTCACCGTGACGATCGCGCAGGACACCACCAAGGCGCAGTCCGTCGCCTCCGGGCTCGTCGACGCGATGAACGCGATCGCGGCCTACTACAAGACGAACACCGCGGTGTCGAGCTCGACCAGCGCGACGTCCGGCACCACGACGACGAAGGCCGGTGTCCTGCTCGGCGACGGTGCATCCCGCGACGCCGTGCAGCGGCTCACGAGCACGATGTCCGCCCCGGTCGACGGCAAGTCCCCGTCGACGATCGGCATCGTGATCACGAAGGACGGCACGTTCACCTTCGACCCCGAGGTCTTCCAGAAGGCCCTCGCCACCGACCCGAAGGCCACCCAGGCGATGCTCTCCGGGGTCGCCGCGAACGTCGGCGCCGCGGCCACCGCCGCGTCCGACAAGTACGACGGCTCGGTCACCACGTCCATCACCGGGCAGCAGGCCGTCGCCAAGGACCTCACCACCCAGATCGACAGCTGGACCGACCGGCTGACGATGCGCCGTGCCGCCCTGCAGACCCTCTACTCATCCCTCGAGACCAGCCTCAGCAAGCTCCAGTCGCAGTCGAGCTGGCTCGCCGGCCAGCTGGCCTCGACGTCGAGCTGACGGGAACGACCATGTCCTTCGACTTCCAGGCAGCCGCCTTCCGCCAGGCCGCCCAGCCGCGCACCGTCACCGACCAGCGTCGTGCCCAGTACACGAACGAGGCCGTGCTCTCGGCGACGCCGGCCCAGCTCGTGACGATGCTCTACGACCGGCTGCTGCTCGACCTGCACCGTGCGGAGGCCGCGCAGGTCGCCGCCGACTGGGAGGCGGCCCGCGAGCAGCTCCTGCACGCCCAGGCGATCGTTGGCGAGCTCTCGAGCACCCTCCGGATCGACGTCTGGGACGGCGGCGAGGGCCTGCTCGCCGTCTACAACTACGCCTCCACCTCGCTCATCACGGCGAACGTGCACCGCGACGTGCAGGCCACCCGCGACTGCATCCGGATCCTCGAGCCGCTGCGTCAGTCGTGGCACGAGGCAGCCGCGTCGCTGCCCGCGACGCCCACCGCGCAGCAGCCGACCGGGGGAGCCCTCGGTGTCGCCTGAGCCGTCCGCAGAGCCGTCGCCTGAGCAGTCGGGCGGACGAGCCGCATGGGAGGCCCTGCTCACCTCCCTGGAGCACGACGCCGCCGGGCAGGCGGCCGACTCCACTGCCGTGGCCGGGTGGTCGGAGCCGGCCGGGCTGGGACCGCTGCCGCGGGACCTGGTGGGACGGGCCTCCCGGCTGCTCGCCGCGCAGCGGGACCGGATGACGGTGCTCGAGGCGGACCGCCGCTCGACGCTGGAGCACCTCGGTGCCCTGCGCGCCGTCGACGCCACGCGCGAGCCCCGCGGCTCCGTGTACCTCGACGCTTCCGCCTGACCCGCGCCCCCGCACCAGTTCTGCGACAGAGCACCCGTCGACCGACGGGTGCTCTGTCGCATCTCGGGTGCTCCGCCCCACCGCCGCACCGCCCCCCGTTCGGGGCGATGCCTAACGCGGCGGACGACGGGCTCCGATAGCGCCACTCGAGCACGGATCGCTCACCAGTTCGGCCAGGGATCGGCCACCACCGCACGGCGACGTCGCACCGACGACGCCTGACGAGGGGATCCTTCGTGTTCGATTCCGTGACGAGCGTCGCGCTGCAGAGCGCACTCGACGGTCTGTCGATGCGCCAGAAGGTGATCGCGAACAACATCGCGAACATCAACACGACGAACTACCACGCCGAGAAGGTCCAGTTCGAGGACGCCCTGGCGAAGTCGATCGTGGACGGCGACGGCGCCACCACGCCGACGATGGCGCGCAGCCTCGAGCCGACGAACACGAACGGCAACAACGTCAACCTCGACGAGGAGACGCTGTCGAACATCGACACCGTGCTGCGGTACCAGTTCGCCACGCAGGCGATGAACTCCGAGCTCACCAGCGTCCGTGCGGCGATGCGGACGAACTCGTGACGACCTTCGACGCGATCGGCATCGCGAGCACCGGCCTGACCGTGCACCGGAAGTGGCTCGACGCCGTCTCGGACAACATCGCGAACGCGAACACCGTGAAGTCGATGGACGACACCGCGTTCCAGGCGCGCTACGTCGAGGTGCAGGAGGGTGCCGGCGTCTCCGGCGCCTACGTCAAGGGCGCTGCGTTCGGCAGCGCCGCCGGCCGGGTGACCTACGACCCGGACAACCCGCTCGCGAACGAGGAGGGCTACGTCCGCATGCCCGACATCGACCTCGGCACGCAGATGGCGGACCTCATCATGGCCCAGCGCGGCTACCAGGCGAACGCCGCCGTGGTCGACCGTGCCAAGACCGCCTACGAGGCGGCACTGCAGATCGGGAAGAACTGATGCCCATCGACGCCGTGAACGGTGTGACCACCAACGCGATGACGAACGCCCTGACGAGTGTGTCGGGGACGTCCAGCGACAGCACGAACGCCACCGGTGCCGCCGGCGCGACGACCGACGGCAGCGGGTTCGCCGCGAGCCTCGGCAACGCCGTCGACGGGCTGCAGTCGCTGCAGAGCGACTCGAAGACCCTGGCGCTCAAGGCCGTGACCGGCAACCTCGACGACATCCACGACGCCACGATCGCCGCCACCCGTGCGCAGGTCACGCTCGAGCTCGTCTCCGCCGTCCGCAACAAGGGCGTCGACGCCTTCAACGAGATCATGAGGATGCAGGCCTGATGCCCGTCGCCGTCAAGAACGTCTTCGCGCGCCTCAGCGCCTACGTGAAGGGCTTCTCCGCCGCCCAGCGCACCATCGCGATCCTGGCGATCGCGGCGCTCGTGCTCGGCGGGATCGCCCTGGCGTCCTGGCTCGGCAAGGCGTCCTACGCCCCGCTCTTCACCGGGCTCGCCGCGGCCGACGCGAGCTCCATCACGGACCAGCTGCAGACCGACGGTGTGCCGTTCCAGCTCACCGACGGCGGCGCGACGATCCTCGTGCCGCAGGCGCAGGTGTACTCGGAGCGGCTCAAGGCAGCGTCGAACGGCCTGCCGTCGTCGAACGAGGGCGGCTACTCGCTGCTCGACAAGATGGGCGTGACGAGTTCGGAGTTCCAGCAGGACGTCACCTACAAGCGCGCGATGGAGGGCGAGCTCGCCAAGACCATCGGCGCGATGGACGGCGTGCAGACCGCCACCGTGCAGCTCGCGATCCCCGAGAAGTCGGTGTTCGTCTCCGAGGAGAAGGACCCGACCGCATCGGTGTTCATCGCGACCGAGAACGGCACGCAGCTGAGCACCGACCAGGTGCAGGCCATCGTGCACCTGACGAGCGCCTCGGTCGAGGGCATGCAGCCCACCGACGTGTCCGTCGTCGACGCGAAGGGCCAGACCCTGTCCGCCGTCGGCACCGGTGCGACCGGCAGCGGCGCGGACCAGGCCGCCGACTACGACGCGGCGACGAGCAAGAAGATCCAGGACCTGCTCGACACCACGCTCGGCGTCGGCAACGCGACCGTCGTGGTCTCCGGGACGATGAACCAGGAGTCCGGCACCCGGACGTCCGAGAGCTACACGAGCCCGACCTCGGGTCCGGTCGCACTGAACGAGTCGAGCACCACCGAGGAGTACGGCGCCGGCTCCGGCGCGGGGAGCGGCGCGACGGGGGTCCTCGGTCCGGACAACATCGCCGTCCCGAACGGCACCGCGACGAGCGGCACCGGCGACGACGGGTACAAGAACGAGTCGGCGACGAAGAACAACGCCGTCGACCACACCACCGAGACCACGCAGATCCCCTCGGGCGGGCTCGACCGGCAGACCATCTCGGTCGCGCTGAACTCGAAGGCCGACGCCGTGCAGAACGCGAACCTGCAGAGCATCAACGACCTGGTGTCCGCCGCCGCGGGTGTCGACCAGGACCGTGGCGACCAGGTCAAGGTCGCGATGATGGACTTCGACACGAGCGCCTCCGACCAGGCCGCCAAGGCCCTGGAGGCCCAGCAGAAGGCCGACCAGCAGGAAGCACTGTGGTCGTCGATCCGCACCGCCGGCATCGTGATCGGCATCGTCCTCGCCGTCATCGCGATCATGTTCTTCGTCGCCCGCCGCAACCGGAAGCAGGAGCGCGAGGCCGTCGACCTCGGCGAGCTCGACGCCTTCGCCGGTGAGACGTTCCAGCTGCCCCTCGCGATGGACGGCGTCGACGACCGGGCCACGCTCGGTGCCGGTGACGCGCCGACCGCCGTGCTGTCGGCGATGCCCGCCGGCGACGCCCCCACCGAGGTGCTCACGACCGAGGAGATCACCGCAGAGCGCCGCCGTCAGGACATCTCCGCCCTGGCCGAGCGCGACCCGAAGCGCACCGCCGAGCTCCTGCGCGGGCTCCTGGACGACCGGGCACCGGTGTGAGCGCGCTGATGCCGAGCCCCGGCGGCGGTTCCGGTCCGAGTGACCGTGCCCTGACCGGTGCGCAGAAGGTCGCGCTCATCCTCATGCAGATGGAGACCGACCGCGCCGCCGAGGTGATGAAGCAGTTCACCGAGATGGAGGCCGAGGAGATCTCCGCCGAGATCGTCCGGATGCGCCGCGTCGAGGACACCGTCGTCGACCAGACGCTGTCGGAGTTCCACCGGATCACGATGAGCGGCCGCCTGCAGAAGCGCGGCGGCAAGGAGACCGCCCTCGGGCTGCTCGAGGCGTCGTTCGGCGCCGAGCGGGCCGCCGGCGTGATGGACCGTCTGGCCTCGAACCTCGCCGGCCAGTCGTTCGACTTCCTCGACGACGCCGAACCCGGCCAGGTCATCTCCCTGCTCGAGGGCGAGCTGCCGCAGACGATCGCCCTCGTGCTCGCCCACCTGGGCCCCGGGCAGGCCAGTGCCGTGCTCGCCGGGATCGACGAGCGCGTCCGTACCGACGTCGCCCAGGCCTTCGCCACCATGGGCAGCGCGACCCCCGAGGCCGTCGGCATCGTCGCCGGTGTGCTGCGCCAGCGCGCCGGGGCCGTCGTGTCCCCGCGCGAGAGCGTCGAGGTCGTCGGGGGCATCGCGCCCCTGGTCGACATCATCAACCGCTCGGACGTCGCGACCGAGAAGGCGGTGCTCGAGGGACTCGAAGCCCGCGATCCGGAGCTCGCCGAGGACATCCGCTCGCGCATGCTCACCTTCGAGGACATCGTGAAGCTCGAGTCCCGCGACATCCAGCAGGTGCTGCGCGGCATCGACTCGAAGATCCTCGCGACCGCCATGAAGGGTGCAGCCGGGCCGGTCGTCGAGACCATCCGCGCGAACGTGTCCGAGCGCAACCGCGAACTGCTCGACGACGAACTGCAGGCCATGGGCCCGGTCCGCGTCTCGCAGGTCGAGGAAGCCCGTGCCGAGGTCGTCCGCTCCGTGCGCGAGCTCGAGGCCCAGGGCATCGTGACCGTGCACCGCGCCGAGGAGGACGAGCTCGTTGACTGACACCGTCGTGCACCGCGTCGCCTTCCCGGTGCTCGCCGACCCCGCCGGACGCGAGCGTGCGTCGAGCGCCGACGTCCGCGGGCACGCGGCCGGCTACACCGCCGGCCTGCGGGCCGCGCAGGCCGAGACCGACGCCCTGCGCGCCCGGCTCGAGGCAGAGCACGCCGCGCGGGTCACCGCGCTGCAGGCCGACACGGCACGCCGGATCGCGGTCCTCGACGCCGCCACGAACGCCATGCTCTCCACGGTCGCACCCGTCCTGGCGGACGCCGAGGCGTCGGTCGCGAGTGCGGCAGTCGACCTGGCCGAGGCGATCGTCGGCAACGTGGTCCGCGCCTCCAGGCCCGCGCACGACGCGACCGTAGCCGACGGTCCTGATGGACAGGGCAGCCGGGAGGCCCGGATCGCGTCCGGCGCCGAGGCCACCGTCCGGCGGGCGCTCGCGTCCGTCGACCGCACGGTCCCGGTGGCCGTCCGGCTGAGCCCGGCGGACGCCGCGCGCGTCGCCGGCCTCGACCTGCCGGTGCCGGTCGTCGCCGACGGCGCCCTGCGCGACGGCGACGCCGTCGTCGACCTGCCGGACGGCATGCTCGACGCGCGCATCGCCACGGCGCTCGACCGCGCCCGCACCGCCCTCGGTGTCGACGCGACGGGAGCCGACCGGTGACCGCCACGCTGCTCCGTCCGCGCGGCCTCGACGAGGCGCTGCTGCGGGCCGCGCCCCAGCGGGTCGGTGTCGTCACGAGCGCCGTCGGCCTGGGGCTGACGATCGCCGGGCTCGACGCCCGCGTCGGCGAGGTCGTCACGGTCGGCGCCGAGGACGGCGAACAGACCGCGGTCGAGGTCGTCGCCACCGATGCCTCGGGCGTCCGCTGCATGCCGCTCGGCCGCCTGACCGGCGTGACCGCGGGCACCCCGGCGCGTCCGACCGGCCGCCCGGTGCTCGTGCCGACCGGATCTGGTCTGTTCGGCCGCGTGCTCGACGGACTCGGCCGACCGATCGACGACCGGGGCCCGCTCGAGGGCCCCGGCGGCGAACCGGTCACCTGGGTCCCGCTCGACCACGACACCCCGAGCGCGATGGCCCGGACCCGCATCGACACCCCGATGCAGCTCGGCGTCCGCGTGCTCGACACCCTGACCACCGTCGGCCGCGGGCAGCGCATGGGCCTGTTCGCCGGGTCCGGTGTGGGCAAGTCGTCGCTGCTGTCGATGATCGCGCGTGGGAGCGACGCGGCCGTCAACGTCATCGCCCTGGTGGGGGAGCGCGGCCGTGAGGTGCGCGAGTTCCTGGAGGACGACCTGGGACCCGAGGGGCTCGCCCGCTCGATCGTCGTCGTGTCGACCTCCGACGAACCCGCGCTCATGCGTCTGCGCGCCGCGTTCGTGGCCACCCGCATCGCCGAGTCGTTCCGCGACGCCGGCCAGGACGTCGTGCTCATGATGGACTCGCTCACCCGTGTCGCGATGGCGCAGCGTGAGATCGGGCTGTCGGTGGGGGAACCGCCGGCCACCCGGGGCTACCCGCCGTCGACGTTCTCGGTGCTCGCCGGACTGCTCGAGCGCGCCGGGACCGACCGCGTCGGCAGCATCACGGGCATGTACACCGTGCTGGTCGACGGCGACGACCACAACGAGCCGATCGCCGACGCGGCCCGCAGCATCCTGGACGGCCACGTCGTGCTCGACCGCAAGCTCGCGATCACCGGGCACTTCCCGTCGGTCGACGCCCTCGGCTCGGTGTCCCGCGTCGCCTCGAAGGTCACCCGACCCGAGCAGCGTGCCGCCGCCACCGTGCTGCGGAAGGTGATGGCCGCCCGAGCCGGGGCCCAGGACCTGCTCGACGTCGGTGCGTACCAGCGCGGGTCGAACCCGCTCGTGGACGCCGCCGTCGACCACCAGGGATCGATCGACGCGTTCCTGCGCCAGGGCATGGACGAGCGGGCGACCGCCGACGCGTCCTGGCAGCGCCTCGGCGGCCTCGTGCAGCAGCTGGGGGTGTCGTGATGGCCCGCCGGTTCCCGCTCGCCGGACTCCTGCGCCTGCGCCACACCGAACAGGACCGTGCCGCCGCCACGCTGGCCACCGCGAACGAGCGCGTCCGGGACGCCGCCGACGCCCGGATCGCCGCACGCCGCAGCCTCGCCGACAGCGAGGACGCCCAGCCGATCCAGGACGCCGCCACCCTGAGCGCCGTCGCCGCAGCCCGTGCCGCGACCCGCGGGATGCTCGAGGAGCTCGACGCCGTCGTGCAGAACCGCCGTGCCGACGCCGACCGGGCGCAGCAGGACTACACCGCTGCCCGGCGCGCCGCCGTCGGCCTCGAGAAGCTCGAGGGCAAGCACACCGAGCAGCAGGCGGCCGAGGAACTCCGGACCGAACAGAACGCCCTCGACGAGATCGCGGCACGACGCCGCACGGAAGGTGGTGCCCGATGAGCGTCGAAGCGGTGCTCTCCCGGATCTCGGAGATCCGGTCCCAGATCGACACGCTGCGCGGCGGGACGGCCACGGCTGCCCCGAGCGCGGCCGCCGCCAGCGGTACCGCGGGATCCTCGGCCTTCGCCGACGCCCTCGCCACCGCCGACGGCACGACCGGCGCCGCGAGCGCTGCCGGTGCGACCGCCGCAGCGACCCCGGCGGCCACCCGTGCCCCCGCGACCTCGGTCGACGCCGGGGCCGGCACCCTCGCCACCGGCAGCGGTGCGACCGGCGCCGACGTGGTGGCCGACGCGAAGAAGTACCTCGGCGTGCCGTACGTGTTCGGCGGGGAGACGACCGCGGGCATGGACTGCTCGGGCCTGGTGCAGACGGTCTTCAAGGACCTCGGGGTCACGATGCCCCGGGTCGTGCCGGACCAGGCGAAGATGGGCGTCGAGGTCGGCTCCCTGAAGGACGCGCAGCCCGGCGACCTGATCATCCCGAAGGGCGAGGGCCACGTCGTCATCTACGTCGGCGACGGCAAGGTGCTGCACGCGCCGCGCCCCGGCAAGGACGTCCGGATCGTCGACAACTGGTACTCCGACGGCGACATCGCGACCATCCGCCGGATCGTCCCCGCCCAGGCGGCCCAGGCGTCCCCGGCGGCCGTCGCCGCGCCGACCGCCTCGGCTGCGCGTTCCGCGACCGACCTGCAGACCGCCGCGCTGCTGTCCATGATGCAGTCCGGGAGCGCCGCATGAGCCTGACCATCGCCACCCAGCCGTCCGTGCCCACCGCACCGGGCTCCACCCAGGGTGCATCGTCCGACACCGCGGCTGCCGGGTCCTTCGGTGCGGCACTGACCGCCGCCGTAGCGACCGAGCGGCGCCCCGGAGACGGTGCTGCCGGGCGGGACGACGTCGACGGCCGCACGGCGGACGGGTCGGCTGCGACGCCGGGCACCGCCGCCACGCCGTCTGCGTCTGCGGCCACGTCCGCGTCGGACCAGCCGGTGCCCGCGACCGAGGCAGCGCCCGTCGACGCGCAGGCGTTGCTCGCCGCCGGACTCGTGGCCGTGACCGCACCGCTCGTTCCGGCCAGCCGCGCCGCCGAGACTCCCGCCCGCGACCCACACGCCGCCGTGGCCGCAGGGGTGACCGCCGGAACGACCAACACCACGACCACGACACCGCCGTCGGGGGAGGGGGACACCTCGACGCCAGTGCCGTCGACCCCGGCGCCGACCACCGCCCCCGCCACGGCGACCCCGCAGCAGGCACCGGCGTCGGGCGCGGCACGGGGGACCGCTGCCGCAGCCACGACGGGCCCGGCGACCGCCACGACCCCCGCCGTGACACCCGCTGGCACCGCGTCTCCGGCCGCGCCCGCGACGACCGTCGCCGGCGCCACCCCCACGACGACCGCTGCGTCGACGACCGCAGCCGCGACCGACCCGGCGACCACCGCCCCGACGGCCGCTGCCGCGATCGCGGCCCCCGCTGCGACCCGCACCGCCGACGGCGACACCGCCACCGCGACCCCTGCTCAGGCACCGGTCGTGGCGGCCGCCGCCCCGGCAGCCGGCCCCGGCTCCCGAGCCGGCCACGGGACGGAGCAGCAGGCGTCGACGCCGGGTGATCCGGGCCTCCCGGCCGTCGCCCCCAGCCGCGGTGGCGAGACGCCGTTCGTCATGTCGACGACGCCGACCGCCGCGCCCGCCGCGGCGACCGCGCCGGCCCCGGCACCGCTCGCCCAGCAGCTCGCGCGACCGGTGTTCTCACTCGCGCAGGCCGGCCCCGGCGAGCACGTCGTCACGGTGCAGGTCGTGCCGGACAGCCTCGGCCCGGTCACGGTCCGCGCGCACGTCACCGCCCACGGCATGCACGTCGAGCTGTTCGCCGCGTCGGACGCCGGCCGCGAGGCCGTCCGCCAGGTCCTGCCGGAGCTGCGTCGCGACGCCGCCGGCACCGGTGTGAGCACCACGCTCGACCTGTCGTCGCAGAACCAGCCGCAGGATGCGCCGGGTCGCGACGAGCGTCCGGCCGCGCGTGCGCTGCCTGGTGACCCCGGCCTGGAGGCGCGGGTCACCCCGCGTCCGCAGCCCACCGCCCACACGCCCTCCATCCGCACCGCGGGACTCGACGTCCTCGCCTGATCCGGCTCACGAACAGGAACGCACCATGCCCATCGACGGCATCACCGGCAGCGTCGACCCGACCGCGCAGGCCGCGGCCCTCGCCGCGAACTCCACCGCCCAGAAGTCCCAGACGATGGACTCCGAGGTCTTCATGAAGCTGCTCGTCACGCAGCTGCGCAACCAGGACCCGTCGTCGCCGATGGACACCAACCAGATGATCGGCCAGCAGACGCAGCTCGCGATGATGGAGCAGATCACCAACCAGACCACGACGGGGAACGAGAACTTCTCGCTCCAGATGCGCATCGCCGCAGCGAACCTCGTCGGCAAGCAGGTCAGCTACACCGACGCCGACTCGGGCAAGTCGGTCACCGGGACCGCCTCGGCCGTGTCGTACGCGAACAGCGTCCCCACGGTCACCGTGAACGGGAAGGAGGTCGCTCTCGACGTGATCTCCGGCATCACCACCACCGCTCCGGCGTCCTGACGCCCGCTCGTTCCTTCCTCGTACTCCCTCGTACTTCCTCGCTCTTCCTGCCTCTCCGAAAGGACGCACCATGCTCCGCTCGCTCTACTCCGGGATCTCCGGCCTCCGCTCCCACCAGCAGATGCTCGACGTCACCGGCAACAACATCGCCAACGTGAACACCGTCGGCTTCAAGTCGTCGACCACCGTGTTCCAGGACACCCTGTCGCAGATGACCCAGGGTGCCGGCGGACCGCAGACCGGCATCGGCGGCACGAACCCGGCCCAGATCGGCCTGGGCGTGCAGGTCGCCGGAGTCTCCACGAACTTCTCGCAGGGCTCGGCGCAGGCCACCGGCAAGGCCACCGACCTGATGATCTCGGGCGACGGGTTCTTCGTCACCCGCCTGGGCAACGACACCGTCTACACCCGTGCCGGTGCGTTCGACTTCGACGCCAACGGCCGCCTGGTCACCGCCGACGGCAAGATCGTGCAGGGCTACCCGGCCACGAACGGCGTCGTCAACGAGAACGGCCAGCTGTCCGACATCACGCTGCCGCTCGAAGCAGCGGCTCCGGCGGTCCGCACCACCGCCGCCACGGTCGCCGGCAACCTGCCGTCCGAGACCGCCGTCGGCCAGACCATCACCCGCGAGGCCACCGTGTACGACGCCTCGGGTGCCAAGCACACGATGTCGCTCGCCTACACGCGCACCGCCGACGGCTGGGACGTCACCGGGCGCAACGGCCAGGGCACCACGGCGACGACCTCGCTGACCTTCGGCACCGACGGCAAGCTGACCGCCGGCGGCACCCTCGCCGTCGGGGGTATCCGGGTCGACATGGGCGACCTGACCGGGTTCGCCTCGCTCAACACCGCGGCGATCGGCTCGCAGAACGGCCGCGAGGCCGGCGCGCTGCAGGGCTACTCGATCTCGAAGGACGGCACCGTCACCGGCACGTTCTCGAACGGCGCGTCGCTCGCGCTCGGCCGCATCGCCCTCGCCACGTTCGCCAACCCGGCCGGCCTCGAGAAGACCGGGGCGTCGGGCTACCGCGCCACGGCGAACTCGGGCGGTGCCACGGTCGGCGGTCCCGGCTCGGCGGGCGTCGGTTCGCTCGCGGCGGGGACGCTCGAGATGTCGAACGTCGACCTGTCGCAGGAGTTCACGAACCTGATCGTGGCGCAGCGCGGGTTCCAGGCGAACGCCCGCATCATCACCACCTCGGACGAGGTGCTGCAGGAGCTCACGAACCTGAAGCGCTAGGCGCGGGGGCGCGCGTCGCGGGGGCGCTTGTCGCGCGTCGCGGGCGCTTGGTGAGCAGGAACGGTCGGGTGCTGAAGGGGGACTCGACCGTTCCTGCTCACCATCGTTCGTGGTGCAGGGAGTTCGGCGACGGTTCGTGACGAAAGGGTGCGTCGTGACGTCTCATCGGTGCGATGCGCGAGAACCACGACACCGACCACCAGTCCGACCACCGCTGCTGCAGCGTCTTCGACCGCTGGCGGTGTGAGCGTCCGGACGGCCATCCGGGACCCCACGCATCGGGCGCTGGGGGCACCCGCACGAACTGGAACGACGGGCTGACCGGGCGGCGGCTTAGGGACGTCTGAGTTCGAACGCTGCCCGCGAGCGCGTCGCGTCGTCCGGATCGGTGGCGGTCTGGGCGTGGCCCGATGTATGGTCAGCGCATGGTGACCATTGCTTCGCGGCACGACGTGTTGAACCGTCTCGGGCGGGCGCTCTCCGACCCCACGCGTGCGCGCATCCTGCTCCGGTTGCTCGACGGACCCGGCTACCCGGCACGGCTCGCCGAAGAACTCGAGTTGACGCGGACGAACGTGTCGAACCACCTGGCGTGCCTGCGCGGCTGCGGGATCGTCGTCGCCGTGCCCGAGGGGCGTCGGACCCGCTACGAGATCGCCGACCGCAACCTCACCCGCGCGCTCGAGTCCCTGGTCGACGTGGTGCTGGCGGTGGACGTCACCGACGACGACGGATGCGAGGTCGAGCGGTGACCACGACCGCGGTGTCGCTCGCACCGGCTCGTGTCGGCGTGCTCCGGAGACGGATCAGGTGGATCGTCGCGGCGACCATCGCCTACAACGTGATCGAGGCCGTCGTGGCGATCGCCGCCGGTTCGGTGGCGTCCTCCACCGCGCTGATCGGCTTCGGGCTCGACTCGATCGTCGAGGTCCTGTCGGCGGCGGCCGTCGCGTGGCAGTTCGCCGGGCGCGACCCGGAGGCCCGGGAACGAACGGCACTGCGGGTGATCGCGGTCTCGTTCTTCGGGCTCGCCGTCGTGGTCGGTGTCGATGCCGTCCTGACCTTCACGGGTGTCCGGTCGCCGGAGCACAGTCCGGTCGGCATCGTCCTGGCCGCGGTGAGCCTGGCGGTCATGCCGTTCCTGAGCCTCGTCGAACGGCGGACCGGACGCGAACTCGGTTCGGCTTCGGCGATCGCCGACTCGAAGCAGACGCTGATCTGCAGCTACCTGTCGGCGGCGGTGCTGCTCGGCCTGCTGGCGAACAGCTTGTTCGGCTGGTGGTGGGCCGATCCGCTCGCCGGACTTGTCGTGGTCGTGTTCGCCGTGCGCGAGGGACTTGAAGCCTGGCGCGGTGACGCGTGCAAGCAGTCGGTGTCGGCGCTGACGGGGGAGCGCGAGGGCGACGGCTGCGACTGCTGCTGAACGGAGTCTGCCCGCGGTCGGCGGTTCAGTCGGCTTCGGACTCGCTGACGTGGCTGACCGCGTCACCGACGATGTGCGCGATGTGCTCGTCGTGCAGCGAGTAGACGGCGTTCCGCCCGATGCGCTCGACCTGCACGATGCCCGCGAGCCGCAGCGTGCGGAGGTGCTGGGACACCAGGGGCTGCGACAGCTCGGTCGCTTCGGCGAGGGAGCCGACGTCGGAAGGCTGGGAGATCAACGCCGACAGGATCCGGAGTCGGGCGGGCGAGGACAGCGCCTTGAAGAGTTCGGCTGCTGCTTCGATCCCGTCTGACATGGACTCATGTAAGCGCACGCGCATACGTGCATGCAACACGACGGCCCCGGCGCGGTGCGTCGGGGCCGTCGTGCAGGTCCGTCGATCGGTGCTGATCACGGGCCTGCGCTGATCAGGAGATCAGTGCTCGTCGTAGTGGTCGCCGTGCTGGGCGTGCTTGTGTCCGTCGTGGACGAAGTCGACGTGGTCCTCGTGCTGGACCGTCTCGTGGCCGCAGCCGTCCTGGTGGGTGTGCTCGGCGACGGTGTGCTCTGCGCTGTTCTCGTGCTCGGCCATTGTGACCTCCTGCTGATCGTCGATTGGGATGCCCTCAGCGTAGATCACATATGCAGAAGTAGCAATACATTTATAGAGGAGAACGGATGTCAGCCCGGGAACCGCTGGGTTCCCGCGACGGCCGACGTCGGCAGCGCGTCCCCGGGGATCGCGACTCCGGCGGCGAGTGCCGACGCCCACTCCGCGGTCGGTGCGACCGCGGCGAGGTTCGACTGCAACAACGCCATCAGCGTGCGGTGCACCGTCTCGGCGGACACGGCCCCGCCGGCGTTGACGATGTTGATCGCGCCGGTCGCGTCGGACAGCACCTCGACCGAGACGCCGAGTGCCTCCGCCTCGGCTGCCGAGGCGATGATGCAGTTGTTCGTCATGAAGCCGACCAGGGTGACCGTGTCGATCGACCGCTCCTGCAGCCAGGCGAGCAGGTCCGTGTGGGCGAAGACGGAGCTGAACTGCTTCGTGACCTGATGCCACTCGGGTGTCCGTCGTCGCTCGATCTCGGGGTGCAGGGCGAACGCCTCCGTCGTCGGGTTGAACACCGGCGCAGCATCACCGGCGGTGTGCTGGACGACGACGATCGGCGTGCCGGCAGCGGTCGCGGCGTTGATCGCGGTCGTGATCTGCGCGAGCGCGTCGCGGACGGGCGGGAACCGGACCTCGAGTGGACCGCTGAAGTACTCCAGCTGGATGTCGACGAGGACGAGGGCGCGCTGGGGATCGGACACGGGAGCTCCTTGGGTCGGTGGGCGTACTCGACGATCCTCGTCCGTCGATGCGCTCGGTGCGATTGGCACGCGTGCGTCGGTACGATGGATCCAGGCCAAACCGGAGGAGTCCCGCGTGCGGATCGCCATCTACGCCTTCGACGGCATCACGATGTTCCACCTGTCGGTCCCGCAGATGGTGTTCGACGAGGTCACCCGGCTCGGGCTCGCCGACTGGGAGACCGTCGTCTTCTCCGACCGGCGCGGTTCGGTCCGGACCGCCGAGGGGCTGACGCTCGGTCCCGTGCAGGGGCTCGACGCCACGGCGGACGCCGACCTGGTCGTGGTGCCGTCCTGGACCGACGACGGCACCCGACTGCCGGCACCGACGGAACGGGCGGTCGTCGACGCGCACGCGCGGGGATCGGTCGTGGTCGGTCTGTGCCTCGGGTCGATCGCGGTCGCCGGTGCCGGGCTCCTCGCGGGACGCAGCGCCGTCACGCACTGGCGCGAGGTCGACCGGCTCGCCGCCGCACACCCCGACGTCACCGTGGACGCCGACGTGCTCTACGTCGACCACGGTGACGTGCTGACCTCGGCGGGCACGGCGTCCGGGCTGGACGCGTGCCTGCACGTCGTGCGGACGCGGCTCGGCGCCGAGGCAGCGAACCGGGTCGCGAGGAGCCTGGTCGTCGCGCCGCACCGCGAAGGCGGGCAGGCCCAGTACATCGAGCGGCCGGTCGTGCAGCATCGGGGCGACGACCCGGTGGCGACGGCATCAGCCTGGGCGGTGGAGCACCTGGACGAGGAGCTCGGCGTCGACCGACTCGCTGCGGCGGCCCACATGAGCCGCCGCAGCTTCGTCCGGGCCTTCAAGGCGTCGACCGGCACCACCCCGGCGGCCTGGGTACGGAGTCGCCGTCTGGACGAGGCCCGTCGGCTGCTCGAGACCACCGACCTGCCCGTCGACCGGATCGCCGCAGCGTGCGGGTTCGGCAACCCGGTCACGCTGCGGCAGAACTTCGCCGTGGCCTTCGGCAGCACGCCCTCGAGCTACCGCCGACGGTTCGACGCGCGGTCCTGACCGGCCAGCTGAAGGAGCGCGTTCCATCCCAAGACGGCTGCAATGGGAACGCGGAACGGGCGTACCTGGTCGGAACGACCGACCGGGTACGCCCGGTTCGACCAGGTGCGCCCGGAGTCGCCTACGACGACGTGGGCGGTGACGCCACCGGTTCGATGCCGTCCAGCCGCGCCTCTTCCGCGTCGTACCCGGCGCGCACCTGACGCAGCACCAGGTCGTCGATCTCGTCGGCGTCGCGCAGGCGCAACAGGGTGTTCGCCTTGTGCTGGACGAGTGCGAGCTCGAGGGCGACCGCGTTGTCGTGCCGCTGCAGCGCCGGGTGGTCGTCGTCGTCCCCTTCGCGGGCTTCGATCACGTCGAGGTGCGCCTCGTACTCCTTCCGCAGGCGATCGACGGTGGCACGATCGGCTCCGGTCGACCGTGCGAGACGGGGGAGCGCATCGAGCGCCTCCTCGATGGCGGTGCGTTCGGCGTAGCGACGTTCCTCGCTGACGGACTCGTCCTCGGGGAGCGCGGCGCGGCGCAGGACGGCCGGCAGCACGAGGGCCTGCCCGACGATCGTGACGATGACCACGCCGGCGGTGACGAAGACGATGAGGTCCCGCTCGGGGAAGTCACCGCCGGACTCGAGGGTGCGCGGCACGGCGACGGCCATGGCGAGCGACACCGCGCCCCGGAACCCGGCGAACCCGCTGACGAGCCGGTCGCGGTGGCCCTCGCGGGGTTCTCCGCCGGTGCGTCGGGTGACGAGCCAGATGGTCCCGCCCGCGGCGTTCAGGAACGCGAACCGCACGATGACGAGCAGCACCGCGACCGCGAAGACGATCCCGGTCCCGCGCAGCAGGTCGGCGGGGTCGAGTGCGCGTGCGGCGACCATCGCCTCGATGCCGACCAGGACGAAGAGTGCGCCGTTGAGCAGGAAGGTCAGGAACGACCAGAACGCGCGCACCTGCTGGCGGGTCTCGGCACGGTCGAGCTTGGGGCCGACCTGGCTGACGACGATGCCGGCTGCCACGACTGCGAGCACGCCGGAGGCGCCGATCGCCTCGGCTGCCAGGAAGGCTGCGAAGGGCACGAGCAGGGTGACGAGGTTCTCGAGCACGACGGTGTCGACGCGTCGCAGCACCATCGTCCCGATCCAGGCGGCGGCGAGCCCGGCGGCGACCCCGCCGATGTAGGACAGGACGAGCATGCCGGACACGCCCCAGAACGTGAGCTCCTGCGTACCGACGGTGACGGCCACCGCGATGCCGTAGACCACCAGGGTGGTGCCGTCGTTCACCAGGCTCTCGGCGCGGAGCACCGTGACGTTCCGCCGCGGCAGCATCTTCGTGAGCACGCCGACCGCGGTCGCGTCGGTCGGGGCGACCGCGGCGCCGAGCACCCAGGCCGGCCCCCACGGCATCCCGAGCAGGTGTAGCAGGACGGCGACGGCACCAGCGGTCACCACGACGAGCAGGGTGCCCATCAGGACGATGCCGCGCAGGTTCTTCCGGATCTCGCGGAGCGACGTGGTCAGGCTCTCCCAGTAGAGCAGCGCCGGCAGGAACAGCAGCAGCACGGCATCGGCGGGGAGCTCGACGTCCGCGAACTCCGGTACGAGCCCGAGCAGCGCGCCGAAGACCAGGAGCAGCACGGGTGGTGCGATCCGGACCCGGTCGGCCACGGCCGCCGTCAGTGCGATGGCGAGGCCGAGCACGACCACCAGTTCCGGTCCCAGCACGTGCACTCCGATCGTCGTCCGACCCGCCAGTCAACGCCGATCCACGGTTGATCCTTCCAGAACAGCCGGACGACGCGCCGCACCACACACGGACGACGCGCTGCGCACAGCCGGACGACGCGCCGCACGACACCGCACGGACGCGTCACGAGCCGCCCCTCACACCGCCCGCGGCCGCCGCACCACCCGCCGCCACCACGCGCGCCACGGCAGGGAGCTCACCAGCGCCGATCCGATCACGACGGTCCCGAACCACCCCACGACGACGCCCGGGATCGGCACGAGCAGACTCGCCCACAGCAGCACCGACAGCACCCCGAGGACGTACGCCGCCCCGGCCTTCAGGTACCGCAGCCGCTTGAGCCCCGCAGCCTGGTCGACCCGCGAGGTCAGGCGGGCCAGGAACACCGCGCCCACCCCGATCGCCCCGATGGCGACCGCGGCCTGCTCCAGCGCCCCGAGCCCGTCCGACCCGAGCGGCCCGGACCCCGACAGGCTGTACACGCCGTCGAGGATCTCGAAGAGCATGAACACGACGAGCCCCCGCTCGAACACGACCGTTGACGCGTACAGGTGGATGCGCCAGGCTCCGCGGCCGACCCCGATCGACGCCGTGTCCGACCCGCCGCCGGGGCCACCGCGAAGCGCCCACGCCGCGGTCCGCTTCGACACGAGGTACGCGGCGAGGCCGGCCACCCCACCGAGCGCGACCGGCAACAGCGCACCGGCGGCCCAGCCGGAACGCGACCCGACGAGCACGGAGGTCACGACGACCCCCGTCGCAGCGGTGACCAGCGACCAGACGCGCGGTCGCGCGACGGAGGCGAGTCGCGCCTCCAGGCTGCCCAGCCACGACCTGCGGGACGCGCGATCGGTGTTGAACAGGTACTCGGCGAAGACCTGCCAGATGAACGCGGCGCCGAAGGCGGCGAGGGCGGGACGCACCTCGGCCAGGTGCGCGGAGAACGAGCCGGGCGCGAAGACGGCTTCCTCCACCGAGCTCGCCGGGTCGGTCGCGTCACCGACCGCGACGGCGGCCGGCGGCAGGAGCAGGCGCATCGCGAGCACGCCCGCGACGATCCCGAGCGACAGGAACAGCCGCCGGGCGGGGGAGTGCAGCCGGCCGGCGATGCCGGCCATCGGCACGGACGAGTCCGCGGCCATCGCGATCTCGAGGAACGCGAGGGCGACGAAGGCGAGCGCTGCGGCGGGGCCGAGCACCAGCCAGGCCGCCGCGGCGGCCGCGACGGTGATGAGCAGGGGGACGGTCAGGAGTGATCTCGTGGCCATCTGCCCATCCAGCACGGTCGGGCTGGGCGGCGCATGGAGCGCTCCTGGGCATCGGCCTGGAGGCCCGTGGGGAGCCCGTCAGACGGGTGACGGCCCGTCCCCACTTGCGGGGACGGGCCGTCAGGTCGCGCGGGTGGGGCGTCGAGTCAGTCGTGGAACGTCTCGATGGACGCGCCGAGCGAGTTCAGGCGCTCCTGCAGCTGCTCGTAGCCACGGGCGATGATGCCGACGTTGCGCAGGACGCTCTCGCCCTTCGCCGCGAGCATCGCCAGCAGGATCACCACGGCGGGGCGCAGCGCCGGCGGGCAGCTGATCTCGGCACCGGAGAAGTGCGTCGGACCGGTCACGTCGAGGCGGTGCGGGTCACGCAGGGTGACGCTCGCGCCCAGGCGGGTGAGGTCGAGCAGGTGGATCGCCCGGCCCTCGTAGACCCAGTCGTGCACGAGCGTGGTGCCCTCGGCCATGGCCGCGATGACGACGAAGAACGGCAGGTTGTCGATGTTCAGGCCGGGGAACGGCATCGCGTGGATCTTGTCGATCGGCGCGTGGAGCTCGGACGGGTGCACCGTGATGTCGACGAGGCGGGTGCGGCCGTTGGCGGCGGCGTACTCCTCGGTGACGTCGAAGCGCAGGCCCATCTCGGCCAGGGTCGCGAGCTCGATCTCGAGGAACTCGATCGGCGCCCGGGTCACGGTGAGGGTCGACGCGGTGACGATGCCGGCGGTCAGCAGGCTCATCGCCTCGACCGGGTCCTCGCTCGGCCAGTAGTCCACGACCTCGTCGATCTTGCTCTTGCCGGTGATGCGGAGCGTGGTGGTGCCGATGCCCTCGATCTGCACCCCGAGCAGCTCGAGGAAGAAGCAGAGGTCCTGCACCATGTAGTTGGGGCTGGCGTTCCGGATGACGGTCTCGCCGTCGCGGGCCGCGGCGGCCAGGATCGCGTTCTCGGTCACGGTGTCGCCGCGCTCGGTGAGCACGACCGACTTGGTGGGGACGGCCTGGTTCGCCACGTCGACCTCGTACCAACCTGAGGTCGCCTCGACGTCCACGCCGAACGGACGGAGCGCGATGAGGTGCGGCTCGACCGTGCGGGTGCCGAGGTCGCAGCCGCCGGCGTAGGGCAGGCGGAAGGACTCGTACCGGCCGCTGAGCGGGCCGAGGAACATGAGCACGCTGCGGGTGCGGCGGGCGGCGTCGGCGTCGATCGCGTCGAGGTGCAGGTCGTCGGGGGCGACGATCTCGAGGGTCTCGCCGTCCTCCGACCAGGTGACGCTCGCACCGAGGCTGCGGAGCACGTCGATGATGCGGTCGACCTCGACGATCCGGGCGACCTTGTGCAGCCGGGTCACGCCGCGGTTGAGCAGCGAGGCGCAGAGCAGTGCCACGGCGGCGTTCTTGCTCGAGTTCACCGCGATGGAGCCACTGAGCTTCCGGCCGCCCTGCACGCGCAGGTGGGCCCGCTGCGGGGCGCCGCCGATCGAGACGATCTGCTGGTCGAGGGCGTCGCTGATGCGGGTGAGCATCTCGAGGGACAGGTTCTGCCCGCCCTGCTCGATGCGGTTGATCGCGCTCTGGCTGGTGCCGACGCGTTCGGCGAGCTGGGCCTGCGTCATGCTGCGGCCCTTGCGGGCACCCCGGATCAGGGCGCCGACCTCACGGAGGGGTGCTGCGGTCGCCGGAGATGCCGGCGAGACGACGGTGGTGGTGTCGGTCATGCGCGCCACGCTAACACGCTCATGAGATAAACCAGTGGAAGATCGACACCCGTCGCGCGTTCCGAGGTCTCGAATACGTCACAGTTGGGAATTCCGGGGGACGAAATTGCTCAGGGATCGGTCAGGGTGCCCCGGACGATCGAGTCGCCGGAGTGCGCCGGATCGCCGTCGTCGGCCTCGGCCGAGACGTCCACGACCGGGAACTCCGCGGTGTCGATGCCGTCGGGCACCGTGAAGCGGCCCTGGTCGCCGTCGAGGTAGCCGACGCTCACCAGTCCGCCGAGGTCCGACCGCATCATCCAGACCTCGCGCAGCGGACCGGTGCCGGAGCGACCGCGCTCACCGTGCAGGTCGACGACGAGGGTCACCCGGCCGTCCCGGTCACGTTCGAGTTCGGCGCGGCCGGTCGTCCCCGACCAACCGGGCAGCGCTGCGAGCTCGGTGTTCGCCAGGACGGTCTCGGTGTCGCCGCGGGGGAGTCCGGGGACGTCTCCCGACGCCACACCGATGCCGAGGACGACGGCGAGCACGCCGACGCCGGCGATCGCCAGCGCCAGGACACGGCGACGACGCGGCCGGGATCGGGGCCGGCGGCCCACGGTGTGGTGCTGCGCGTCGGACGGCGTGGCGACGGACGTGCGTTCAGGCGCTCGCCCGGGTACCCGTTCGGCAGCTCGTTCGGGTTCGGTCGCCCGCGCCGCGGTCTGCTGCGGCGTCCGGGCGATCTCGGCCGCGATCCGCTCCCACACGTGCTCCGGGGGCGCGGCCAGCGTGACGTCCTCGGACGCCCGGGTCACCGCGGCGACCCGCTGCAGCGCGGCGACCTCGTCGCGGCACCGGTCGCAGGACGCCAGGTGCTCGGCGACGTCGTCCGCGGCGACCTGGTCGGAGACCGCGAGCATCGCCAGCGTCTCGTCGTCGACGTGCTTCATTCGATCACCTCCAGACGTGTTCGGAGCCGAGCCAGACTTCGGTGGATGTGGCTCTTGACGGTGCCCAGCGGCAGATCGAGCCGTTCGGCGATCTCACGATGGCTGAGGTCGTCGTAGAACGCCAGCCGCATCACGCGTCGTGGGACCTCGTCGAGCCGCTCGAGCTCGCCGGCGACGAGTGCGCGCTCGGCCAGGTCGAAGGCCGGTTCCGGCGCCGGGGTGGTCTCCTCGACCACGTCCGGGTCGGCGGCGCTGGCGTGCCGTCGGCGCTCGTTCTGCGCGTCGGTGATGCAGTTCCGGGTGATGCCGACCAGCCATGCGCCGAGCGGGGCGCGGCCGGGGTCGTAGCTCGTGCTGCGCTGCCAGGCCTTCACGAAGACCTGCTGCGTGACGTCCTCCGCGGCGGCCTGGTCGGCCAGGGCGCGCAGGGCCAGCGAGTACACGAGCGACGACCACCGTTCGTAGACGGCTCGCAGGGCGTGCTCGCCCCCGGCGCGGAACGCGTCCGAGAGCTCGCTGTCGTCCGGGAGGATGGTCGTCACGTCTTCCTGTCGCTGGCGCGGTCGTCGTCGACCACGATCCGATCGTAGGGGGCGGATCGTCGCCACGGTCAGGCCGGGACCGCGGTGACGACGAGGTTGCTCTCGTAGTGTCCGGTGGCTGCGTCGAACGTCCCACCGCAGGTCACCAGGACGAGCCGTCGTGGTCCGTCGTCACGGAACACCTCGCCCCAGGGGAGTCCCTGCTTCTCGAGCATGCTGACGGAGTCGATGCGCCACGCGGTCTCGGCACCGTCCGCGTCGGTCAGGGTGACCCGGGTGCCGGTCGGGGCGTCGCCGAGCCGGGAGAACGGGCCGATGCCGTAGCCGACCGCGTCGACGTGGGCCGCGATGACGACGGTGCCCTCGGTGGACGACGGTGCGGCACCGAACCGGTACCAGCCCGCGGTGGCCGGGTCGGGCGGGAGCGCCATCGCGCCGTCCTCGTCGACCCCCTCCGGACGGACCGGCGCGCTGATGCCGGCGTGGTCGACCGTGATGGTGGTCGGGGCGGGGGCGTCCCGGACCGGGGGGATCGTGGCGGCCTGCTGCGGCACCTCGGTCGAGAACGCCGACGGGACCGGTGTGGGGGTGGTGGTCGGCAGGACGGACGGCTGCCCGCCGGGGGTGGTCCCGGCCGACGAGCACCCGGTCAGGGCGGCGGCCGCCACGGCGACGACGAGCGTCACCGTGGCGGACCGCACGGGGCGTGGCACGTTCAGCGGCGGGTCGCTGCGTGCCGGCGGCGGAGCACCACGGCCCCGATCGCGGCAGCGGCGGCCAGTGCGGCCGCCGCTGCGCCGACCAGGGGCAGGGGGTCCTGGTCGTTCGTGGCCACGAGACCGGCGTTCCCGGCGGGGACGCCGTTCGGCGTGCCACCGAGGTCCGCGATCGTCTGCGTGGCGAGGGCGAGGTTGTCGTCGTCCAGGCTGCCCCAGGCGTAGACGATGGTCGACGAGCCCGCGGTGACCGCGACGTCCGCCGGGCCGATCACGGGGTCGGTGGTCCCGGTGGCGGCGACGGTTGCAGACACGGTGCCGGCCGGCAGTTCGAGTGCCTGCTCGTCGGGGTTCGACAGGTTCGACACGACGGCCTTGCCGCCAGCGAGGACGTCGACGGCCGGTGCGGCGGCGACATGCCGGACGACCAGGCGTCCCTGGCCGGCCGCGACGGCCGAGGTGTCGTTGGTGAACACCGTGGCGGTCGGCGACCCGTCCGTGGCGTCGTGGGCGACGGCGGTGTAGTTGCCGCCGGCGTCGAACGAGACGTCCGCCGGGCCGATGATCGGCTTCGACGCGTCGGTGGCGTCCGAGGCGGTGATCGCGAGCTGGTGTGCACCGGCCGGCACCATCATCGGGCCGGCGAGGGTGCCCGGGGTGAAGTCGTCGATGGCCCGTTCGCCGTCGAGGTACACGTCGACGGTGACGTCGGGGACGGCATGGAGGACCGAGAGCGTCGCCTCGCCGGTGGCGGCGGTCGCAGCGGTCGCGGGCAGTACGGCCGCAGCGGCGGCGAACAGGACACCGGCGCTGAGGCCGGTGGCGAGTGTCTTGCGCATGACGTGTCTCCTTCGGGCCTGTCCGGGCCGGTGCGGACGACGTCGTCCTCGACGTCGTACCCCCACTACCGCCGGAGCACCCCGATCGGATGCAGCGATTTCCTGGGGATCAGCTGAGACGGCGCCAGACCCCAGCGTTGCCCGGACGCGACCAGGTCTCCGGATCGCCCGTGACGGCCTCGTCCCCGGCTCCCCGGTCGGTGAGCCGGTACGCGGAGTCCGGCGTCCACCCTGCGACGACGCTCGCGCGGCTGCCGTCGACCGGCACGGTGAGCCCGGAAGTGCGGAACCAGCCCGCGACGGTCAGGTGCACGACGTCGTACTCGGTGGCCACCGCGGACCAGTCCGGCTGCACCCAGCCGCCCTGCCGTCCGGTCGCCACGGCCCAGTCGTTCCGTCGGGTCGTCCCCGTCACGTCGAGCGGCCAGCGCCGGCACAGCGCGGCCCAGTCGGCGGGACCGTCGACGGTGCACACGCGCGCCGTGGCATCGGCCGGCACCGCCGAGACGACGGCGCGTTCCTGCCCGAAGGAGTCCTCGACCGCCCAGAGCGCCAACGGCCCGGCGGACGGGAACGGCGCTCGCGTGTGCTGCGCGAGCGGCCACGGCGGCGTGGTCCACCACACACCGCTGGCCACCCCCGGGTTCCCCTCGGCGTCCTCGCGGCGCAGCTCCCGGGACCAGTCGGCGAGCGCCTCTGCCGCTTGCGGACGTCGGGGCTGCTCGTCCTCGTCGAACTCGACGGTCCATGCTCCGCCCTGCGGGTCGAAGAGCCTGCGCACGACCGGGCTTCCGACCGCCCACCGAGCGAGCCGCCGGAGCGCGGCCTGCAGGTCCGTCCGAGCGAGGAGCGCGTCCAGCGCATCGGGCTGCTGCCACCACAGCGCGCTCTCCGCAGTCGACTCGAGTGCGACCACGACGTCGTCCTCGCCCACGGACGGCAGGGACACCGCCGCGAGTGCGCTCGCCACCGCTGCCAGGTTCGGAGCCGGCTCGGGTTCGACCGCACCACCGATGCCGAAGAGCGTTCGGTCGTCGCCGCGTTCGACGCCGAGGTGGTGCTCCGCCCAGAAGAGCAGGTCGCCGAGTTGCAGGGCGGCCGGGTCGTCGGGGTCCTGGACACCGCTGACGAGCTCCAGGCAGAAGCGCCGGCCACGCGGGTGGGCGAGCAGGTCCGAGGCATCGATCACCGAACCAGGCTAGTGACGGCCGCTAACGCACCCGTCGCACCCGCCGATAGTCCTCCGTGCAGGCCCACGGACGGGCCCGCATCCCGCCCCACGGACGGCGGCGGGACGATCGAGAACCAGGACGGGCCATGATCGTCGTCACACGACTGAACGGCAGCGGATTCGCTGTGAACCCCGATCTCGTGGAGCGCATCCAGGAGACGCCGGACACGACGCTCATCATGGTCGACGGTGCGAAGTACATCGTGCGGGAGTCGATGGCCGACGTCATCGACCTGATCGCCGCGTACCGCGCACGCATCGTCGGCATGGCCTACGGCACCGACCAGGCCCCCCGCTCGAGCACGAACACCGGCCCGCAGCCCACGCTCGCCCCCGTCGCCGCTCTCCGCTCCACGCAGCACGGCCGCGCGCTGGACGGGGGTCGCTGACGTGGACATCGCAACGATCGTCGGCATCCTGCTCGCCTTCGGCGCCCTGTTCGGCATGGTCCAGATGGAGCACGTCGAGCTCGGTGGACTCTTCCTGCCCGCCCCGATGCTGCTCGTGTTCGGTGCCACCATCGGCTGCGGCATCGCGAGCACCACGCTGAAGGACGCGATCGCCAGCTTCAAGGCCGTGCCGAAGGCGTTCACCGGCAAGGTCACCCCGCCGGCGTCGGTCATCGACGATGTCGTCGGGCTCGCCGAGACCGCCCGCGCCAACGGCCTGCTCGCCCTCGAGCAGGAGGCCGACAAGCACGACGACCCGTTCATGAAGAAGGCGCTGCAGAACATCGCGGACGGCACCGACGGTGACGAGCTGCGGATCCTGCTCGAGGACGAGATCGAGTCGAACGCGGCCCCGACCCGGAGCGCGAGCGCGTTCTTCATGGGCCTCGGCGGCTTCGCCCCGACCGTCGGCATCATCGGCACCGTGGTCTCGCTGACCCACGTGCTCGCGAACCTCGGCAAGCCCGACGAGCTCGGACCGCTGATCGCCAGTGCGTTCGTCGCCACCCTGTGGGGCCTGCTGACCGCGAACTTCATGTGGCTGCCGATCGGCGGCAAGCTCCGCAAGCTCGCCCAGCTCGAGTCGGACCGCCAGACGCTCCTGATGGAGGGGCTGCTCGCGGTGCAGGCCGGCAGCCAGCCCCGTCTGCTCGGTGAGCGGCTGAAGGCCATGGTCCCGCCCGCCGCCCGCGCCGACACGGGCGGCAAGGCCGGCAAGGCCGGCAAGAAGGCCGACGCGGCCGACGACCAGCAGCTGGCGGCCTGACCGTGAGCGCCAACCCCCGGGGCCGCGGCCGCGGTCGCGCGAAGAAGTCCCACGACGAGGCCGAGCACCCCGACGAGCGCTGGATGGCGTCGTACATGGACATGATCACGGTGCTGATGTGCATGTTCCTCGTGCTCTTCGCGATGTCCACCGTCGACCAGGAGAAGTACATCCAGCTGAAGCAGTCGCTCGCCACCGGCTTCGGCGAGGTCGACTCGCAGAAGATCGACACCGCGAGCGGCACCGTCGTGACGAAGGACCAGGTCGAGGACGGCTCCGGGTACTCGACGGACAAGTCCCAGGCGGACCACTCGACCGCGTCGTCGGGCACGAAGGACACCAACGTCGACCCCGCGTCGACGGTGGTGCCGACCACGGCGAGCAAGCAGGACCTCGCCGAGGCGAAGCGCGAGCTCGACGACCTGACGAAGCTCGAGCGTGCGATCCAGCGCAACCTGGCGAAGGCGGGCCAGACCGAGAACGTCCAGTTCACCGTGGACGCCCGCGGCCTGATCGTCCGGTTGATCGGCAGCGAGACGTACTTCGGCACGAACAGCGCGGACCTGTCCGACCAGGCGCGGTCGATCATGGACGCCATCGCGCCGGTGCTGAAGACCTCCGCCCACGACGTCAGCGTCGAGGGCCACGCCGACCAGCGGAACTCGACCGCGCCGTACGCCACCAACTGGGAGCTCAGCGCGGCGCGGGCGACCGGGGTCCTGCGCGACCTGGTCGAGCGGGGCGGGATGCCCGGCGACCACGTGCAGAGCGTCGGGTTCGGGTCGAGCCGGCCGCTGGCGAAGGGCGGCACGGACCGGGACCTCGCCCTGAACCGGCGGGTCGACATCGTGGTCCTGTCGAACGCCGACCAGGACGTCAGCGCCCTCATGCCGGCGCTGGCGAAGGCACAGGACGGAGCGCAGCAGGGCTGAGAGACCCAGCGCAGCAGGGCTGGGACACGCAGCGCAGCAGGGCTGGGACACGCAGCGCAGCAGGGCTGAGACACGCAGCGTGCGGAGCGCACCAGCGCTGCCGCCACCGCCCCACTACGGGGTACAGCACTGACGGGTGCCCCACAGGTGACCGATAGACGCACCCGTGACCGAGACCCTGCCAGCGCCCGAGGTGTACGACTTCGCGCGCCCGTCGACGCTGGCCCGTGAGCACGCCCGGGTCCTCGAGCTCGCTTTCGAGACGTTCGCCCGCCAGTGGGGCACGCAGCTGACGGCGAAGGTCCGCGCGGTCAGCCAGGTCACCTGCGAGCAGGTGGAGATGACGACGTACGACGAGTACGCCGCGTCGCTGCCCGCGCTCACCGGCATGGTGCTGCTGCCGATCACCGGCCTGACCCCGAAGGGCGTGCTGCAGGTCCCGCTCGACGCCGCGCTGACGTGGGTGTCGCACGCGCTGGGCGCGTCGAAGCCGCTGCCGACGCCGGACCGCACCTTCACGCCCATCGAGCAGGCCCTGGTCCGCAAGATCGTCGAGGACGCCCTCGACGACCTCCGCTACTCGTTCGGAGGCCTGCTCGCGCAGGACGTCACGGTCGGCGGGTTCCAGTTCAACAGCCAGTTCGCCCAGGCCGCGCAGAAGGGCGACCTGATGATCGTCGCCTCGTTCTCGATCCGGGTCGGCGACCGCATCGCGCCCGGCACGCTGGCCCTGCCGGCCGAGGCCGTCCTGCCGCAGCTCGGCGAGGCCGCCGCGCACGTGTCGCGCGCCGACGCCCGAGCCCTGCTCGACGCGCAGCTCGAGAGCGTGCCCGTGGGCGTCAGCCTGCGCTTCGCCCCGGCCGCGGTCCTGCCGACGCAGGTCCTGCGGCTCGCCGTCGGCGACGTCCTGCCGCTGCCGCACCCGCAGCACCGGCCCCTCACCATCGCGGTCGACGGCGAACCCGTCGGCACCGCCGCGGTCGGCGCGAACGGCTCGCGCCTCGCCGGCATCGTCGTCACCACCACGAGCACGGAGCAGCACTGATGACCGAAACGACCACCCTCCACACCGCAGCGGCCGAGTCGCTCGCGGCGCAGCTCCCGACGGCCGCCCCCTTGACCGCGGTGCTCCTGCCTGGAGGCGCGACACCGGTCGTGCTCGACGCGGCGACGGACGCCGTGGTCGCCTCGTTCGTCGGCGGCCTGTCGGCCGACCTGGCGCTCGTGCTCACCGACCTCGAGTCGATCACGGCCGCCGGAGGCACCGACCACGGCATCGTGGCCGTCACGGACGTCCTGCGTCCGTCGCTCGAGGCCGCGGCCGGGGTCCTCGGCGTCGGGGTGCTCGGCGAGGCGAACCGCGAGTCGGCCGCGTCGCTGCTGGCCGACCCCGACACCGTCGTGTTCGAACTGGCCGCCGGTGGCCTGCCCGCCGGGTGGTTCGGCATCCGGATCCGCGAGAACGGCACGGTGTCGGCGCCCGTCGTGGCGAACCTGCCCGCCGGCAACCTCGGCCGGATCAACAACGTCGAGATGACCCTGACGGTCGAGATCGGCCGCACCCGGATGTCGGTCCGCGACGTGCTCGGCATGGAGCCCGGCGCCGTCGTCGAGCTCGACCGCAGTGCCGGCGCCCCCGCCGACGTCCTGCTGAACGGCCGCCTCATCGCGCACGGCGAGGTCGTCGTCGTCGACCAGGACTACGCGGTCCGGATCACCCGCATCCTCGACGTCGCCGAAACGGTCTGACCCGCACGTGGACACCCTCGTCGTCACCCTCCGCGTCGCGCTCTCGCTCGGCGTCGTGCTCGCCCTCATGTGGGTGCTGCACCGCGCGAGCCGCAAGCGCTTCTCGGGCAAGCCGTCGGGCCGCCGTGCGGCGACCGTCGAGGTCGTCGGTCGGCAGGGCATCGGCGGCAAGGCGAGCGTCGTCGTGGTCGACGTCGAGGGGGAGCGGCTCGTGCTCGGCGTGTCCGAGCACGGGGTCAACCTGCTCACCAGCGGGCAGGCGCCCGCGCCGGAACTCACCATCGTGACCGGACCGGTGGCGCTGCCGGTGCGTCACGCCCCGTCGGCCGACGCGTTCGGTCGGGAACTCGCGCAGCAGTCGGACGCCACCACGGGCCTCCCGGCAGACACGGACGACGTGACCCGGGCGACCGACGCGACCAGCGCCGTCGCGCCGCTGCCGATGCGCCCGCGCAACCGTCGCCCGCAGCGCGCCGTGCCGAGCGCGCAGCAGCTGCAGGGCTCGATCCTGTCGGTCGACACCTGGCGCCAGGCCGCCGCCGCGCTGCGGAACCGGCGGGCCGGGTGACCGCGGCAGGGCCGCACCGGCTGGCACGGTCGGTTCGACTCGTCGCCCTCGTCCTGCTCGGCCTGGCGGTCGTGGCCGGGTTCCTGATGCTCACGACGACGGGTGCGCACGCCGCCGGTGTCGTCGAACCCACCGCCCCGGCGACCCCGACCGCCCCCGCGACCGGTGACTTCAGCGTCAGCGTGAACGGTCCGGACGGCACCCCCTCGTCGGCCGTGGTGACGCTCATCGGCATCACGCTGCTGAGCGTCGCGCCGGCGCTGATGCTCATGATGACGTCGTTCACGAAGATCTTCGTCGTGCTCGCGATGACCCGGAACGCGCTCGGGCTGCAGTCCATCCCGCCGAACCAGGTGATCGCCGGACTGGCACTGTTCCTGTCGCTGTTCGTGATGGCACCGGTGCTCGGGCACATCAACGACGACGCCCTGCAGCCCTACCTGGCCGGGCACCTCGACTTCAACCAGGCCGTCGAGATCGGCACGAAGCCCCTGCGGACCTTCATGCTCCACCAGACCCGCGACGAGGACGTCGCCCTGATCACCCGCGCCGCCGGGCTGGACAACCCGAAGTCGATGGCGGACGTGCCGATGACGACGGTGATCCCGGCGTTCATCATCTCGGAGCTCCGCAGCGCGTTCATCATCGGGTTCGTCATCTTCATCCCGTTCCTGGTGATCGACCTCGTCGTCTCCGCGGCCCTGATGTCGATGGGCATGATGATGCTGCCGCCGGTCATGATCTCGCTGCCGTTCAAGATCCTGCTCTTCGTGCTGGTCGACGGCTGGGGCCTCATCATCACGTCGCTCATCGAGAGCTACCACGTTGTCTAGGGGGCACGCATGAACCAGCAGGCCGTCATCGACCTCGTGCTCCAGGCGCTCCTGGTGTCCGGCAAGCTCGCCGCCCCGGTGCTCGTCACCTCGCTCGTCGTCGGCTTCGCGATCTCGCTGTTCCAGTCGGTGACGCAGATCCAGGAGGTCACGCTCTCGTTCGTGCCGAAGGCCGTCGCCGTCGCGATCGCCCTGGTGGTCTGCGGCAACTGGATGATCTCGGAGATGATCGCGTTCACGCACGTCGCCTTCGACATGATCCCGAAGCTGCTCGGGGCCGGTTGATGGAGCTCAGCATCGACGCCGACCGTCTGGAGGCGACCATGCTCGCCGGCGTCCGGCTCGTCGCGTTCTTCGTCATCGCGCCGCCGTTCTCGTACCGGGCGTTCCCCGGCACGGTCAAGGTGATCCTCGGGCTGGGGCTCGCCATCGGCGTCGCCCCGCGTGTCGCCGTCGGCTACGAGTCGCTCGACACGGGGCCGTTCCTGCTCGCCCTGCTCACCCAGCTCGTCGTCGGGCTGTCCCTCGGGTTCCTGGTGTTCCTGGTGTTCGCCGCCGTGCAGTCGGCGGGTGCGCTCATCGACCTGTTCGGCGGGTTCACGCTCGCGCAGGCGTTCGACCCGCAGTCCCAGGTCAACGGCGCCCAGTTCACCCGCCTGTTCCAGATGACCGCGCTCGCGCTGCTCTTCACCTCGGGCGGCTACCAGCTCATCGTCGGCGGCCTGGTGCGGTCGTTCGACGCCGTGCCGCTCACCGGCACCTTCGCGGTGGACGGGCTCGCGTCGATGCTCGTGACCGCGATGTCGCAGATGTTCCTCGCCACCCTGCAGATCGCCGGACCGCTCGTCGTCGTGCTGTTCCTGGCCGACGTCGGCCTCGGGCTGCTGACCCGCGTGGCACCGGCGCTCAACGCGTTCCAGATGGGCTTCCCGATCAAGATCGGCCTGACCGTCCTGTTCGCCGGCGCGCTCTTCATGGCCCTGCCCTCGGTGGTGTCGTCGCTGACCGGCGATGCCGTCGAGGCGATCACGGGACGGGGGTGACGACGTGTCCGACAGCGGAGAACGTTCCGAACAGGCAACCCAGCAGCGGATGCGCGAGGTCCACGAGAAGGGCCAGATCGGCCGCTCGCAGGACCTCGGCGCGTGGATCGGGATCGCCGTCGCGGCGCTCATGATCCCGGCCGCGATCGGCAACGCCGCAGCTGCGGGGCAGGACCAGCTCCTCGCCGTGCAGCGCGTCATCGAGGACCCCGAGCTCGGTGCCGTGCAGGCCCTGCTCGCCGACGCCCTCGGTTCGATGGGTGCGACCCTCGGCCCGATGCTCGCGGTCGTCGCGGTCGCGGTGCTCGCCGCCGCCGTCACCCAGGGCGGGGTGCACTTCCGCAAGATGACGCCGCAGCCCGACCACTTCGATCCCGTCGCCGGACTGAAGCGCGTGTTCGGCACCCAGGCGCTCTGGAACGGCGCGAAGGCGCTGCTCAAGACCGCCGTCGTCGGGCTCGTCCTGTGGTTCGCGGTGCAGGGGCTCATGCCGGTCCTGATGACGAGCGGGTCGCTGCCGCTGTCGGCCGTGCTCGAGGCCGCCGCCGCCGGGTCGGGCACCCTGCTGCGCGCCGCGATCGTCGCCGGACTCGTCCTCGCAGCCCTCGACGTGTTCGTGGTGATCCGCCGCAACCGGAAGCGCACGATGATGACCAAGCGCGAGGTCAAGGACGAGAACAAGCGGAGCGACGGCGACCCGCTGGTGAAGTCGCAGCGCCGCTCCCGCCAGCTCGCGATGAGCCGCAACCGGATGATCCAGGCCATCGGCACCGCGGACGTCGTGATGACGAACCCGACCCACTACGCCGTCGCGATCAAGTACGAGCCGGGGAAGTCCGCGCCCCGGGTGGTGGCGAAGGGGGCCGGTCCGGTCGCCGACGTCATCCGCGCCCGTGCCGAGGAAGAGCGCGTGCCGATCGTCCGCGACGTCCCGCTCACCCGGGCGCTGCACGCCGCGTGCGAGCTCGGGCACGAGATCCCCGTCGACCTGTACACGCCCGTGGCCCGCGTCCTGTCCTTCGTGATGGCGCTCAAGGCCCGTGGCACCGCGGCCGGCACGCACGCGCCGCCACGGCCGACCACCCCGGACGAGGTCGCGAGCGTCATCGACCCCGCCACCCTGATCGGTGACCTCCGCCCCCGCAAGCTCCGCACACCGCGCACCGCAGAGAACCAGACCGAAGGACTCCCCGCATGAACCGCAAGGACCTGCCGAAGCTCGTCGTCCCGGTGTTCATCGTCGGCATCATCCTGCTGCTGATCCTGCCGGTGCCGTCGTTCCTGCTCGACTTCCTGATCATCATCAACATCCTGCTGGCGCTGGTGATCCTGCTCACGACGCTGTTCGTGAAGAAGCCGCTCGACTTCTCGGTGTTCCCGTCCCTGCTGCTCGTCGCGACGCTGTTCCGGCTCGGCCTGAACGTGGCGTCCACCCGGCTGGTGCTCGGCGAGGGCTTCGCCGGTGACGTCATCCAGGCGTTCGGCCACGTCGCCGTCTCCGGGTCGATCATCATCGGCGCGGTCATCTTCCTCATCCTCATCGTCATCCAGTTCGTCGTGGTGACGAAGGGTGCCGAGCGCGTCGCCGAGGTCGGGGCACGCTTCACCCTCGACGCGATGCCGGGCAAGCAGATGGCGATCGACGCCGACCTGAACGCCGGGCTGATCACCGACCAGGAAGCCAAGGAGCGCCGTGCCGCGGTGTCCGCCGAGGCCGACTTCTACGGCGCGATGGACGGTGCGTCGAAGTTCGTCAAGGGCGACGCGATCGCCGGCATCCTGATCATCATCATCAACCTGATCGGCGGCATCGCGATCGGCATGCTGCAGAACGGGCTGTCCGCCACCGACGCCCTGTCGAAGTACGGCATCCTGACGATCGGCGACGGCCTGGTCACGCAGATCCCGGCGCTGCTCATGGCGGTGTCCACGGGCATGATCGTCACCCGGTCCGGCGCGGAGTCCGAGATGGGTTCCTCGGCCGCGACCCAGCTGTCGCAGTCGCGGAACGCCCTGATGATCGCCGGCGTCGCCGCGATCGCGATGGGCTTCATCCCCGGCATGCCGATCCTGCCCTTCCTGCTCGTCGGCGCGACCCTGCTCTTCACGGGCTGGCGCATCGGCCGGAACGCCGCCCGGGCCGAGGCCGACGCCGCCCAGCAGCAGGCACTCGCGGCCGCCGCACCGACCGGCGACACCCCGGAGGACCTGCTCGAGCAGATGCGCGTGCACGCCCTCGAGATCCTGCTCGCCCCCGACCTGGTCGACATGGTGTCCGGCGCCTCCGACGACCTGCTCGGCCGGGTGCGCGCCCTCCGCCGCAAGATCGCGATCGACATGGGCATCGTCGTCCCGCCGGTCCGCACCCGCGACTCGATCGACCTGCCGCCGTCGACCTACGCCATCCGGATCGCCGGCGTCGAGGCGGGTCGGGGCACCGCGCCCGCCCGCAGCGTCCTGGCACTCGGCGACCACCTGGACGGCCTGCCCGGCACCTCGACCGTCGAGCCGGTCTTCGGCCTGACCGGCAAGTGGGTGCCCGCCGAGCTCCGCCACGCCGCCGAGATGACCGGCGCGACCGTGATCGACCGGGTCTCCGTGCTCGTCACCCACCTGCAGGCGGTCATCGGCGACAACGCCGCGCGCCTGCTCACCCGCGAGGACGTCAAGGTCCTGACCGAGGGCGTCAAGCAGGTCAACCCCGCCGCGGTCGAGGAACTCGTCCCCGGCATGCTCTCGATGGCCGAACTGCAGCGGGTGCTGCAGGGCCTGCTCGCCGAGCGGGTGCCGATCAACGACCTCGGCCGGATCTGCGAGGCCCTCACGCTCCGCGCCAAGGTGTCGACCGACCCCGAGGGGCTCGTCGAGTCCGCCCGTGCGGCCCTCGGCCCGGCCCTCGCCGCCCGGCACACCGACGCCGGCACCCTGCGCGTCATCATGATCGACCCGATGCTCGAGCAGTCGATGCTCGAGGGCCTCCGGCCGTCCGAGCAGGGCAGCCAGATCGTGCTCGACGCGCACCGCATCGAGCAGGTCCTGGGCTCCGTCCGCGACGCCGTGCGCTCCGTGGAGGACCAGGGGCTCTCCGCCGTCCTGGTCTGCGCCCCGCAGCTCCGCCCGGCCGTGCACCGCATGGTCGCCGCCCAGTCGAACGGGCTCCCGGTGCTGTCGTACCAGGAGGCCACCGCCGCGGGCTCCACCATCGAGACCGTGGGAGTGGTCCGTGCCGCCGACCCGATTGCAGCGTAGCGGCGCCACGCTCGAGTCCCTCCGCGACGCGGTCCGGACCGAGTTCGGCGCGGGTGCGCGGATCGTCGCGGCCGAACGCGTGACCACGCCGGGTTTCGGCGGGCTGTTCCGCAAGGCGCACGTCGAGGCCACCGTCGAGGTGCCGGAACCGGGGGACCAGCCCACCGCCCGGGTGGTCATCGCCGACTCGCCCGTGCAGCGCGCCGGCATCGCCGCGCTGCTCGCCGACGCCGAGGCGGCCGAGGCCCGCATCGCCGGCACCGACGGCACCGCGACGACGCGGGCCGACGCCTTCGCGTCGGTGCTCGACGGGTTCCAGGCGGACGGCATCACGCCGAGCGCCCCGCGCCCGACGCACGCGCCGGCCGAGCCGGACGTGCCGGCCGGGGTCGACCCGCGCCTCCAGGCCGCCGTCGACGCGCAGACGGTGGCCGACACGCAGGCGGTGGCCGTCGCGCAGCCGGTCGTCGAGACCCGGTCGGGAGGCCCGTCCCGCGTCCTCGACGCGCCCTCGCCTGCTCCGGTGGCCCGGTCCACCCCGCCCGCCGTACGGTCCGCGGACGGTGACCTGGTGCTCCTGGTCGGGCGGCCGAACGACGTCGACGCCGCCGCCGGACTCTTCGCGGTGCGGCACGCGCTCCGGCCGACGGACGCCGCCGACCGCCGTGCGGCGATCCTGGCGCGGGCCGACGGCGTCCGTGACGGGCACGCCGTGCTCGCCGTCGCCGCGTGGGACGACCGGGCGACCGGCGACGCGCTGCAGGCCGACCAGGTGTGGGTCGTGGTCGACGTCGGGCGGAAGCCGGCGGACTCGGCCGCGATGGTGTCCGCGGTGGCCTCGCGGCTGCCCGTGGTCGGCGTCGTGGCGATCGGCGCGGGGGAGACCGCCACGCCCGGGTCGGTGGACCTGCTGGGGCTCCCCGTCGTGTCGCTAGGCTGAACGGGTGCTGGTACTCACGCGGAAGGTCGGCGAGCGGATCCTCGTCGGCGACGACATCGTCATCACGGTGCTCGACTCCCGGGGCGACGGCGTCCGGATCGGCATCGACGCACCGCGCGGCGTGAAGATCCAGCGCGAAGAGGTCGTGCGTGCGGTCGCCGAGGCGAACGCCGAGGCCGCCGCTGCCGGTGACGACGCCGAGGCGCAGCTGCGCGCGGCGCTCGGGGCACGTGGCGGGGGTGCCGCGGGCGGCTCGACTCCGTCGGGACCGACCGACTCCTAGCCGTCCGACGCAGCCACGCCCGTCACGGGCGCGGCTGCGCGCCCGTTACGAACGTGGCTGCACGTCCGTCACGGGCGCGGCCGCGTGTCCGTCACGGGCGGGGCTTCTTCTCCTGTTCGGGCAGGCGGCCGGCGGCGGCCTCGGCGGCGAACCAGGCGCGTGCCTCGTCCTGCCGGGCCTGCTCCGCACCGAGCGCGATCGGCGCCCGGACGTGACCGGGCTCGTACCCGAAGGTCTCGATCAGCTGCGGCACGATCGGTCGGACCCGGGTGACGAGCCGGTCGATGTACGCGGACACCGCACGGGCCCGCTGCGCCGACAGTCGGCCGTGCAGCAGGTACCAGTCCAGGTGCTGCTCGAGCAGGCCGAGCGCGAACAGGTCGCGCAGCCAGACGAGCACGCGTCGGGTGTCGCCCTCGGTGACCTCGTCGAGCGCCTCGGTGAAGGCGTCCCACTGCATGAGCTCGGCGTGCGCCTTCGACGCCTCGATGAGCTCGTGCTGCGAGCGGTTCAGCAGTCGGGCGGCGCGGGCGCGGTCCTTGCCGGCCGACGCGAGGCGCATGCCGATCTCGGCGACCATCGTGTCGACCCGACCGGCGAGCAGTTCGCGCTGCGTGCGGGGGTCCTGCAGGTCGGCGACGCTGGCGGCCAGGGACCCGCGGTCGGCCACGGTCTGGCCGAGGCGGCGGATGCCGGACGCGTCGGCCAGCTTCGACGCCGCGACGGCCGCCACGAACTTCGCGGTGGACGCCGGGTCCCTCGGGGCCTTCGCGCGGAACTCGGTGAGCAGGCGCTTGCCGACGAGCTGCAGCAGCACGGTGTTGTCGCCCTCGAACGTCACGTAGACGTCCAGGTCGGCGCGGAGCCCGGTCAGACGGTTCTCGGCGAGGAACCCGGCACCGCCGCAGGCCTCGCGGGCCTCCTGCAGGGTGTCGAGCGCCGACCAGGTCGACATCGACTTGAACGCTGCGGCCTGGGTCTCCAGGTCCTCCCGGCGCTCCGGGGTGTCTTCACGACCGCTGAAGACGTCGTCGAAGGTGCGCAGGAGCTTCTCGTGCGCGAACGACTGCGCGAACACCGTCGCCAGGCGCGGGATGAGCCGGCGCTGGTGCCGGCCGTAGTCGAGCAGCACGCCCTCGGTGCCGTCACCGGTGGGGAACTGGCGGCGCTGCATGGCGTAGGTCAGGGCGATCTGCAGCGCGATCTTCTGGGCGACGACCGCGGCGCCGTCGAGCGACACCCGGCCCTGCACCAGGGTGCCGAGCATCGTGAAGAACCGGCGGCCGGGCGAGGCGATCGGTGACGAGTAGGTGCCGTCCGCGGCGACGTCGCCGTAGCGGTTCAGCAGGTTGGTGCGGGGGACCCGGACGTGGTCGAACGCGAGCCGGCCGTTGTCGATGCCGTTCAGGCCGCCCTTGGGGCCGTCGTCCTCACCGCTCACGCCGGGCAGGAACGCCCCCTCGGCGTCGCGGAGCGGGACGTAGAACGCGTGCACGCCGTGGTCGACACCGGCGGTCACGAGCTTCGCGAACACGACGGCGGCGTGCCCGTGCAGGGCAGCGTTGCCGATGTAGTCCTTCCACGCACCGCGGAACGGCGTGTGGATCTCGAACTCCTCGGTCGCGGGGTCGTACGTGGCCGTCGTGGCGATGCTCTGCACGTCCGAGCCGTGGCCGGTCTCGGTCATCGCGAAGCAGCCGGGGACCGCGAACGAGACGATGCCCGGCAGGAACTCGCGGTGGTTGGCCTCGGTGCCCAGGTGGTGCACGGCGGACCCGAACAGTCCCCACTGCACCCCGGCCTTGATCTGCATCGACGGGTCGGCGGTGACGAGCTCCTCGAACGCGGCCAGGTTGCCGCCGTGGTTGCTCTGGCCGCCGAACTCGGCGGGGTAGGGGCGCTGGATCGCCCCGGCGTCGACCAGGGTCCGGAGCTGCTCGAGCACGCGTGCCCGGTGCTCGGGGATCGGCTGACCCTCGATCTTCTGCATCGCGGGGTCGAGCGCGAGACGCCGGGAGATCCGGCGGTCCTCGGCCCAGCGTCCGAGCAGGAGTTCCTGCACCAGCTCGACGTCGATGCGGACGTCGGTGTCCGTGCCGGCGGTCGGGGTGCCCGCTGCCGGGTCGCCGGCGGCGTCGGCGTTCGGCGCGGCGTGCTGCGCGGCGTTCTTCGCGTCGACGTCCGGCGCGGTGTCGCTGCCACTGGCGGGGGTGGTGCGCTGGGCGGGTGCGGTGTCGACCATGGGCGGAGTCCTCCTGAACTGCGGTGTCCGTGTTGCACCGTCCACGCTAGACACCGGTGCCGACAGTGGCGGGAACGCCGTGCGGGGCGCACAACCCCGTGTCGCCGGTGCCGTCAAGGGGTCGTGGGAACCCTCCAAAGACATGAGCCGTGTTCGACGATTGGGCGCGCCCACCCGGCCAGGGGCAGACTGGCCGCCATGTCACGTACCACCCCCGCGGACCGCGAAGGCCGTCCCGGACGCACCTTCTTCGGGCAACCGTTCGAGCTCTCGACACCGTTCGCCGTGGAGCTCTGGGAGCGGTTCTCGTTCTACGGGATGCAGGGCATCGTCCTCATCTACATGTACTACACGGTCACGCAGGGCGGCCTGGGGATCGACAAGGGCATCGCCACCGGCATCATGGGTGCCTACGGCGGCGCGGTCTACCTGTTCACGATCATCGGGGCGTGGATCGCCGACCGGCTGATCGGTGCGGACCGGACCCTGTTCGGCAGCGCGATCGTCGTGATGCTCGGGCACATCGCCCTCGCGCTCATCCCCGGGGTGGCCGGGGTCGGGGTCGGCCTCGTGCTCATCGCGCTCGGCTCCGGCGGGCTCAAGGCCACCGCCACCACGATCGTCGGCGGCCTCTACAGCCGCGAGGACCCGCGCCGCGACGCCGGCTTCTCGCTCTACTACCTCGGCGTGAACCTCGGGGCGTTCTTCGGACCGCTGCTCACCGGGCTGCTGCAGAGCTCGCTCGGCTTCCACTGGGGCTTCGGCCTGGCCGCCGTCGGCATGGCCGCGGGCCTGGTGCAGTACGCGATCCGGCGGGGGAAGCTGCCCGAGGTCGTCCGCCACGTGGCGAACCCCGTCGACCGCCGCCGTCTGCCGCTCATCGGAGCCGGCGTCGTCGTCGCGCTCGTCGTCATCGTCGTCGCCGTGCTGACCGGTCTGCTCAACGTCGGCAACCTGCCGACCGTGGTGGTGGCGGTCGTCGTGCTGGCCACCATCGGCTACTTCGTCGTGATCCTGTCGAGCGGCATCACCCGTGACGAGCGATCGCGGGTCTTCGCGTTCATCCCGCTGTTCATCGGCAGCGCCGTGTTCTGGTCCCTCTACCAGCAGCAGTTCACCGTCGTGACGGTCTACTCCGACGAACGCCTCGACCGCTCGCTGTTCGGCTGGGAGATGCCGGTGTCGTGGGTGCAGTCGATCAACCCGGTCTTCATCATCGTGCTGTCCGGCGTCTTCGCGGCGCTGTGGACCAAGCTCGGCGATCGCCAGCCGTCCACCCCGACGAAGTTCGCCCTCGGCACCGGGATCATGGGGCTCGCGTTCCTGCTGTTCCTGCCGTTCACCGGCTCGGGCGAGAACGGCACACCGCTGCTCGCGCTCGTCGGCATCCTGCTGGTCTTCACGCTCGCGGAGCTGCTGCTCTCGCCCGTCGGCCAGTCCGTCGCCACGAAGCTCGCGCCGCCGAAGTTCCAGACGCAGATGGTCGCGTTGTTCTTCCTGTCGGTGTCGCTCGGCACCGCCGTCACCGGGGTGCTGTCCCGCTACTACGACCCCGCGAACGAGGCCCCGTACTTCACGATCCTCGGCCTGGTCGCCGTCGTGGTGGGCGTGGTCCTGCTGCTCCTGGCCAAGCCGGTGCTGCGGCTCATGCGCGGCATCCGGTAACCTGAGCGGAGCCACACGCCGACGCAACCAAGGAGTCACCACCCATGCTCGAACTCATCGCAGGGATCATCATCGGCGTCGGCGTCCTCGGTGGCGTCGGGTGCTGCATGGCCGTCGCGGCCATGATGAAGAGCGGCTCCGAGGAGTACTGAGTCCCTGACCCGGACTACTCGCCGCTGTCGGTCGTGACCGGCACCAGCTGACGACTCAGGACGGTCGCGCGCTCGAAGGGGCCGCGGCCGTCCTTCGTGTACGCGGGCTCATCGAAGGCGACGGTCCACGTGCGCTGTGTCCCGCCGATCTGACTCCCGCCGGGAGCCACGATCACCCCGATCGGCTCATCGGCCCACTGCTCGCCACCCCGATCGGTGTCGATGACCTGCACGAGGGCACCGATGCCGAGACCGGGAGCGTCGTCGGGGCGGGGACTGGGGGAGTGGCGGCGTCCGAACACGCCATCACCGTAGCGGCGAGTGGTCATGGAACGTCTGTGCGGCACCTGTCGACACGCTGACGGCCCGGCCGCCGCGTGGTCAGGACACCCCGCCTGCGGCGCGTCGAGTGGTCACGAACTGTCGGCTGCGGCGCCGCCAGGCGACGCGTCGTGACCCCTCGGCGAACCTGAGCGGGGTGTTGCGACCGGCGGGACGACGGCCGGGAGGCCCGTGGCGGGCCCGTGGCGCGCCTCCAGGCCGCTGTCGGTCGCGACCAGAGCGCGGGCCGGGTGGTCAGGACACCCCGCCTGCCGCGCGTCGAGTGGTCACGAACTGTCGGCTGCGCCGCCGCCACCCGACAGTTCGTGACCCCTCGGCGAAGGTGAGCGGGGTGTTGCGACCGGCGGGACGACGGCCGGGAGGCCCGTGGCGGGCCCGCACCGCGCCTCCAGGCTGCTGTCGGTCGCGACCAGAGCGCGGGCCGGGTGGTCAGGACACCCCGCCTGCTGCGCGTCGAGTGGTCGCGAACTGTCGGCTGCGGCGCCGCCACCCGACAGTTCGTGACCCCTCGGCGAAGGTGAGCGGGGTGTTGCGACCGGCGGGACGACGGCCGGGAGGCCCGTGGCGGGCCCGCACCGCGCCTCCAGGCTGCTGTCGGTCGCGACCAGAGCGCGGGCCGGGTGGTCAGGACACCCCGCCTGCCGCGCGTCGAGTGGTCACGAACTGTCGGCTGCGCTGCCGCCACCCGACGGTTCGTGACCCCTCGGCGAAGGTGAGCGGGGTGTTGCGACCGGCGGGACGACGGCCGGGAGGCCCGTGGCGGGCCCGCACCGCGCCTCCAGGCTGCTGTCGGTCGCGACCAGAGCGCGGGCCGGGTGGTCAGGACACCCCGCCTGCCGCGCGTCGAGTGGTCACGAACTGTCGGCTGCGCCGCCGCTATCCGACGGTTCGTGACCCCTCGGCGGACCTGAGCGGGGTGTCTTGACCAGCCCGACACGCGGGACCAGACCCGGCCCGCGTCAGACGGCGGCCGCCTCCACCCGGGCGATCTCGGTGATGGACGAGTGGCCCGTCTCGGGGTGCTTGCGCATCGACAGGAGCCGCTCCATCGACGGTTCGAGCGCCGTGACCTTGTCGAGCGGCGCACTCACGACGAGCTGGAAGCCGAGCCGGAGCCACGCGGTGACGGCACGGCCGGCGAACTCCGAGTCCGCCTTGATGAACGCCTCGTCGAGGAACACCGGCGCGAACCGGGGCCGAGGACGGGTCTCGTCGCCGAGCTGGTAGCGCAGCGCGGCGCCGACGATGAACGCCACGAGCTCCTGCGTCTCACCACCGGACTTGTCGCCGAGCGACGAGTACACGCCGAGGTCGTTGCCGTCGGTGTCGTACCGGACCGCTGTGATCTCCATGTGCCGGCGGACGTCGAGCACCGCGTCGCGCTGGGTGGTGCGGCCGCGGGCGGCGTCGGGGTCGGGCCGGATGACCGCCATGAAGCGCCGGAGCCGCCGGAACCGGGTCTCGAGCACGTCGTCGGTCAGCTCGGTGTCGACCGAGGCGGACAGCGCGCGGAGCTCCCGACGGAAGGCGGTGACGTCCTCGCGGGTGACCCGGCGGATCTGGATCTTCAGGCGGTCCCGGTTCGCGCCGAACGGCAGCTCCCGCAGGATCTCGTTGACCGGCTCGAGGCGCTCCTCGATCTCGACGACGGCGCGGTCGAAGGCGCCGGCGAGCGGGACGAGGTCCTCGCCGCTCCACTGCGACAGCCGTCGACGCCACTCGCTCCGACGCGCGTGCAGGCCGGTCGCCACGATCTGGTCGAGGATCGCGTGATAGTCCGGGTACGACGCGACGCCGGTGCCGAGGTTCGGGTCGGGCCAGGCGTCCTGGTACCGCTGGAACGTCAGCGTCAACGAGGTCGAGGCCGCCGCGGCACCGTCGAGCGCCTGCGCGAGCCGCTCCTCGAGCCGGCGCTTCAGCCGTCGCGTGGCGTCGTCGAACCCGTCGACGCCGTCCGGGGCGCCGATCTCCTCGAAGGTCTCCTCGAGCAGACGGGACTGCTGGTCGTCCGGCAGCGAACCGGGCGAGGACTCGAAGCGCTCCAGGATCTCGGCGGCGGCGTCCTGGCCGTCGACGAGCACCGCGTGGCGCTCCTCCAGCCGCTGGACGGACAGCCGTGCGGCGGAGCGACGGTCGGCGGCCTCGTCGAGGGACTTCCGGAGCCGGGCGACCGAGGCCCGCAGCGTCCGGAGGCCGTCGTCGGCGGCGAGCAGCGCCTGCCGTTCCTCGTCGAGCCGGGCGAGGGAGGTCCCGAGCCCGTCGACGTCGATCGCGGCCCACGTGGCGTCGACCACGTGCTGGTGCGCGGCGCGGAGCACGTCGAGCGCGGTGAGGTCCTGCGCGACGTCGGTGCGGCGGGCCTCGAGCGTGGCGAGGTCCTGCGCGATCGAGGCGAGCTCCTGCTCGACCGCGGCGACGCGGGCCTCGTTCGTGAAGCCGATGACGTTCGACTGGCGGCGGTCACCGTGCGCGCCACGACGGCCGTCGCGCAGCTGCCCGGACTCGGTGACCCGGCGGCCACCACCGCCGAGGTCCGACGCCGAGGCGACACAGCGGGCGTCGGTGCGGTCGGACTCGATCCGCTCGCGCACCCAGGTGCTGAACGGCGACGGCTTGATGGCGAGCTTGCCGGAGACCATCGCCGGGTCGCCGTCGAGGTCCAGGTGCGGGCCGGTCGGCACACCCTCGAACTGCACGCGGACGGGCAGGCGCAGTGCGTCGATCGCCTCGCTGAAGTCGCCGAGGCGGTCCTGGTCGACGAGCAGCGTGCGGGCGACGGGGGCCAGGACGGACTCGATGGCCGTGCGCCAGCGCTCCTCGCCGGGCAGCACGTCGAGCAGTTCCGCCACGAAGGGCAGCTCGGCCGGGTCGATGCCGGCGGCGCGGGCCATCGCGAGCCGGGCGTCGTGCATCGGCAGCGGCATGGCGCCCTGCCGGTGCTCGAGCGACTGGCGCTCCTGCCGCAGGGACCGCTCGCGGTCGAGGAGCGGGTACTCCTCTCGGGTCAGGGCGTCGCGGCGTTCGTCGAGGGCGGTGCGCGCGTCGGCGTACGAACCGAGGAACTCGTGCGCGGCACGCTGGATCCCGATGAAGTCCTGCTCCGAGGAGACCGGGACCCCGAGCACCGCGGTGCGCTCGTCGAAGGTGGCGCGGGTGCGGACCACGGCGTCGCGCTCACGGGTGAGCCGTTCGATGCGGTCCTCGAGCTGGGCGAGCGCGTTGCCGCCCTGGTCGCGGAGCCGGGCCTCGGCGTCGCGCAGCTCGATCTCCACGGCGGCGTGCCGGGCCTCGGCCGCGGCGACCTCGGCGCGCGATGCCGTGCGTTCGCGGGCGTTGCGCGAGACCTCGGCGTCGAGCAGGTCGCGCTTCCGCGAGGCCGTCCAGTGCGCGAACGGCGACACCTCGGCGCCGGTCGCGATGCCGTCCAGGGCTGCTGCGGCTTCGGTCGCGCGCGAGATCTCGTCGTGCAGGTCGGTGATGGGGGAGAGGATGCGGACCTTGCGCTCCTCGGTGTCCATCGCCTCGTACGCCTCGTCGAGGGCGGAGAAGTGCGCGAGGGCCCGGTCGGCCGCCTCGTACGTGCCGGGGGTCTCGAGCACGAGCGACTTGTACAGCGCGTCGACGGTCGGCAGGTGCTGGCCGGCCTGGATCCGGGCGAGCAGGCGCATCGCCCGGTTGCCGCCGCCGGAGTCACCGATGCCCAGCCGCGTCTGCAGCGTGTACGCGAGCTCCTGGTAGGTGTCGCGGATGACGAGCCCCGGCACGCGGCCGGTCAGCTCGAGGTGGTGGAACCGCGACGGCACGAACTCCTCGAGTCGGCGCAGGTCGAAGGTGTCGTCGACCGTCGCCATGGTCATCTGGATGTCGCCGACCCCGCGGGCGCGCTTCGGCACGATGTACGCACGCAGCACCGTGAAGCGCCGCTCGTCGTCGTTCCGGAACGTGACCGCCGCAGCGCCCCAGGTGGTCTGGTCGTCGCCGCGCAGGTTCACGTCGCGCAGGCTGCCGGTCTCCGGGTCGCGCCGGGTGTCGACCTTGCCGCGCAGGTACGTGAGCAGGTTGCGCTGGTCGGCGCTGCGGGCGCGGCCGGTGGTGGCGTCGTTCGAGGCGCCGTTGAACGGCACGTCGGACGGCATCATCACGGCCAGGTAGGCGTCCATCAGCGTGGACTTGCCGGTACCCGATGCGCCGGAGATGAGCGTCGCCGTGCCGGACAGCTCGACCTGCCGGTGGCCGTGGAACCCACCCCAGTTGACGACCTGCATCGACTCGGCGCGCCACTGCGCCACCGTGTCGAAGAGTGCCGGGATCTCGAACGTGTCGGTCACGCTTCCGTCTCGCCTTCGTCGTCGATGTCGGCTTCGCCGTCTGCCGGGAGGCCCGGGTCGTCCCCGTCGGTCGGCTCGCCGCCCGACGTGGTCGCCTCACCCTGCGCGGTGGTGGTCCGCAACCAGGCGTCCAGTTCGAGCAGGCGCTCCAGGGGGAGCAGCACCTCGACGACGCTCGCCACCCGGAAGCGGTCGGGGTCGGAGGTGCGGATCAGGATGCGTGCGGTCACGAGACGCTCTATGGCCTTGGCGACCCGGCCCTCGTCGCGGGTGCGGTCGGTCGCGGTCGCCGGACGGAAGCCCGCCACGTGGCCGAGGATCTCGGAGCGGTCCACGACGACCTGGTCCGGGCCCGGTCGGGCGTCGGCGCGCAGGCGCATCCGCAGGTAGACGAGGACGATCGTCTCCTCGCGGGTGTACGGCAGGTCGCGGAGCAGGGTCGGGAACGTGCGGCGCTGGCTCTCCGACCGAGCCTGGCGCTTCCACGCGACCTCGCGGTCACGGTCGACGTGCAACTCGAGGAACAGGTCGTTCAGGCGGGACCGCAGCTGGTACTCGGCGTCGAGGACCGCACGCCACTCGTCGGGGTGCGTGCGGGAGCTGACGTACGAGTGCCGCAGCAGTGCCACCAGGGCGCGTCGCTGGTGCTCGTCGAGCCGGCCCTCGTCGCCCTCGAAGAGGGCGAAGCTGGACTCGTCACGCTCGTCGTCCTGCATCACGGATGCGGGGTCGTCGTAGGGGACCGTGTCGTCGACCGGTGCCGGCGTCGTGTCGCTCACCGTGCCTCCTGTGCGTTCTCGTCGTGTGCGTCGCCGACCGGAGTTCGCTCGTCGTCGAGCGCAGCGGTGGGCATGTGGAAGGTGATCGCGGTGCCGTCGGGGCGGACCGTGCGGTGCTCGGCGACGTGCGCGGCCGACTCGAAGTCGTCGCGCCCCGTCAGCAGGTGCGCGAGGCCGAAGAGCTCGACCGGTCGGCGCTGCTCGGGCGGCAGCCCGTGGAACGCGTCGACGCTGGAGTCGGCCTCGGCGAAGCGGAGTGCCGCGCGCAGCTCGGTCAGGAGCGGCCCACCGTGCTTGCGGAGCATCTCGACGTCGAGGTCCTCGAAGACGTCGTCGTCGGGTTCCTCGATGGGCGGCGGCACGGACTCGGCGTCCGGGTCGTAGAAGCGCTCGCGCAGCGTGCCGACCTCGGCGGCCGCCGGCAGGAGCGGCAGCGGGATCCGGTCGCGTGCGCCGCCCTGGTCCATCAGGGTGGCGAGGCCGCGGTTGACCGAGCGGAGCACCGCGTCGAGCTCGCGGTCGCGCACCACGTCGTGGGCGACGATCTGGTCGCGGAGCGTGGCGGTGAGCTGACGGCGCTGGGCGAGGACGTCCTCGATGCCCTGGCGCAGGATCGTCACGGTGTTGCGGAAGGCCCGACGCTCGCCGGCTCCGAGGCCCTGCGCGAACGGGTGCGCCAGGATCGTCGCGATGTCGTCGCGGAGCCGCAGGAGCAGGGCGTCGTCGCGGAGGAGCTCGAAGGCGCCCTCGAAGGCACGGCCCTCGGGCGTCGCTTCCATCAGGTTGTCCGTGCGCGCCAGGTAGTCGTCGAGGATCTCGCCGATCGGGCGGACCTCTTGCCGGAAGTCCTCGACGATCGAGCGGTGCATCGTCGCGACCGCTTCTTCCACGCGCTTGAAGTCGCTCGGCAGCTGCCGGATCAGGTCGGAGATGTTCGTGTACCCGTCGCGCATCCGGTCGTCGTCGACGGCCACGACGTCGTCGCCGTGCTCCAGGCGCTCCCGTTCGGCCTGCAGCTCGGCGATCTGGGCGTCGATCCGGCGGATCTGCACGTCGGGGTCGGGTTCGGCCCGGGCCGCCCACCGGCGCACCGCGTCCACGATCATCGCCAGCCGGCTCTCGCTGATCAGGGCGCGGTCGGCCGACAGGGCGTCGACGAGGCTCAGCGCCTCGAGGGCGTGGCTGGTCAGGGAGTACTGCTCGTCGCCGTCGGGGGAGTTCGAACGGACGAGCCACTGGGCGCCGACCCACTCGCGACACAGCGCGCGGCCGTTCGGGCGGGCCTCCTGCGCGCCCTCGGTCGGCTCGCCGACTGCCGGCACCGCCTGGTCGCTGGCGGGCACGCGGGCACCCGCCGCCTGCAGGCGCGCGACGTGCTCCTCCACCTGCAGGTGCATGCGGTCGGCAGGGACGTACTGCACGTCGCGGTCGAAGACCGTGCGGAACACGGCGAGGACCGTGGCGCTGGTCGGCCGGGACATGAGCCGCAGGGTCGGACGGTCGAGGACCGCTCGGACCCGGGCGAACTCGAGGTCGACGTCGGTCATGCGCCCCTTCGTCCGATCGTGCTGGTGGTCTGGCCCGCGTGCTGCGGCCTGATGAGATGACAAGAGCCCGACGCTGCTGCGTCGGGCTCTTGTCGGTGGTGTTCGTGTTGCTGTGTGGGCGATACCAGACTCGAACTGATGACCTCTTCGGTGTGAACGAAGCGCGCTACCAACTGCGCCAATCGCCCCCTGCACTGTTCGTGCGGATCGATACTAGCGGAAGTCCGGCGGTGCATCGAACACATCGCGCGGCCCGGGTGTGGCGCGCTGCCCAGAGGGGGTGTCGAACCGCCCCGATCCGCATGAACTCGGGGGACACGCCCGGTGAACGGGGAGGATTTTGGTGGAAGTGCCCCGGTGCGTATAGAGTTTACGTCGTCGCCGCGACAGCGGAACGACAAGTGCGGATGTGGCGCAGTGGTAGCGCATCACCTTGCCAAGGTGAGGGTCGCGAGTTCGAATCTCGTCATCCGCTCGAGTGTGGGTCTTCTCGAAGGCCCGCGACTCACCAGAGGGTATCCCACCGTTCGGGTACTCACGGAGACGTGAACCTCGATGGTGGGGTGGCCGAGAGGCTAGGCAGCGGCCTGCAAAGCCGTCCACGCGGGTTCGAATCCCGTCCCCACCTCCAGATCCACCCTCCAAGACCTTGATGGACTCCGGTCCACGCAGGGACTTGGGCGATTGGCGCAGCGGTAGCGCGCTTCCCTGACACGGAAGAGGTCACTGGTTCGATCCCAGTATCGCCCACCACCACGAAGCCCCCGGCAGGACCACCAGGTCCGGTCGGGGGCTTCGTCGTTCGTGGATCGTGCCAGCGGCTGTGGGCTAGCGTGGGGACGTTCGGAGCCGAGCAGGCTGTTGGGAGAACGACCACCGCATGACCGTGATGATGCTGCAGCAGGACACCGTCGACTTCGACGCGGTCAGTGAAGTACTCGGGGAGATGTACCCGAAGGTGCGCCTCGAGCCGCCGCGTGGTCGGGTGCGGTTCCGCGCAGACATCCGTGGCGACGACCGACTGAGCATCGCGCGCCTCTCGATGGGCTTCCACGCGCAGGTGACCGTCGAGCCGGCGGGGGTCTTCACCTCGGCCACCCGACTCGGCGGCGGACTCCGGACCGAGCACGGTGACGGCGGAGAGGTCGGCGGCGTGCTCTTCGGTCAGGAGGAGACCGTCGCCGAGTACGACGGTTCGGAGCTGCTCGTCGTCAACATGCCGGAGTCCTCGCTCCTCCAGCACGCCGTCCGTGCCGAGGGAGCCGACACCGGCGTCCTCCGGCTCCACGGCCACCGGCCGATCCCGGAACGTGCCGACGTCTGGGCACAGGCGGTCTCCCACGTCCACCAGAACGTCGTCCGGGTGGACTCTGCGTTCCGGAACGAGCTGGTCCGCACCGCCGCGTTCGACTACCTGCTCAGCGTCGCGACCTGGGCACTGCCGTTCGAGACCGTCACGCGGGTCTTGGCCGGCACCGGGGCGGGGGCGGCAACGGTCCGGCGGGCCGCCGCGTACATGGACTCGCACCTGAGCGACCCGATCACCCTCGAGGACGTGGCGGCGGCGGCACGGGTGTCTTCCCGCGGACTCCATTCGACCTTCCGTCGGCAACTCGACATGACGCCGATGACCTACCTGCGCCGCGCCCGGCTCGCCGAGGCGCACCGGGAGCTCCTCGACGATGAGTCGAAGCTGATCAAGGACGTCGCGGCGAAGTGGGGGTTCAGCAACCAGGGACGGTTCACCCGCCTGCGACGTGAGATGTACGGCACGGACGGTCACCGGACGCACTGACCAGATCGGTCGTCGTCGGCGGCGCACGCACCGACACGCACCGACCGTTCGAAGGCCCGCGACTCGCCAGACGGTATCCCACCGTTCGGGTACTCACGGAGACGTGAACCTCGATGGTGGGGTGGCCGAGAGGCCAGGCGGCGGCCTGCGGAGCCGTCCACGCGGGTTCGAATCCCGTCCCCACCTCCAGATCCACCCTCCAAGACCTTGATGGACTCCGGTCCACGCAGGGACCTGGGCAATCGGCGCAGCGGGAGCGCGCTTCCCTGACACGGAAGAGGTCACTGGTTCGATCCCAGTACCGCCCACCACCACGGGCCCCCGGCAGGACCACCAGGTCCGGTCGGGGGCTTTCTTCGTTCCGGTCTGCTCGCCGGCAGCGCTCGCGCCGTGTTCGGGATGTCCTGCACACGGGTGGTTCGTCTGCTTTCGGGTCAGCCACCACCCGTGAGCGCGTCACCGCTCACGCCACCCCGCCGCGCGTACCCTGCGGCGGAGGAGTCCCGCCGGGCTCGGGCCCGGTCGGGGTCCTCGGCCCAGTGGTCGATGGCGTCGTCGCCGACGGCGAAGTAGTGCGGGCGCAGTTGCTGGATCGCCCAGTCCGTGCCAGGGCTGTCCTCGTCGAGCTGGGGGATGACGGCCTTCAGATCGCGCCTCGCTCGAACGAGGTCCCGTGGAGCGCCGTCGTGCACGTCGACAGCGGCGAGGGCGACGCACTTCGAGAGCATCAGCGAAGCACCCGACCCCGTCGTCGGACCCAACAGGCTGAGGAAGTCGGCGACGTCGCAGACGCGGACGACCTCCTCGGTGCAGGTCTCCACCCAGTCGGCGACCGCCGGTTCGTGGAACTGCAGCAGGTCGCGAACCGTCAGGTTCCTCGTGGTGGAGAGCACGGGTGCAAGCGTATGCGGCACGGTTCTGGTGCGCCGTGAAGGGCGGTCACCAGCGACCATGCGCGGGTGAGCTGCACCGCCGCCCTCGGCTAGCCCTGGTCGCAGGCTGACGACGACGGGACGGCGAACCGGGCAACCGCAGCACGGACATCGTCGGAGAGCTGACGGTCGCCATGCCGTGCGAAGACGAGGACCGTCTGGTCGAACCGGTCGGCGTCCGCCACCTCCCACGTCGCCGTCTCGCGGTCCGACTGCGACGGCTTCACGCCGTGCCGGAGTGCCCAACGGACGTGGAAGTCCCCCGACGCGGCGACCGCCGGAGCGCGCAGCGGCGGATGGCACCGGCCCGGTCGAGCTCCCCGACCACCCGTCGAATCCCGGGTGCTGGGTTCCCACCGTGCCAGTCGTCCGCACAGGCGTAGAGGACATCGAACTCGCGGACGAACGGCGGGACGACATCGACCGAGTCGGCGATGCGGTCGCCCACGAGCGCGGCGACCTCCGCCACGTGGGTGACTGCACCGCTCAGTCGTCCGAGGCGGTCTGCAGCAGGAACGTCCCTGCCTCGACGGCGGCGCGGACCGCGGCGAGTGTTTCCGAGGGTGCCTGTCCCGTCGTGTCGATCACGTGGTGTTCGAGCGCACGGAGGGCGGAGAACTCCTCCCACATCGCGAGGATCGGCGCCTCGTCGACGAGTGCGTCCGGCTCGGTCCGGCCCCGCGCACGTCGCAGGGTCTCGTCGCGGGAGGGGCGGAGGACGACGTAGTGGAGCGGCGACGTGCCGCGGATCGGGCTCGGGGCCAGGAAGTGGTGCAGCATCCACGGTCCGACGATGCCGTCGACGACGACCACGAACCCACCGGCGACGTACGCGGAAGCAGCAGTGCTGATCACCCGCATGACCGTCTGGTTCTGCTCGTCCGCCTCGGGCAGGTAGGGCGGGACCGAGCCGGAAACGATCGCGTGCCAGAAGTCGTCCGTGTGCAGGTGCACCGAACGCGGGAACGAAGCAGCCACCGCCCGAGCCGTCGTCGACTTCCCCGCGCCGGGTGGACCGGTGATGACGACGACCGCAGCAGCGTCCATGACCACGGAGACTAGTCGCTGCCGCGAGCCCACTCACGGGGTCATCGGAGGTCGGACACGCCCGACGTTGGCGATCCGGCCCGTGGTCGTCCAAGGTTGGCACGTGACCGCCCTGTCGACGACCACGCCCCCTCGGCTCGCTCCGCTGTACGCCGCGGGGTTCGTGACCGCCTTCGGGGCGAACGGCATCGCCGCGGCGGTCGGTGGCGAGCACCTCGAACTCGGTCTGACGCTCGCGTGGCTCGGACTCTTCCTCGCGCTGTACGACGTCGCCGAACTCGTCCTCAAGCCGGTCTTCGGCGCACTGTCCGACCGCATCGGGCCGCGACCGGTGATCGTCGGCGGACTCATCGTGTTCGCGGTGGCCTCGCTCATCGGCGTGTTCGGGACCGGACCGTTCTGGCTCGGGCTCGCCCGCCTGCTGCAGGGTGCCGGCGCCTCCGCGTTCTCGCCGGCGTCGTCCGCCGCGGTCGCGCGACTCGTGCCGGCGCATCGTCGCGGGACGTACTTCGGTCGGTACGGATCGTGGAAGGGTCTCGGCTACGCCGGGGGACCGGTGATCGGTGCACTCGTGGTGCAGTTCGGCAGCACGCAGTGGCTCTTCGGGATCCTGGTCGTGATGGCCCTCGTGACGGCGGTGGCGGTGCTGATCGCCGTCGAGCCCATCGTGCCACTGCCCCGGCAGCGGGCCACGCTCGCGGTGATGGTCCGAGCGGCCACGGACCGCCAGTTCCTGATCCCGGTCGTCGTCCTGGCCGTCGGCAGCGCTGCGATCGGGGCGCTGACCGGGATGCTCCCGGCGCTCGGCACCGAGGTCGGCATCCCGCTCCTGGTGTCGACGCTCGCGGTCGCCGTCCTCGCCGTGATCTCGTCGCTCATGCAGCCCGTTGCCGGTCGACTGCACGACGCCGGGCGTCTCGGCACCGGGGTGGCGGGTGTGGCCGGGACGGCCGCGGTGGCCGCTGCATTCCTGGTGGTCGCCGTCGCACCCTCGGCGGTGGCGGTCTTCATCGCGGCGCTGCTCGCCGGGGCCGGTGTCGCGACGTTGACGCCGGTCGCGTTCGCGCACCTCGCCGGGACGGCTCCGCCGGACCGGCTCGGGCGGACCATGGGCTCTGCGGAGCTCGGGCGCGAGACCGGGGACGCCGTCGGACCGCTCGTCGTCGGTGGTGTCGGCAGCGCGATCGGGCTGCCGTTCGGGTTCGCGGCCTTCGCGGTGGTGGCGCTGGTCGGGACGCTCGTGGCATCGCGGTTGCCGTCGAAGACTGCTCCACAGCAGGACGCGTAGGCGGCCGTCGGTCAACGGCCCGCTTCGGCCTCGAGCGCTTCCCTGAGCCGTCGGAGCGCCGTCGGTCCGATTCCGTGCAGCCGTGCGAGTTGATCGACACCGACACGGCGGACGTCGGCGAGCGTGTGCACTCCGGCGGCCTGGAGCGCCCTCGTCGCCGGTGCTCCGATGCGCGGGAGATCGGTTCCGTCCATGTGCCAACGGTACGTGTCGGCGGTAGCGTGGCAAACGGGCGACCACGCAGGTCGGGACCGACGAGGGGGCACCATGAGGATCCTGAGCACCGTGGCACGAGGACTGGGCTGGTTGCTCACGACGGTCGCGAAGACGCTGGGCGGGATGTGGGGCGCGAAGCCGTTCACCGATTCGCACGCGGCGCAGGTCCCGCCACGTCGCGAGGACTACCGCCCCTAGGCAGCGAGACCGGGGTTCCTCGCCGTCATCGTAGGATCGTCGGGCCGCATCCAGCGGAACGACGGGGGAGCATCTGATGGAACAGCACACCGAACCGCGCACGCGACCGCGGGTCGTCACGGTCGCCGTGGCCCTCTGGTGGGCGTCCGTCATCATCAGCCTCGTGGCCGCTGCGCCCGGCATGGTCGTGTCCATGCGCGAAGCCGGCGGCGCGATCATCGGGGCGTCGCTCGGGCTCGTCCTCGTCCTCGCCTGGTCGGCACTGTTCGTGTGGCTGGCGACGCGGATGGGACGAGGCTCCGGCAACGCGCGTCTCTGGCTCGCCATCATCGCCGGGCTGGCTGCCTGCAGCGCAGTGTTCGCCATCGCCACCGACGGCGTGGACTGGAGCCTCGTCGACGCCGTCTGCGTCGTCGTCGCCGCGGTGCTCAGCTACCTGCCCAGTGCCCGTCCGTTCTTCCCGCGGGACGAACGACGCCCGCGATCAGCGGGACCCCGCACCATCGGGTGGGACCCGACGACGGGTGAGCGCATCTTCGAGACGCCTCCGTCGGGCGACCGCGCGCACTGACGCGAACCCCGAGGAACAGCCGGAGAACGTGCGTTCCCCATTGTGGGGGTACCGCGGACCGACGCCGGATGGTTCCATTCAGAGGTCGGCATCCTCCGGGTGCCGATGAGCCACGGACCGTCTTGCGTCGCAGTGAAGGTGGTCGCCGCTGGTTACGGTGACCACGAGGTGCCGTCGAGTCGATTCGGGTTCGACACGGCGGCGCCTCCCACACACCGGGGGACCGTCCGACCAGGAAGCAGCACCATGCGATCGCTCGTCTACACCAGCACCCAGACCCGTCCGATCACGGATTCCGAACTCGCCCAGATCCTGGCGGTCGGTCGCGAGAAGAACACCCGGCTCGGCGTCACCGGCATGCTCGCGCACCGCGACGACAACTGCATCGGGATCATCGAGGGCGAGGACGACGTCGTCCGCGAGCGCTTCGACCAGGTCCAGGCCGACCCGCGACACACGAACGTTCGGGTGCTGCTCGACGAGCCGATCGCCCAGCGCTCGTTCCCGGACTGGTCGATGGCGTTCCAGTCCCTCGACCCGCTGATGCACGACGTGCCGGGGTTCAGCGACCTGTTCAGCCCGGGTCGCCCGACTGATCCTGCGTTCGGGGCCTCCCGGGCTCGCGCACTCCTGGACTGGTTCCGGAAGCACCCGCTGGCACCACTGACGAACCAGAACGCCGCCGACGAGGAAGTCCCGCGCACCCGGGCGATCAACGGTGCGATCGCGGTCATCCACGACGGGGGACTGTCACGCTTCTCGCTCGAGGGCGTCGCGGCCCGGTCGGGGATGCGACCGGCCGAGATCCTCGAGCTCTTCCCCTCCGAACACGCACTGTTGGCCGCCGCGGTGATGCGGTGGACCCGCGCGGTGTCGGCACCGCTGCTGCCGCTCGCCGGTGAAAAGGGCACGGTGGCGTTCCTGCACGCGCTGCTCTCCGCGCACGCCGAGGACCCGTCCCTCATGCGCCTGATCGCCGCGACGCTCGCCATCTCGACCGACCCGTCGACGGACGGCGCCGACTACTACCGGTCCGCGTACCTGCAGTTCCGCGAGACCGTCCGCACCGCGCTGCAGGAAGACGTCCGCGCCGGCCGCGAACCGGCGACGATGGACCCGATCCGCGGGGCGCAGCAGCTGCTCGCCCTCTACGACGGCATCCGCCTGCAGGCGCTCCTGACCCCGGACACCGACGTCGTCGACGCGTTCGACCGTGCCGCCGCACGGATGCGCCGCGGCTGGTCCGAGCAGTACGAGGAGACCACCGTGTGGGACATCTCCGCGCCGGCCGTGGACTGACGCTTCAGCGAACCAACCGGACTGTCCGCGGGATGGGTCCGAACGCCGACTCGGCACCGTCGGGCGTGAAGCCGTTCCGCCGGTAGAAGGCGTGCGCCCGCGGGTTGTCCGCTGCCACCCACAGCGACGCCGGACGATCGGCGAGCACGGTGTCGAGGAGTGCCTGACCGGCGCCGGTTCCTTGCGCACGGGCCAGGACGTAGAGCGTCGTCAGCTCCTCGGGGCGGACGGCATCCGGCTCGGGGGTCGTCTGCGCCGCGGCGAAGCCCACGACCCCGGAACTGTCGAGGGCGACCCGGACGGCTCCTCGGGCGTCAGAGCTCGCGAGCGTCGACCGCCACATGTCGACCCGGCGACCCGCGTCGAACCACGGGCTCGTGTCCGGGTCGTCGACGAACCGGCCGTAGGTCTCTCGCCACGACACCGTGTGCACGTGGGCGATCGCATCCGCATCAGCGAGCGTCGCCGGCCGGATCAGCGTCGAGACATCAGCATCGTTCCCCACTCGGTCAGGGTAGCGACCGGCGTCCGGTGCTCAGAGCTGGAGGTCAAGGTCGAAGAACCCCGCACCGCCGAGGAACAGCGGCACGATGATCCCGAACAACGTCAGCGTCGCCCCGATCAGGATCGCCGCGAACGCGATGCCGTCACCCCGCTCACCGGTCAGTCGCACGTCGCGTCGAGCGATGAACCCGACGACGACACCGCCGATCGGTGCCACGAATGCAAGAACGATCGCCACCACCGCGAGCAGGCTCAGGGGCGGTACCGGCACGGCTGCCGACGCGGGGGATCCGGCGGTGCTCGGCGCGGACTGGTCAGGAGCGAGGTCGGTCACGTCGGCCAGTCTAGGGTCGGCGTGGACCGCTCCGCGCACCCCTGATCGAGGCGCAGCCGTCGCGTGGACGCGCCGGAACGGGCCTGACCCCGGGTGGCGAGCGGACGCTTCGGGCTCCGCCACGGACGGACGGGAGGCCCGGTGCCAGCTGGCACCGGGCCTCCCGTCCGTCCGTGGGGTCGCGTCTCAGACGCGCACGGCGCGTTCGTCGGGGACGCAGTGCGTCATCATCAGGCCCTCGACGTCGCGGGAGCCGTTGTGACCGAGGTTCGCCAGGCGGGCGAGTTCGTCGTCGCTGAGCGTCTGGGACTGCAGCGGGGGCAGGTCCTTGACCTCGTCGAGGGTGATGCCGAGTCCCTCGCCCACGAGACGACCCAGGTCGTCCTCGACCATGTAGCAGTGCCAGAGCATGCGCTCCTGCACCGGACGGGCCGCCTGCGAGATGAGGTCGACGAAGTTCGCGACCAGGTCGTCGCGCTCCCAGTCCTGCAGGAGCAGGTACCGCTGGCCGGCCTGGGTGTAGTCGTTCGTCCGGGGGATGCGCTTGCGGGTGAGACGCCCGACGATCTCCGGCCCCTGGTCGTCGTGGGTCGGGTACTCCGCCTCGCGCAGGCCGCCGGTGATCGACGGCTCGTAGTTGACGTGCGGGTTCTCGCCGCCGTGGTCCTGGTGGTACGCCATCTGTCCGTCGCGCTGGTTGGTCGCGACGGCGCCGTTCTTCGGGGCGTTCACCGGCAGCTGCAGGTAGTTCGGGCCGACGCGGTAGCGCTGCGTGTCCGAGTACGAGAACGTGCGGCCGACGAGCATCTTGTCGTCGGAGAAGTCCAGGCCGTCGACGAGCACGCCGGTGCCGAAGGACAGCTGCTCGTTCTCGGCGAAGTGGTTCGTGACGTTGCGGTTCAGGACCATCTTGCCGACGGGCTTCGGCGGGAACTCGTTCTCCGGCCACACCTTCGTGTCGTCGAGCGGGTCGAAGTCGAGCTCCGGGTGCTCGTGGTCGTCCATGAGCTGCACACGGAGCTCCCACTCGGGGTACTCACCACGCTCGATCGCCTCGTACAGGTCCTTCGACGCGTGCCCGAGGTCGCCGGCCTGCACCGCGGCGGCGTCGGCCTCGGTCATCGAGGACACGCCCACCGACGGGATCCAGTGGTACTTGACGAGCTTGGTGTCACCGTCCGCGTTCACCCACTTGTAGGTGTTCACGCCGAAACCCTGCTGGGTGCGGTAGTTCGCGGGGATGCCGCGCGGGCTGAACAGGTTGACGAGCATGTGCATCGACTCGGGGGTCTGCGACATGAAGTCGAAGATGCGCGCCGGCTCCTGGCGGAAGGTCACGGGGTCGGGCTTGAGGGAGTGGATCACGTCGGGGAACTTGATGGCGTCGCGGATGAAGAAGACGCCGAGGTTGTTGCCGACGAGGTCCCAGTTGCCGTCCTCGGTGTAGAACTTCACGGCGAAGCCGCGCGGGTCGCGGGCAGCTTCCGAGGAGTCACGGCCGCCGATCACGGTGGAGAACCGGATCGCCAGGTCGGTGCGCTTGCCGGGCTCCTGGAACAGCTTCGCGCGGGTGTACTGCGCGATGGGTTCGTCACCCCACGTGCCGGTGGCCTCGAAGTACCCGAAGGCGACGGCACCGCGCGCGTGCACGACCCGCTCCGGGATCCGTTCGCGGTCGAAGTGGCTGATCTTCTCGAGGAACTGGTAGTTCTCGAGCGTCGCCGGGCCACGGGCCCCGACGGTGCGCTGGTTCTGGTTGTCGTAGACGGGGTGGCCCTGGCGGTTCGTCAGGATGCGGCGGTCGTCGCCCTCGGCGGGCGGTTGGCTGGAGACGTCGGTCATGTCTCGTCCTCTCTGCGGTCGCGGTCGGCTCGGGTTCCCGACCGAGTGTGGACCGGGGCGCGGGCACGCCCTCTCAGCGGCGTCGAGGACGCGGACGAGGACCGGTCGCCGGTGCGGCCGCCGCTGACGACCCGTCAGTACTTCGCCGCTGACGGCCCGTCAGTAGGTCGCCGCTGACGGCCCGTCAGTACGAGGTGCGACCGGTGGCTGCTGCGCCGAGCACCGCGGCCGCACCGTGCGCGAGCAGGGTCCCGTCGGTGACGACGGCGACGCGGTCGAACCCGAGCGCGCGGAGCCGTTCGGCGCGGGCCAGGTCACCGGCGAAGGCGCCGGTGTGCTTGCCCGCGCGGCGGGCTGCGGCGACGATCGCGGGGAGGGGGTCCGTGGCGCTGTCGGCGTCGAGCAGCTCGCGCAGATCCACGCCGAGCCCGATCGACAGGTCGAAGGGGCCGACGAACACCGCCGAGACGCTCGGGACCGCCAGGATATGCTCGGCGGCACCGAGGCCCGCGGGTGTCTCGAGCATGACCCACACCTCGGGGTCGGCAGCTGCGGCGGATGGTGCCGCACCGCCCCAGAGTCCCGCCATCGGCCCCCAGCTCCGTCGGCCCCGCGGTGGGTAGTGCGCGGCGCGCACGGCGTGCTCGGCCTGCTCGACGGTCTCGATCATCGGGACGATCACGATGTCGGCACCGAGGTCGAGCGCACGGCCGATCGCGGCGTCCGAGCCCTCGGCGACACGAATCGCGACGGGGACCTGCGGTGCGACCGCGGCGAGTGCCGGCATCGTCGCCAGGAGCGTGGCGTCGTCGAAGGCGCCGTGCTGGGCGTCGAGGCCGAGCCAGGCGAACCCGTTCTGGGCGATCTGTGCGGTGGTCCGGGGTTCGCCGAGCGTGCACCACACGCCGTCGGCGCGGCCGTCTCCGAGTGCTGGCACCGTGGTCCTCCGTCGTTCGTCGGCGCCATCGCTCGATCGCGGCCGTGCCGGTCAGGCTACCGGGGCGCGAGCGGGCGCTCGGCACGCGATGGTGCTTGACTCAGGGCGTCGGGCGACGAAGCCGGGGAGGCTCGCATGTGTCGGTGGCTGGGGTACGTGGGACATCCGATCGAGCCGCGCGAGCTCATCTACGACACCGAGCGTTCGCTCATCGAGCAGAGTCGTTTCCACTCACCGGAGACCCCGGCTCCGAACGGTGACGGAACGGGTCTGGGGTGGTACGGACGGCGCGACCGGCCGACCCTCTTCCGGAGTGCCGCGCCCGCGTGGGGGGACGAGAACCTCCGCGAACTCGCGTCCGAGGTGTCGAGCGGGCTGTTCCTGGCGCACGTCCGGGCGGCGACCGGCACCCCGATCCAGGAGACGAACAGTCACCCGTTCCGGTACGGCAACCGCCTGTTCGTGCACAACGGCTTCATCAGGGACTTCGCCGTGGTTCGTCGGCAGCTGCTCGCCGCGGTCCGTGACGACCTGTTCCCGTGCATCCTCGGATCCACCGACTCCGAACTCATGTTCCATCTCGCACTGACCTTCGGCCTCGAGGAGGACCCGGTCGGTGGGCTGGAACGCATGGCGGGGCTCGTGGAGTCGGTCGCGAGTGCGGCCGGGATCGACGGCGCCCTGCAGATGACGATCGGGCTCACCGACGGTGAGACGTTGACGGCCGTCCGCTACGCGAGCGCGGGGACCGCGAACTCGCTCTTCATCAGTTCGGACGTCGGATCGGTCCGGCAGCTGTACCCGGAGGTGGGGCGGTTGGCGCACATGCCCGAGAACGCTCGGGTGGTCGTCTCCGAGCCGTTGGTGGCGCTCCCGGGACTCTGGCGTGAGGTGCCGGCCGGCACGGCGGTCACGATCGGCACCGATCCCGTCGAGGTGCCGTTCCGTCCCGTTCCACCCGGTTGAGAACCGCGTCGCTCACCGTGCGCGTTCTTCCGACGTGTTCTTCTTCCGGGAGTTCAGCAGCGGTGCCAGGAACCGTGCGCGCGGGTCGGCGTCCACGAGGACGCTCTTGACCACGAGCGTGCACGGGACGGCGAGGACCGAACCGATCGGACCGAGGACCCATGCCCAGAACACCAGGGACACCACCGTCGCGGACATGCTGATGCCGACGACGTCACCGACGACCTTCGCCGGGACGATCGTGGTGACGACGGAGTTCAGCACGACGTAGACGATCACGATCACGATCGCCAGCTCGGGTCCGCTGTCGAGGAGCGCGATCAACGCCGGCGGCACCAGGCCGATGACGAACCCGACGTAGGGGATGAAGTTGCACGCGGCCGCCAGCACGCCCCACAGGACGGGGTACGGGACCCGGAGCGCAGCGAGCAGGATCGCATCGAGTGCTCCGACAACCACGGCCAGTGCGGCGGTGATCGCGAAGTACCGTCGGGTGAGCCGCGCCGAATCCGTCAGGGCAGCCGCGATCGCCGGCCGCGCCCGTCGAAGGCCCGCGAGCCGCTGGTCGACCTGGGTCGCTTCGATCGACAGGAACAGGAGCAGTCCGAGGAAGAAGACGACCGTCGCGCCCATGCTGACCAGTGACGGGGCGACCGAGGCGGACCACCGCAGCAGGCGGTCCGGTGTGACGACGTCGGTGAGACTGTGGGACTGTGCGTCGGTCAGACCGGCTTCGGTCAGCACCCTGTGCGCTCGGAGGACCAGGGTCTCGAGGTCGGAGCGGTAGGCGCGGACGACCGTGGTGAGCCGCACGGCCGCGAAGGCGACGACGGCGACGAGCACCACGATCATCCCGAGCCCCGTGACGAAGGCGGCCGCGATCCCGACCGCCGCGGGGGCACCGCGTGCACCGAGCCGACGAGACAGCGGACGGGTCAGGACGACGATCACCAGGGCGAGCAGGCACGGCGCGACCAGCCACGAGAGCACCTTGACCCCGGCGACGCCCAGGACGGCGCCGGCGACGACGACGGCGAACGACGTCGTCACGGTCCGGCGTTCCCCGTGGTCGGTCATCGCCGTCGGTGCGGGGTGTCCTCGCCGCCGACGGCGATCGTCTCGTAGCGGGGCGGGAGCCAGACGAGGATCCCCTCGAAGAGCTGGGCCGCGGAGAACAGCACGAGGAACACCGCGCTCGAGGCCGTCGCGGCACCCACACCGATGACCGGGTAGGAGACCAGAGCGACGGCGATGCACACGCACAGGACCGCGGCGATGAGCGTCAGCCCCCTCGCGACCGAGAACGTGGACCCGGTGAGGATGACGGCGGCCTCGAGCACCCAGGCGATCGCGATCAGCGTGACCCAGGCGCTGAGCTGGCCGGGTGGGTGCACGACGGCGACGACACCGGCGACGAGGACGAGTGTGCCGAGCACACCGTGGATGACGCGACGGACGAGGGCCATCCCGTCTCCCACCTGCGCCCGGCCGATGCGGAGCAGGCCTGACAGCACCATGTACGAGCCGAGCAGGTGCACCTCGGCGTCGAGGGCAGCGGGTGGGCGGGTGAGGATCAGGATCGCGATGATGAACCCGGCGATCCCGGTGATCACGAGCACCGTGCCCTGCCGCGCCCGTCGCGGGGCCGGGCCGGGCCGCGCTCGGGCTCCGGCGCCGACGCGTTCCTCGCCCGTCCTCGACATCTCCGTGCCTCCCGACCGTCCGGAGCGGCGTCGCTCCTTGACGGGGTTCGTACACCGCTTCGCCTGGTCGGGTTCGCTCCCATGCGTGCGCATCGAAGGTGGACGACTCCTCAGGTTCGGGTGTATGCCTGTCCGCAACACGGACTTCGGGCGCGGTCTCGCACCGCCAGCACCACCAGCACCAGTCGGGACCTCCAGGGAAGGTCGAGCGGGCATGAGTGTCGACAGAGCGGTCGACGAGGGGGCCGGGTCCTCGGGGGCAGTCGGCAGCAGGCTCCGTGTGGCGCTCGGGGTCGTCGGGGTCGTCGGGGTCCTCACCGGGCTGGCTGCGCTGGTCCTGCCGCACGCGACGCTCTTCGCGGTCGCGTGGGTGTTCGGGACCTACCTGGTGGTGTCCGGGGCCGCGATGGTGTTCCGCGCCGCGACGACGCCATCGAGGGTGTGGTGGCGACGGCTCGGGCTGGTCGTTCTCGGGCTGCTCGTGGTCGCCGGGGGCATCGTCGCGATCGTCCTCCCACCGATCGGCGTGCGCTGGGTGGCGTTGCTCATCGGGTTCGCCTGGATCCTCGAAGGCATCGCGATGGTGTACTCGCCAGCGCAGGGGCACCGGGCCCTGACCGCGGTGCTCGCCGTCCTGAGCGTGCTGAGCGGGATCCTCGTGATCAACCTGCCCTTCCTGGGCGTCCTGCTGACCGTCGCAGCTGTGGGCAGCGTGCTCATCGTCTTCGGGGTCGTCCAGCTCACCGTGGCGTTCAACTGGGGCCGTTCCGCCTCCGCCACACCCGAAGCGACCGTCGCAGCCGACCGGTAGCCGGACGTCCGACTCCGAGCGACCCACGAGAGAGGGAAGCAGATGGCAGTGCAGGAGCAACAGGCGCCCGTGACGAGCGAGGACCGCACGCTGTCGGTGGTGGCACTCGCCGCCATGGTGGTCGGGTCGATGGTCGGGGCGGGCGTGTTCTCGCTCCCGCGCAACTTCGCGACCGGAGCCGGCGTCATCGCGACCGTCATCGCGTGGGTGGTGGCCGGCGTCGGGATGCTGATGCTCGTGTTCGTGTTCCAGGCGCTCTCGACGCACCGGCCGGACCTCGACGCCGGCATCTTCGCCTACGCGAAAGCGGGGTTCGGCAACTACCTGGGCTTCTTCTCCGCCTTCGGGTACTGGGCGAGCGCCTGCGTGGGCAACGTCACCTACTGGGTCCTGATCGGCTCGACCATCGGCTCCGTGCTGCGCGCCTTCGGCGAGGGGGACACGCTGCTGTCCGTGGCGGTCACCTCGGCCATGCTCTGGGCGTTCCACCTGTTCGTCCTGCGCGGGACGAAGAACGCCGCGGCGCTGAACACGATCGTGACCGTCGCGAAGCTCGTCCCGATCGTGCTGTTCCTGGTCGTCGGTGCGATCGTCGGTACCCACTGGGACACCTTCCGGCTGAACCTCTGGGGCGGTGCCGAACCGAGCGCGGGTGAGCTGTTCAGCCAGGTCCGTTCGACGATGCTCATCACGGTGTTCGTCTTCCTCGGCGTCGAGGGAGCCACCGTCTACTCCCGGTACGCACGTCGACGCGAGGACATCGGGCGGGCGACGCTCAGCGGGTTCCTCGGGGTCCTCGCCGTCTTCGCGCTCGTCACGCTGGTCTCGTTCGCCGCTCTGCCCGCCGCCGAGCTGCGGGGGTTGCGGCAGCCGTCGATGGCAGGCGTGTTCGGCGAGATCGTGGGTCCGTGGGGTGCTGTGCTGATCAACGTCGGACTCGTCGTCTCGGTCCTCGGCGCGTACCTGGCGTGGACCCTGATGTCGAGCGAGGTGCTGTTCCAGGCCGCACGGCAGGAGGACGCACCCCGGTTCCTGACGCGTGTAAACCGTCACGGCACGCCGTGGATGGCGCTGCTGTTCACCAGTGGCCTCATCCAGGTCTTCCTGGTGATCACGATGTTCTCCGACGATGCGCTGACGTCCATGCTCGAGCTCTGCAGCTCGCTGTCGCTGATCCCGTACTTCCTCTCCGCCCTGTACGCCGTGCAGTTCGGGATCCCACGCTGGTCGCGGCGCGCGCACGGCGGGGTCGAACCTGCCGGAGCGGTGGGCGGTCTCACCCGGAGACAGCTCGTCGCGGCCGTCGTCGCGGTCGTCTACACGGTGTTCCTCGTCGTCGCGGCCGGCCCCCAGTACCTGCTCCTGTCGTTCTTGATCTACGCACCCGCGACGATCCTCTACGTCATCGCACGTCGGGAGCGCGCACTCCGCGTGTTCACGACCGCCGAACGGGTCCTCTGCGTCCTGTCGGTGGTCGGTGCGGTCGCGGCGATCATCGGGCTCAGCACCGGCTCCATCACACTCTGAGAAGGGAACCCCCATGACCACGGAGACCACCACCACCGGCGACGAGACGTCCGCCGCCCCCGCGTTCGGCGCGTTCTCCGAGGTGGGCAGGCTGCGGAGGGTCCTGGTGTGCGAGCCGGGACTGGCACACGCGCGACTGACCCCGAGCAACAACGACGCACTGCTCTTCGACGACGTCCTGTGGGTGGAGAACGCGCAGGAGGACCACCGTTCGTTCGTCCGCGACCTCGAGGGCCAGGGCGTCGAGGTGCTGGAACTCCACCGTGTCCTCGAGGAGACCCTCGGCGTCCCGGGGGCCCGGGACTGGCTCCTCGAGCGCAAGATCACCCCCAACGAGGTCGGTCCGCTCCTCGTCGACGCGACGATGCAGCACCTCGGCGGGTACACCGACAGGGGCCTGGCCGAGGTGCTCATCGGTGGGCTGAACGTCGAGGACCTGACACCGGACGGTCGTCCGGACTACCTCCGCCTGCACGGGAACGCCTCGGCCGCGGACTACCTCATGCCGCCGCTGCCGAACATGCTCTACACCCGCGACACCACCTGCTGGATCAACGGGGTGGTGACGCTCAACCCCCTGTACTGGCCCGCTCGACACGACGAGACGCTGCTGATGAAGGCGATCTACTCCTTCCACCCGGCCTTCGCGCCGGCGCTCGACCACGTGGTGTGGGGCGACCCCGAGCGGGACTGGGGGCTTGCGACCTTCGAGGGTGGCGACGTCCTGCCGGTCGGCAACGGTGTCGTGCTGATCGGCATGAGCGAACGGACGTCACGACAGGCGATCACGCAGGTCGCCGCCGCGCTGTTCGACCGGGGCGAGGCGGAACGGGTGATCGTCGCCGGGATGCCCAAGCTCCGGGCGGCCATGCACCTCGACACCGTCCTCACCTTCGCGGACGTCGACGTCGTGACCGTCTACCGGCAGATCGTCGACCACATCAAACCGTTCACCCTGCTGCCCGGCCGCACGGGATCGGTGCACGTCGTCGAGGAGACGGAACCGTTCCTCGACGTGGTCGCTGCCGCGATGCACATCGACGGCCTCCGCGTCGTGGACACCGGCGGTGACGAGTACGCCGCGGAACGACAGCAGTGGGACAGCGCGAACAACGTCGTCGCACTCGAACCGGGTGTGGTCTACGCCTACGACCGGAACACGCTGACCAACGACCTGCTCTCCCGGGCCGGCGTCGAGGTCCGCACGATCCGGGGGGCCGAGCTCGGACGCGGACGAGGCGGTGGTCACTGCATGACGTGTCCGCTCCTGCGCGACCCGTTGCCCGCGTGAGCGCTCCACGGTCCGGACCCGAACCCGGCCGGGCCCGTTCCTGGCTCTTCTTCGGAGCGAGTGTCGTCGCCGTGCTCGCCGTCGGCACCCTCGCCGGGTGGATCGGGTCGCGGAACGAGGCGAGGACGGACGAAGCGGGGGCCGGCCGCACGACCACCGCGGCGGTCTGCAATGCCGCCGACGTCGCTCGACGGGTGCTGCCGAGCGTCGTGACCATCGAGGTCAGCTCGCCGAGCGGCGAGGGCTCGGGCAGCGGTGAGGTCATCGACCCGTCCGGGATCGTGTTGACCAACGACCACGTCATCGCGGAGGGAAGCGGTGGACGCATCACGGTGCGACTCGACGACGGGACGGAACTCCCGGCCGAGATCGTCGGTCGTGATCCGCGGACCGACCTGGCGGTCCTGCGCACCGAACCGGACCGCCGGCTGCCGGCGCTCGACTGGGGCGACTCGAACCGACTCGTCGTCGGCGAACCCGTGGTCGCACTCGGCGCTCCGCTGGGGCTGTCGGGATCGGTCACCACGGGTGTCGTCAGCGCCCTCGGGCGCAGTGTCCCGGTGCCGACGGCGGACGGCACCGGCACCACGGTGTTGACCGGTGCGATCCAGACGGACGCGTCGATCAACCCCGGCAACCGGAGGTGCACTCGTGGACTGTGACGGGCGTCTCGTCGGCATCAACACGGCGATCGCGACCGTGCCGACCACGAACGGCGAGGGCAGCGGCAGCATCGGGATCGGCTTCGCCGTCCCGGCGGCCGTGGCCAGGCAGATCACCGAGGCGCTCCGCACGGACGGCGAGGTCGCCCACCCGACCCTCGGGATGCAGACCGTGCCCGTGGTCGTCCGACAGCAGACCGGCGCCGTCGGTCCGGGTCTGCAGGTCACCGAGGTCACGGCGCGCGGAGCCGCCGACCGTGCGGGTATCGCCGTCGGGGACGTGATCACCGCCATCGAGGGCGTCGACGTCCTCCATCCGGAGACGGTCACCTTCCTGGAGGCGACCAACGCGAGCAGCGACCGGTTCGCCGTCACGTTCGTCCGGGACGGCCGAGAGGACGCCACGACCTTGACCCTCCTTGCCGCGACGACGTCGTGAAGGACGCGGTGCAGCACACGGCGCAGGACGCCCACCGAGCACATCGAGAACGAAGGACAGAACCTGATGGCAGAACGAGAACGCAACCGGATCGTCGTCGGCTACGACGGCTCCGACGCCTCCGTCGGAGCACTGGACGCCGCGATGACGATGGCGGACCGGCTCGGGGCATCGGTGGACGTCGTGACCACGTGGCGGTGGCCGACGAGCTGGAGTGCGCCGCCGGCCGGGTCCAGCTGGTCGCCGTTGCACGATGCCGAGGAGATCCGTGCGCACGCGGAGGAGCAGATCGGGCAGGAACGGCTGGACGCCGGGACGGTCACGACCCGCAGCGTCGAAGGTGGGGCCGCCCAGGTCCTGGTCGAGTCGGCGGCGGGCGCGGCCCTCCTCGTGGTCGGCAGTCGGGGTCGGGGAGGGTTCCGCGGGCTGCTCCTCGGTTCGGTGAGCACGGCCTGCATGCAGCACGCCCCCTGCCCGGTCATGATCCACCGGAACCCGACGCGGCCCGTCACCGGGTCGGGGACCGTCGTGGTCGGGGTCGACGGGTCGGAGGAGTCGTGGGAGGCGCTCCGGTTCGCGCTGACCGTGGCCAGACGCCTCGGTTCCCCCGTCCGCACCGTCACGAGCTGGGAGTGGCCGACGGCGCTGAACCGTGACGAACCCCCGTTCGACCACTGGTCACCCGACGGCGACGCGAAGGCCAAGGCGGCGAGGGCGCTCGACGTCGCGGCGGACCTGGTGGGCGATGACGTCCAGGTCACCAGCGAGACGGTCGAGGGCCCCGCGGCGGAGGTCCTCATCGAAACCGGTCGGGACGCAGCGTTCCTCGTGCTCGGCAACCGCGGGCTCGGAGGGTTCCGCGGGCTGCTCATCGGCTCGGTCAGCCAGGAGTGTGCGCAGCACGCCACCTGCCCCGTCGTCGTCCACCGAACGTGAGTCCGGACGATGCACACCGCAGTCCGCTGGGAGCAACAGGGACCGAAGTCGTGGGTGGCGCGCGACCACGGGACCAGCCTGGGGCTCGTGCTGCACGTCCGTGAACGGTTCCTGGCGTTCGACCAGGACGACCGTCCGCTCGGGAGCGCAGCGTCCCTGGCGGCGGCCCAGCAACTCGTCGCCGGTGCCGTCCGCTCGAGTGCCCCGGCTCGACGGGACACCGTCGCGGTGGTGCTGTCGGTGCTCGCGGCGCTGACCGTCGGGGGAGCAGCCGTCGTGCTCGCCGCCCGCGCCCTGATCTGAACGGTTCCGTGCAGGGTCACTCCGAGCCCACCGGACGGTGTACCCACTGCCGGAGCGCGGCCGTGACCGTGACGGGGTCCTCCCACTGCGCGAGGTGGCCGACGTCGTCGAGCACGACGACCTCGGGGTGCCCCGGCAGCGCCGTCTGCAGGTCGTACGCCTGGTGCAGGGGGATCCAGGGGTCCTGCCGCCCCCACCCGATCCGGGTCCGGCACCGCACGGAGCCCAACAGCTCGGCCACGGCCCGGGTGTCGTCGGGGGTCAGCGCGGCGATCTGGAGTGAGAACGCGACCTGCCCTTCGGGGCCGGCCCACGGCCGCGCCAGGGTCTCGAGGTCCGCCGGCGAGAAGCCCCGCGACGAGGCACCGTCGATGTACTGCCGCACCAGGGCGGCGTGCAGGTCGCCGGGGAGTCGGTCGAAGCCGTCACGGTGCTCCGCCACCAGCCGGAAGAGCGGAGACCCCCAGGGGTCGAGCACGACGGCGTCCCAGAGGAACAGGCTCGCGTACTCGGCACCGTGCAGCAGGTGCGCCCGGAGCGCCACGGCGCCGCCCACGTCGTGTGCGACCAGGTGGGGTCGATCGAGCCCCCACCGGTCGAGGAGCGCGCCGAGACGGATGGCCTGCGCTCGGAGTGTGGTGTCCACGGTCGGCCCGCGGTCCGAGTCGCCGTACCCGGGCATGTCCCAGAGGAAGACCCGGTGGTCCTGCGCGAGCGCCCGGCCGACCTCGGCCCAGACCGCCGACGACCAGGGCGTGCCGTGAGACAGGACGACGTCGCCGCGTGCCGGTCCTGCCGGCTCGAGGACCCTCGTGGCGATGGTCGTGCCGTCCACGACGACGGGGACCGGAGCGGGGAGGGGGACGGGGAGGGGCACTCGACGTGGCAGCATGGTCGCACGCTAGGACCTCAGGTCGACCTGAGGTCAAGAGGAACGGACGGGGCAGTGCTGATCGGTGCAGCAGCTCGGCGGATCGGCGTCGAGGCCCACGTGCTGCGGCACTGGCACGACACGGGGGTCGTCGTCCCCGATCGAGCGCCGTCGGGTCACCGGGAGTACTCCGAGGAACACGTCCGTCGCCTGCAGGTCGTCCGGGCCTGCCAGGGCGTCGGCATGAGCCTGGCGGAGATCCGGCTGGTGCTCCGACGGAGTGCACCCGACCGGTCCGGAGTGATCACCGAGCGTCTCCGTCAGATCCGGGCGCAGCGTGACCAGCTGGCCGACGCCGAGCGGTTCCTCGAGCACGTGATCGACTGCACCCACGACCTGCTGACACGGTGCCCGTCGTGTTCCGCCTACGCCTCCTCGGGCACGCGGCTCCGGTCGGGGCCCTCCGCACCGGTACCGTTGCGTCCGTGAACGACGACCCCGATGCCGCCATCGCCCAGCACGTCCACGACGCCTGGGACGGTTCCCTGCGCCTGGTGCACATCACGATCTCGGACGAGGACGGTGATGCCTACCCCGGGCAGGACGTCGACCGGTGGGTGATCGACGTCCGTGTCCCGATCACCGACGACGACGAGACCGAGGCGGTCTCCGTCGCCGAGGTCACCGCCTTCACGAGCCGTGCACCGGAGTCGCTCGAGGCACTGGTGCTCGGCTACCAGGTCTCCGACGTCGCCGGGTCCTTCGCGTCCGCCGTCGCCGCGCAGGACGCGACGGGGGAGACGTTCTTCTCGCTGCAGACCCACGCCGCCGAGATGCTCGGCAAGCCCGACCTGCTCGCCGTCGACCGGCTCACGGTCCGTCCCGCGTACCGGGGGCTGCCCGGACTGGTGCCGGCGATCGTCGACGCCGTCCGCCACGGACCGGCCGGCCGCACCGCATCGTGGGTGCTCACGGACCCGTCGGTGTGGGACGTGCCGTTCGGTGAGGACGACCGGTCCGCCGGCGCGTTCGTGGAGTGGGCCGACACCGCGGTGCTCACCTCGATGAACGCCGCGCCGGACGACCTGGAACACCTGTCGCTCGTGCCGCCGGCCGGTGGCATCGTGATGGGGTCCCGGGCGGACGAGGTGCACCTCGGCGACGCGATCGACCACGCGATGACGCAACCCGCGATCGCGGTGCCCTTCGACCTGCCGCCGAAGCTCCCCGCCAGCATCTGGGCCGCCGCGCCCGAGGACGTCCACGGCGTGCACCCGGACGAGACCACCGGGTCGATCACGGTCGAGACGCACGACGAACAGCTCGAGGTTGTCGGTTCGCCCGGCACCGCACCGCAGCTCGTGGGGATCTCGGCCTCGGCCGACGCCGCGACCCAGGAGTGGCTCCGCACCGTGCACCAGCGTTGGTGGCAGTACGAGCCGGACCTGCACGCCCGCATCCACGACGTCGTCGACGAGTACCTGTCCACCGGACACATCGAGTCGGCGTCGGACGAGCTCGCTGGGCACCTGCACGCACCCGACCTGCCGCCGTACCGGACGGAGTGGCCGGGCACCGGTACCGTCCTGCTCGAGGAGCTCGGCGAGGACACCGAACCCATCGTCTTCGACGCCGTGCTCGAGGACGGCACCCGGCACGAGCACATCGGCGTGGTCGTCGTGCACGAGTCCGGACACGTCCGCGCGTTCCTGCACGACGAGTGGGAGCCAGGGTTCCCGGCCGCCGAGGCCGCGGTCGCGCACCTCATCAGCCTGGGTGCCGGAGAGTTCTTCGCGGACGCCCTGCACGACGAGCTGTCAGCGGGTGTCGAGCACGCGATCCTGACGGGTGACGTCCGCGGTCACTGACCGGGCCGCCCTGGGTCGGCTCAGACCGGGCGGTAGATCGCGATCGGCGGGGTGTCGTCGTCGCCGGCGTCGTGGGCGTCGCCCGTCGCGAGCCAGGTGCGGCCCTCGTGCTCGATCGTGGTCGGCAGGTCGCCGTGCACCAGGATCCGGATCGCGGGGGCGTCGCCGTCGACCAGGTCGACGCCGTGGGCCTCGGTCCCGCCGGGATTGTCGTGCACGTAGCTCATGGTCCGATCGAACTCCGTCGACCTGACGGACGGCCCGCGCCGCGCCGGACACGCCCGGAACCTTCACCGGAACCGGTGATGCCGCCCTTCTTCGGGTAGAGTCATCTCCGCACGGCCAGGACGGCGTGTGAATGCGGATGTGGCGCAGTGGTAGCGCATCACCTTGCCAAGGTGAGGGTCGCGAGTTCGAATCTCGTCATCCGCTCAGAACAGGAAGACCGGAACCCCCGTCGCTCGGAAGAGCGGCGGGGGTTCCGTCGTTGGGGGGCGTCGCGGCACCGAAGGCGTGGGGGCCCGGCGGGCGCAGGCTTCGGGTTCCCGCGCCCACCGGGCGCGGAGGCGACCCTGCCCCCACTGGTACGCGCCGGGTGGGTGGCCCGGCGCAGTTCCGAGGATGTATCCGGAGCCGTCCCCCGTTCGGGTGGGAACCGGATCAAGGGTTGCGGGAACCCGCAAGGAACCCGCAAGAAACTCGCACGACCCGCCGCTCAAGCCTTGTGCTACTCGGTGCCGTCCGGTATGCACGCCGACATCGTGCGGGCGCCGGGCAACCCCACCCACCGCCGGGCTCCGGACTCGACGACCGTGACGAGCACCGTGTCACACCCGCGGCAGCGCGCCACCGACCCCATCGCGGTGCGGTAGACGGTGGTCTGCCCGAGCACCCCGAGCGACCCGCACCCGGCGCAGCGCAGGGCGACCACGGTCGGCTCGGGCCCCAGACTGTCGGCCAACGTCCCCGCCAGCGCGTTGCCGTCCACGACGACCATCAGTTGCCCCCGAACCGTTCGGCGCGCACGTCGCTGGTGTCGTGTCCGAGCTCGGTGAGCCAGCGCAGCACCTGCTCGACGAACGGCGTCGACCCGCACACGTAGACCAGGGCGCCCGCGTCCGGCGGGAACACCGCGGCAGCGAGCGCGTCCCGCGTCAGCCGACCGGCCGGCACGGACGAGCCTGGAGGCGCGGTGCGGCTGTACACGTGGGTCACCTCGAGCGGTGCCCGGCTCGCGAGCGCCTGGTCGAGTTCCGCACGGAAGAACACGTCGTCCGGTGTGCGGACGGCCGCGAGGAGCCGGAAGGGCGTCGGGTCGTCCGCCTCGGCGTGCGCGGTCACCATCGCGACGAGCGGCACGATGCCGGAGCCGCCGGCGATGAGCTGCACCGGACGGGCGGACTCGCCCGGCCGCCAGACGAACCAGCCGCCCAGGGGGCCGTGGACCTCGAGCGCGTCGCCGACCTCGACGGCGTCGACGAGGAACGGCGAGACCTCGCCGCCGTCCACCCGGTCGACCGCGAGCACGACGTCGGTCGCGGGGCCGGCTGACGCGATCGAGTACGAGCGCTGTGCCTGGTAGCCGTCCTCGGCGGTCAGCCGCAGGTCCAGGTGCTGCCCGGGGTCGTTGCCCGGCCAGGTCGGGACGTCCAGGACGATCCGCCGCGCGTTCGTCGTCTCGCGGCCGACGGACGCGACGGTGGCGGCGTGCCAGGCCGGCCGCCTGCGGGTGGCGGGACGAGCGACGGGGGTGATCCGTGCCTCCAGGCCGGTGTCGGGGAGCGTCACCAGTACCGCTCTTCCTTCCACGGGTCGCCGTGCAGGTTGTAGCCCGCGTTCTCCCAGAAGCCGGGCTCGTCGTCGGACTGCATGACGATGCCGCGCACCCACTTGGCGCTCTTCCAGAAGTACAGGTGGGGGACCAGCAGGCGGGCGGGCCCACCGTGCTCGGGCGTCAGGGGCTCGCCGTCGGCCTCGAACGCGATCCAGGACTTGCCGTCGAGCAGCTCGTCGAGCGGGACGTTGGTCGTGTAGCCGCCGTAGCTGTGCACCATGCAGTAGTCGAGTTCGGTCTCGACGTCCTCGAACAGGCGGTCGAGCGGGACACCCCGCCACGGCATGTCGAGCTTGCTCCAGTGCGTGACGCAGTGGATGTCGACGGTGACGTCCTCGACGCCGAGTGCGTGCACCTCGTCCCAGGTCCACTGGTGCAGGCCGGACTCGGTGCGGATCGAGAAGGCCCAGTCGGTCGGCTCGATGTCGGGCGTCGCCCCGGCGGACAGGACGGGCCAGTCGCGGACCAGGGTCTGACCGGGCGGGATGCGGGTGTCGTCGCGGTCGTCGCGGCGACCGCCGAACCCGCGGGTGAACGTGGCCATGGTCCTCCTCGGGGACGTCGGTGCGTTCCCGATCATGCCGTGTGCCGGGCGGTGCCGTGTAACGGGTTGGTAAACGTTCCACCCGTGTACTGAACGGTCGTGCGCGGCGGCGGATCCGCGCAGGCTCGCCGATCGGGCCGGACGCGGTGGTGATCCGCGCGTCAGGAGCGGGCTTGGGGGATCGGCCCGGGACCTCTATCGTTCACCGGAACGATTACAGGAGGGGTCACCCCGAATGCAGCCCATCGTCCCCGAACCCCGCAGTGCCCACGGTCCGAGCCGTCGGGCGCTCATCACCGGCGCCGCCGGTCTGGCCGGCCTCGGCCTGCTCACGCTCGCCGGATGCAGCTCCGGTGCGACCGCCGGCACCCCCACGATCCCCGAGGCCGCGGCCACCGGCGTCGCCCGTCGCGGCGGACGCCTGCGCATCGCGCGGCCCGCCGCGTCCGCCGCCGAGACCCTCGACTCCGCGAGCTCGCTGTCGGCCTACGAGTACCTCGGAGCGCTGTACAACCGGCTCGTCAAGCTCGACCAGCAGGGCACCCCGGTCCCGGACCTGGCCGAGGAGTGGTCCGCGAACGCCGACGGCACCGAGTGGACGTTCGCGCTCCGCCGGGGCGTGACCTTCCACGACGGGTCCCGGTTCACCGCCGACGACGCCATCGCGAGCATCCGGCACATCCTCGACGAGAAGACCGGCAGCCCGCAGGCCGGGGTGCTCGGCGAGGTCATGGACGCCGACTCGATGCGCGCCGTCGACCCGTACACGCTGCGCTTCTCGCTGACCAAGCCCAACGCCGAGTTCCCGTCGCTGCTCACCGCCTACCAGTGCTACATCGTGCCGGTCGACGCCATCGCCGACATCGGCCGCACCGGGATCGGGACGGGGCCGTTCCGGCTGTCGTCGTTCACCCCCGCCGGTGCCGGCAGCGTCGAGGCGTTCCCGGACCACTTCGCCGGCCGCCCGGCGCTCGACGGCATCGACTTCTACTCGATCCAGGACACCACCGCACGGGTGAACGCCCTGCTCGCCGGGCAGATCGACCTCATCTCGCAGACCAACCTGGACTTCGCCACCGCCCGGGTGGTCTCGGCGTCCGACCGCGCCACCGTCGCCCGGTCGAAGAACGCCCAGTGGTACACGATCCCGATGCTGGCCACGAGCGACGAGTTCAGCGACCCGCGGGTGCGCCAGGCGATGAAGCTCGCCTACGACCCCCGGAAGATCGTCGACACCGCACTGCAGGGCACCGGTTCGGCGGGTTGGGACAACCCCGTGCCGCCGCAGCTCGCCGCGTTCGTCGACGACCACCGCGAGTACGACCCGGACAAGGCCCGGGCGCTGCTCAAGCAGGCCGGGCGCGAGGACTTCCGCGCCGCGATCTACACGTCGAGCTACGAGTCGGTGTTCACCCCGATGGCTGTCGCCTACCGTGACGCCGTCGCCGACGCGGGCATCCGTCTGACCGTCCGCAACGCGAGTTCGGACTCGTACTACACGCAGATCTGGATGCAGAAGCCGCTCATGGTGAGCTACTGGTTCACGGGGCGGCCGATCGACCAGCTGCTCAACCAGATCTTCCGCTCGGGGTCGTCGTACAACGAGAGCGCCTGGTCGAACGAGACCTTCGACGGGCTGCTCGACGACGCCCGCGCCGAGATGGACGACGCCAAGCGGCTCAGCCTGTACCAGGACGCCCAGCGGCTCGTCGTCGAGGACGGTGCCGACATGACGCCGATGTTCGGCGACCGGCTCGTGGGGTTGTCCCGCGACGTCGTGAACTACTCGGAGTACGGCTTCGAGTTCGACTACCTGCGGATCGGACTGCGCCGATGACGACCACGAACACACCGTCGGACGTCCTCGTCCCCGTCCTCCGCCGCGTCGGCATCGCCGTGCTGACCGTGGTGCTCGCCTCGCTCTTCGTGTTCCTCGCGGTGCAGGCGCTCCCCGGTGACGTCGCCCAGCAACTGCTCGGGCAGAACGCCACCCCCGACGCCGTCAAGCAACTGCGCGAGACCCTCGGCCTCGACCAGAACGTCTGGCTCCGCTACCTGCAGTGGCTCGGCGGCGCCGTGCACGGCGACTTCGGCACCTCGCTCGTCAGCGGCGAACCGGTCGCCCCGACGCTGTTCACGGCCTTCCGGAACAGCATGCTCATCGCCGTGCCCGCGATGCTCGTCGGCGTCACGGTGTCCCTGACGCTCGGTGTCGTCGCCGGTGTCCGCCGCGGCCGTCCGAGCGACAAGGTGATCTCGATCGTCAGCCTGGTCGTGATGAGCGTGCCGGAGTTCATGGTCGCCACCGTGCTGGTGCTGCTGTTCGCGATCGGCCTGCCGGTGTTCCCCGCCGTCGTGCTGCGGGGGAGCGACGCCACCGTGGCCGAGCTGCTGCCCACCATCTGGCTGCCGATCATCGTGCTGACCCTCGCGATGGCCGCCTACATCGTGCGGACGGCCCGCTCGTCGACCATCGACGTGATGGCGTCGGAGTTCGTCACGACGGCCGAGCTCAAGGGCCTGACGATGCGCCGGGTGGTGTGGAAGCACGCGGTCCCGAGCGCCCTGCTGCCGACGCTCAACGTCGTCGCGCTCAACGTCGCGTGGCTGCTCGGCGGTGTCGTGGTGGTCGAGAACGTCTTCAACTACCCGGGGATGGGCAAGCTCATGCTCGAGTCGGTGTTCAACCGCGACCTGCCCACCATCGAGGCGATCGCCCTGCTGAGCGCCCTGATCTACGTCGTGTGCAACCTGGCCGCCGACCTCGTCGCGCTCGCACTCGACCCGAAGCTGCGGACCCGCCAGCGACGACCGCGCACCCGCAGCACCCGCAGCACCAGGAAGGCCGCAGCATGACCGCCACCGCACCCCGCCGCCGCGTCGGACGCGACGTGCTCGCCGGCGCGCTCGCGCCCCTGCGCGGGTCGACGGCGCTGAGCCTCGGCCTCGGCCTCATCGCCCTGCACGTCGTCCTCGCCCTGCTCGCACCGGTCATCGCCGGGCACGACCCGGTCGCCACGAACGCCGGCGACGTGCTCGCCGGTCCGACGTGGACCCACTGGCTCGGCACCGACCAGTACGGGCGTGACGTCCTCTCCCGCACCCTGAACGGCGGCCGGTACGCGCTGTCCGTGACCTTCCTGGCCACCACGATCGCCGTCGCGGTCGGCACCGTGCTCGGCTGCGTCACGGCCTACGCCGACAACTGGTTCGACGAGGTCGTCATGCGCGTCGTCGACGCCCTGCTCAGCGTGCCGTCGATCCTCGCGCTCCTGGTCGTCGTGACCGTCTTCGACGCCGGCCTCTGGGTCATCGTCCTCGCCGTCACGGTCGTCTACGCCCCCGCGGTGACCCGGGTCGTCCGCGGTGCCGCCCGCACCGTGATCACCCAGGACTACGTCACCGCGGCCCGCGCCCGGGGCGAGCGGCCGCTGTCGATCGTGTTCCGCGAGATCCTGCCGAACGTGCTCGACGTCGTGCTCGTCGAGTACGCGATGCGGGCCTCGTGGATCGTGCTGCTCGTCGCGTCGCTGTCCTTCCTGGGCTTCGGCGCGAACCCACCGACCCCGGACTGGGGCCTGATGGTGCAGGAGAACCGCACCGCGCTCACCGTGGTGCCGCTCGGCACCCTCGCCCCGATCGTGGCCCTCGCCACGCTGGTGATCGGACTGAACCTCGCGGCCGACGGCCTGAGCAAGTCGCTCGGCGTCGACCGCGCCAAGCAGGGAGTCAGCGCATGACCCGCACCGACACCGGCACGACGTCCGCCGCGACGGCGACCGTGCCCGACGCGATCGTCCGCGTGGACGACCTGTCCATCTCGTACGCCGCCGGCAAGCGGCGCGTCCCCGTCGTCCGGGGCGTCTCGTTCGCGATCGAGGCCGGTCGCACCCTCGGCCTGGTCGGCGAGTCCGGCAGCGGCAAGTCCACCGTCGCGCGGACGCTCCTCGCACACCTGCGCGCCGGGTCGGCGATCGACGGCGGGACGGTCCGCGTCGACGGCGCCGACGTGTTCGCCCTGTCGCCGGCCGGCCGCCGGGCGCTCCGCGGCGGCACCGCCTCGGTCGTCGCCCAGAACGCCGGACAGGCGCTCACCCCGTCGATGCGCGTCGGCGAGCAGATCCGCGAGGCCCTCCGCGCCCACGGCGAGCCCGACGGCCCCGAACGCGTCGCCGAGCTGGTCCGGCTGGTCCGGCTGCCGGACCCCGACGCGATCGTCCGCCGGTACCCGCACCAGTTGTCCGGCGGGCAGCAGCAGCGCATCGCCATCGCGATGGCCGTCGCCGCCCGGCCGCGCGTGCTCGTCCTCGACGAACCGACCACCGCCCTCGACGTCGTCACGCAGGCCGCGGTCCTCGACCTGGTCGCCGACCTGGGTCGGCAGCTCGGCATGGCCGTCCTGCTCGTCAGCCACGACCTCGGGGTGGTGTCCGCCATGGCGGACGAGATCGCCGTGATGCGCGACGGCGAGGTCGTCGAGCACGCCGCCACCGCGGCGCTCTTCGCCGCGCCGCAGCACGAGTACACGCGCGCCCTGCTGGCCGCGGTGCCGGACGGGCGGCGGCCTGGGCCCACGTCGCCGGTTCCGGATCGACGCGCCAGCGGCGAGTCGGCCGTGCCGATGGGGAGAGGGACGGATCGCGACGCCCTGGACGCGACCGCCCCCGGGACGGTCGGCTCCACGGCCACCGGCACCGTGCCTCCCGAGCGCGCAGTCCGCCCCGTGGTGACCGCGGACGACCTGGTGATCCGCTACGGCCGCGGCCTGCCGGCCGCCGTCGACGGCGTCTCGTTCACGATCGCCGCGCACGAGACGCTCGCCGTCGTCGGCGAGTCCGGCAGCGGCAAGTCGACGCTCGCGACGGCGCTGGCCGGCCTGGTACCGGCCGAGTCGGGGACGTTCACGTACGACGACGGCACGACCCGCGGCGACCTGCGCGAGCCGATCGCCGGTCGCGCGCCCGCCCTGCGGCGTGCCGTGCAGCTCGTGTTCCAGAACGCGGACACGTCGCTCAACCCGCGGCGCACCGTGGGCGCAGCCGTCGCGCGGCCGCTCCGGCTGTTCAGCGGCTCGTCCTCGCGCGAGCGCGTGGCCGCCCTGCTCACCCAGGTCGGACTCGGGCCGGAGTTCGCCGACCGCCTACCCGCGCAGCTGTCCGGTGGGCAGCGACAGCGCGTCGGGATCGCGCGCGCACTGGCGGCCGAGCCGTCGCTCGTGATCGCCGACGAGATCACCACCGCGCTCGACGTGCAGGTGCAGGCGGGGATCCTCGCGCTGCTGGCCGACCTGCAGCGCGAACGAGGGCTCGCCTGCCTGTTCATCAGCCACGACCTCGCCGTGGTGCGGGGCGTGGCGGACCGGGTCGCGGTGATGACCGGCGGCCGGATCGTCGAGATCGGACCGACCGAGCGGGTGTTCACCGGCCCGAACCACCCGTACACGTCGACGCTGCTCGCGGCGACGCTCGAACCCGGCAGCACGACCCTGCCCGACGTCGGTGACGGGGTACCGCGCTGGCGGCACGCCGACGGCTGGACCGACCACGGCGACGGACACCGCACCCGCAACTGGGAGGACGCATGACCACCGACGACGGCACCGCCGCCGCCACCTTCACCGCCATCGGCGACCCCGGCTCGCTGCCAGCGGGCGTGACGGTCCGCGACGAGTGGATCCCGATGCCCGACGGCGTGCGGCTGCACGCCCGCATCTGGGCACCGTCGGAGTCGCCGACGCAGCCGGGTGCGACCAGCGGTCCGACGCCGGTGCTGCTCGAGTACCTGCCGTACCGGCTCGACGACTGGACCGCACCGCGCGACTCGGAGCGGCACCCCTGGTACGCCCAGCACGGGTACGCCTCGGTGCGGGTCGACATCCGCGGCACCGGGTCGTCCGACGGGTTCTTCGACGACGAGTACAGCGAGCAGGAACTGCTCGACGGCGAGGCCGTGATCGCGTGGCTCGCCGAGCAGCCGTGGTCGACCGGCGCCGTCGGCATGTTCGGCATCTCGTGGGGCGGCTTCAACGCGCTGCAGCTCGCGGCCCGGGCACCCGCCGCCCTCAAGGCCATCGTGACGGTCTGCTCGACGGACGACCGGTACGACAACGACGTGCACTACGTCGGCGGCGCCGTGCTCGGCATCGACATGGCGGCCTGGGGCGCGACGATGTTCGCCTTCAACTCGCGGCCGCCCCGGCCCGAGGTCGTCGGTGCCGGGTGGATCGACCGGTGGCGGGAACGCCTCGAGGCGAACCGACCGATGACGCCGGTGTGGCTCGCGCACCAGGAGCGTGACGACTACTGGCGGCACGGCAGCGCGGCCGAGGACTACGACGGCATCCGCGCCGCGGTGCTCGCGGTCGGTGGCTGGGCGGACCCGTACCGGGACGCCGTGCTCCGGCTCGTCGACCACGTCAGCGCCCCCGTGAAGGGCATCGTCGGCCCGTGGTCGCACCAGTACCCGGACCGTGGGCTCGCGCCGGGGCCGTCGATCGGGTTCCTGCAGGAGACCCTGCGGTGGTGGGACCGCTGGCTGCGCGGGGTCGACACCGGCGTCGAGGACGACCCCGCACTGCGGGCCTGGATCAACGAGGGCGAAGCCCCCGCGCCCTACTACGCCGGACGCCGCGGTCGCTGGATCGGTGCCGAGGCGTGGCCCTCCGCCGCGACCCACGAGCGTGTCCTGCCCCTCGCCGCCCTGCGCGGCGGTGACCTCGGGCCGGTCGTCGTGCGGTCGCCGCAGCACACCGGGGTGGACGCCGGTCGGTTCTTCCCGTTCGGCAACGCCACCGACCTGCCGACGGACCAGCGCGCCGAGGACGGCCGGTCGGTCACCTTCGACCTGCCCGTCGGCAAGGCGTTCGACCTGCTCGGCAACGTGCTCGTGCGGCTGTCCGTCACGAGCGACCAGCCCCGGGCCACCCTGACCGTGCGGCTCTGCGACGTCGCGCCGGACGGCTCGTCGACGCTCGTCACGCGCGGGGTGCTGAACGCCGCGAAGCGCGACGGCATGGACCGCGACGACGTGCTCGTGCCCGGGACGCCCGCAGACCTGCCCGTGCGCCTGGTCTCGACCGGACACCGGTTCGCCGCCGGACACCGGCTGCGCATCGCGGTCTCGTCGTCGTACTGGCCGTGGGTGTGGCCGCACGGCGTCGAAGCCACCGTGACGATCGACCCGACCGCCTCGAGCGTCACCCTGCCCACCTGGACCCGGTCGACCGACGACGGGGTGGTCTTCGCCGAGCCCGAACGGTCCGAGCCCCTCGTGATCGAGCGCGTCGCGCCGGCCGACCCGCTGCCGCAGCGCACGGTCACACACGACGTCGAGACCGGGGAGTGGACGCTCGACGTCGACCCCGGGTACGGCGGCGGGCGCGTCTACCCGGACGGCCTCGTGTTCACCGAGGACGCCCGCGAGACGTACCGGATCCGCTCCGACGACCCGACCAGCGCACGGGCGAGTTCCCGCTGGGCGATCGGGCTGACGAAGCCGGAGTGGGCCGCGCGCCTCGAGACGACGTCCGAGGTCACCGCCGACGCCGACACCTTCCACGTCGTCAACACCGTGCGCGCCTGGGCACGCGACGGCGGACCCGACGAACCCGAGGTGCTCGTCACCGAGCGGACCTTCGTCGACGACGTCCCACGGACCTCGGCGTGACCGCGGCGGCACGCGTCCGGCAGCGGCCGGAGGTCCGGCGCGCGATGATCGTCGAGGCCGCCCGCGCGGTGATCGTCCGGAACGGCGTCGGCGCCACCGGACTGCGCGACATCGCGGCCGAGGCCGGCGTCTCCGTCGGCACCGTGACGTACCACTTCGGCAGCGTCGCGGAGATCCTCAACGAGGTCGTGGTGCTCGAGACGGAGCGGTTCTACGGCGCCATCGTCGCGGCGGTCGACGCCGAACCCGACGTGCTGGTGGGGTTGCGGATGCTCGTCGCCCCGCTGTTCGGCGACACCGAGCAGGTCCGGCAGCACTGGCGGATCTGGTCCGACTACTGGACCGCGGTGGTCCGGCGGCCCGAGGTCGCCGCCGAGTACGCCGAACGCATCCGCGTCTGGGAGGCCTGCCTGGTGCGGGTCATCCGGCGCGGGGTGGACGCCGGGGTGTTCGGTGGCACACGCCAGGGCAGCGACGGCGGCGACCCCGTCGACGCCGAAACCGTCGCGCTGCAGCTCGCCGCGTACAGCGACGGCGTCGCGACCCAGATCGCCCAGGGCGTCCCGGGGCTGACGAACACGGTCGCCCTGTCGTGGATGTGGCGGTTCCTGTCGCACGAACTCGGTGTGCCCGCTGTGGACATCGCCGGAATGGGTCGTTCCCCCTTGTGATGAGGTAAGGCTTCCCTTACCGTTGCCACATGGCACGGACCCGGCGACAGCCCAGCGAACGCATCCTCATCGTGGGCAGTGCCGAGGACCTCGTCGAGATCCACCGCCAGCTCGAGGAACTCCCCGAGAACGCGTACGGGCAGGTGTTCGTCGAGGTCGCCCTCGACGAGCAGATCCGCATCCTGCCGGCCCCGCCGCGCGTCACCGTGACCTGGCTGGTCCGGAGCGCCCGCAGCTCGGCCGTCGCTCCGCTGGTCTTCGCGGACCACGGCGAAGCGCTGGCACACGCCCTGACCGGGTGGGCCGCCGAGTGGTGCGTGACGGGCTGCGAGCCCCGCACCTCGGTGTGGATCGGGTGCGCGGACAGCCCGTGGATCGAGCGCGCTCGGTCCATGGTGCAGCTCGAACTCACCGACGCCGGCCAGCAGGTCCAGGTCGAGTACGGCGGGTAAGGGCAGCCTGCTCTTCCTTGCAATGTGCAAAAGACGGGGGCATGGTTGTGCCATGACCACGCAGAGCAGCACCACCACCCCGAGCACCACGTCCCCGTTCTCGACCACGCCGGAGCTCGCAGCCGGGGTCGCCCAGTTCCTCGCCCCCGTCGTCATCGACCTCGAGGCGCTCGTCGTCAACGGCAAGCAGGCCCACTGGCACGTCCGTGGCCGCAACTTCGTCGGCGTGCACGAGCTCCTCGACGAGATCGTCGAGCACGCGCAGGACTACGCGGACAAGGCTGCGGAGCGCATCGTAGCCCTCGGCCTGCCGGTCGACTCGCGCATCGCGACCGTCGCCGCGAACACCACCCTGCCGCCGCTGTCGCAGGGCTTCCAGAACTCCGACGTCACCATCACCGAGGTGATCGCCCAGATCGACGCCGCGCTGCTGCAGGTCCGCCGTGCGGTCGACGGCCTCGACGAGGTCGACCTCAACAGCCAGGACGTCGCGATCGAGATCGAGCGCGCGCTGACCAAGGACCGCTGGTTCCTGCAGGCGCACCTCGCCGCCTGAGTCGCGACCACACCTCTGACGGGAGGCCCGGTGCCAGCTGGCACCGGGCCTCCCGTCCGTCTACGGTCACGTCCCGGGCCCGCACCTCACGCGGACGGCGTGACCAGCCCGCTCTCGTAGGCCAGCACCACGGCGTGCACCCGGTCCCGCAGCTGCAGCTTCGCCAGGACGCGGCCGACGTGGGTCTTCACGGTCTGCTCGGCGATGAACAGCTCCGCCGCGATCTCGCCGTTCGACCGACCCCGCGCCATCAGCAGGAACACGTCCCGCTCCCGTTCGGTCAGCACGTCGAGCACCTCGGTCCGCGGGGCCGCCGACTGCGGACCGGCGACGAAGGCCTCGACGAGGTGCCGGGTCACCCGCGGTGCGAGCAGGGAGTCGCCGGCCGCGACGGTCCGCACGGCCTGCACGAGCTCCTCGGCGCTCGCGTCCTTGAGCAGGAACCCGCTCGCCCCGGCACGGAGCGCGTCGAACACGTAGTCGTCGATGTCGAAGGTCGTGAGCATCACCACGCGGACGGGCGACTCCGCGGGCGCCGTGGTGATCCGCCGGGTCGCCTCGATCCCGTCGAGCTCCGGCATCCGGACGTCCATCAGGATCACGTCCGGCCGGAGCCGGATCGCCATCACGACCGCCTCGGCACCGTTCGCGGCCTCGCCGACGACCTCGACGTCGTCCTGGGCCTGGAGGATCGCCCGCAGTCCGACACGGAACATCTGCTGGTCGTCGACCACCATCACCCGCGTCATCGCGTTCCCCCGTCGGCCGTTGGCTGCGACGTGGTCGCGGTGGGCCGGGTGGGCAGACTGACGGCGACGCGGAAGCCGCCGTCCGGGTCCGGTCCGTGGTCGATGGTGCCGCGGAGCGCGGCGACCCGCTCGCGCATGCCCGCCAGACCGAAGCCGCCGTCGTCCGGCGGCGCACCGGGCACGATGCCGACCGGTGGCGCCGTGTTGGCGACCTCGACCGTGAGGGCCGAGCCGTGCCTCCCGACCGTCACGACGGTGGTCGCACCGGGCGCGTGCCGGGCGACGTTGCCGAGCGCCTCCTGCACGACCCGGTACACGGTGAGCTGTGCGAGCCGGTCGACGTCGTCGAGGTCCGGGTCGAGCCCCTCGTCGAGTCGGAGCTCGACGCGGATGCCGGCCGCGCGGGTGGCCTGCACGAGCGCGTGCAGGTCGGCGAGCCGCGGCTGCGGTGCGCGCTCGGCGTCGGCGTCGCCACGCAGCGTGCCGAGCAGCTGCCGCATCTCCCGCAGGGCCGTGCGCGAGGTCTCGGCGATCGCGGCGAACTCGGTGCGGGCCTCCGGCGGCAGGTCCGCGACGCGGTACGGGGCGGACTCGGCCTGCATGTGCACGACGGACATGCTGTGGGCGACGACGTCGTGGAGCTCACGGGCGATCCGTGAGCGCTCCTCGACCGTCCGACGTCGTGCCTGCTCGAGCTCGGTGTCCCGGCGGGCGGCGGCGAGCTCCTCACGCACGCTCCGGCGCTGCCCGATCACGACCGCAGCGGCGGCCAGGACGAGGGTGTCGCCGGCGCTCACCACGAAGCTCGTCGCCCAGACGTCGACCTGCCCCCACCGGTCGGGCGTCACGCCGATGAGCAGCAGGGTGAGCAGCGTCGCCGCGACCCAGACCACCGCGGTGAGCCGCCAGGTGGTGCGGACGCCCAGCACGACGAGCAGCACGCTCAGGCCGATGATGCTCGTGACGGAGACCGGCCAGGGCCCGACGGTACCGGGTGCCGTCAGGACCCCGAGGCCGGCGAGGGCGACGAGGTGCGCGACCGACGCCGTGCGGGGGAAGAGCGGTGCGAGGCCGATGCTCGCCGACAGCACGGCGGTCACGAGCAACGCGAGCGGCACGGGGACGCCGTAGAACACCGCGGTCACGGGTGCGGCGACGGCGAACAGGGACACCACGACGACGACGAAGCCGATCTGCACGGCAGGCCGGACCCAGGCGGGTCGGGGCTTCGGGACGACGGTCACGGGCGGGCGGTCTCTCCGGTTCGGGCGAGGCAGGGTTCGGGGGCGATGGCGATGGCGATGGCGGTGGCGGGTGTGGCTGTGGTGGCTGTGGCTGCGGCTGCGGCGCGGGCTTCGCGGGATTCGCGCTTGCGGCTGATGGTACCGAGCACCCGGTCGACCGCGATCCCGAGCCCGGCGGCGACCACCATCGACACCAGGGCGGCGACGATCGGTTCGTGCAGCACGCTCGACGCGGCCAGGGCGATCCCGATCGACACCGCCGACCACGCCAGCCCCGCGATCGCGCTGATCGCGAGGAACCGGCGGTAGGACAGCCGGGTCGCGCCGGCGGTCATGTTGACCGCGACCCGGCCGACCGGGATGAAGCGACCGGTCAGGATGAGGCTGGCGGAGCGGCGCTGCATCTGCCGCTCCGCGAACGCGAAGGCCGCCGCGATCCGTGGTCGCTTCGACCGGGCCAGGCGAGCGAACCCGATCCGGCGCCCGATCCAGTACGCGATCGAGTCGCCGGCGATCGCTCCGAGGGCGGCGGCGACGAGCACCACGGCGAGGACGGGCTGTCCGGACGTCGCGGCGATCGCGGCGACCGCGACCAGGGCGGACTCGCTCGGCACCGGCGGGAAGAAGCCGTCCACCAGGCACAGGACGAAGAGGACGACGTAGACGAGCGGGCTCGCGGCCAGCTCGACGACGAGCGGGGTGATCTGGTCGAACACGGGGTGCTCCCTCCCGCCGACGGAACTCGCCGACGAGGACGACGCTACGGAGCCGACGCGCCGCGGCCATCCCGCGGCGGTCTCGACCACCCCCTACCGCGGTATGACGTTCCCGTCCGCGAAGACCACGTCGGGTGCGTCCACACGGCGGTCGACGACGGTGGTCGGGGCCTCCAGGTGCACGGCACCCGAGGGCATGATGCCCGCACCGCCGAACCGTTCCATCACCCGCCACTGCGCGACGACGTCCTCGCCGGCGTGCTCGGGCGGCAGGGTGTCCCAGAACCGGAAGCCCCCGACCTCCTCGAGCGCACGACGGTCGTACAGCGCGCAGGCACCGACCCACGCGACGCGGTAGGGCACCCACTCGCCGGGGTGCAGGTCGAGGCCGGCGGCGACGTGCGTCGGGTTCGCGGCGTTGTGCAGCGACCAACGGTCGAAGCCGGGGGTGCCGCGGCGCACCACCTCGGGCACGACGGGGCCGTCCCACCGTTCGAACACCGAGGTCTCGTGGGGGCGTCGGTCCTGCAGGTACGACAGGCCCTGCACGGCGCTGCCGACGAACCCGCAGCCCAGGGTGCGCAGCGCGTCGAGCATCCGCGCGATCGACCCCGGCTCGAGCCAGACGTCGTCGTCGAGGAACAGCACCGCGGCGGCCTCGGCGTGGTCGAGCAGGAACTGCCGGTGCTCTGCCAGGCCACGCCGTTCCGGGTGGGTGAGGAGCGTGACGGGCCGGCCCTGCGCCTCCAGGACGCGGAGCATCGCGGCGACCGCCGGCGCGCTGGCGGCGTCTCCGTCCGCGGACTGGTCGCTCAGCACGACGCGCAGGTCGACCTCGGTCTGGGCGGCGAGGCCCGCGAGCGTCGTGGCGAGCTCGGCCGGCCTGCCGACGGTCGGGATGAGCACGTCGACGTCGACCGTGCTCGTGTCCGCTGGATCGGGGGCCTTCGCCCAGGACCCGGACCAGCGGGCGGTCACGGTGCCGGGTCCGGTTCGGGCCGCGCAGCGGCTTCGCGGATCCGGCGCACGACGGCGCTGGTGGAGTGCTCGGGCACGTAGTCGACCATGACGACCTCGCCGCCGTAGCCGCGCACGACCTCGGTCTCGGTCAGCATCTCGGGGGAGTAGTCCCCGCCCTTGACGTAGACCTCGGGGCGCAGCCGTTCGATGAGCGGGATGGGGGTGTCCGTCGCGAACACCGTCACCAGGTCGACGCAGGCCAGCGCGGCGAGCACGCCGGCGCGGTCCTCGGCCGGGTTGATCGGCCGCTCCGGGCCCTTCAGCCGGCGCACCGAGTCGTCGTCGTTCAGCGCGACGACGAGCAGGTCGCCCAGGTCACGGGCCTGGCGCAGGTACGTGGTGTGCCCACGGTGCACGACGTCGAAGCAGCCGTTCGTGAAGACCACGCGTCGGCCGGCCTGCCGTGCGGCCTCAACCGCGGTGGCGAGCTCGTCGTGGTCGACGACGGTCGCCGCCGGCGCGGTCACCGAGTCGAGCAGGGCCGCGGCGGTGCAGACGGACGTGCCGGCCTCGCGGACCACGACGTCGGCTGCGGCCTGCGCGACGGCGACGGCGTCGCGCAGGGGTGCCTGCACGGCGAGGGCGACGGTCGCGGCGGCGCAGAAGGTGTCACCGGCGCCGGAGGCCTGCTGCTCCGAGGCGGGCGTCGCACGCGTGCGGAACCCCTGGTCGGAGCCGGGCTCGAGGAGCACCGTGCCGTCGCGGTCGAGCGTGACCACCGCGGCACGGGCACCGCTGCGGGCGAGCACGTCGGCGCGGGCCGCGACGACGGTGCCGACGCGGTCGGCACCGGTGCCGAGCTCCGTGCCGAGCAGTGCGGCGGTCTCACCGGCGTTCGGCGTGACGAGGTCGGGGTGCAGCGCGGCCCAGCGGGTCAGGTCGTGCGCGTCGACCACGACGGCGCCGGGGCGGTCACGGTCGAGCATCGGCACGACGTCCTCGGCGCGGACGCCCAGGCCGTAGTCGCACACGACGGCGGCATCGGCGCACCTGATGGCACGGGCCACCGAGCGGGCGAGGCGTTCGCCGTGCTCGGCGGTCGGGGTCGCGGCCAGCTCGTCGACCCGGACCACGACGCGGTCACCGCCGACCACGCGCGACTTGGTCGTGGTGCGGGCGCCGGGGATCTCGACCAGGAACGACGTGTCGACGCCGGCCGCCTCGAGCCGCTGGCGCAGGACGTCACCGGCCTCGTCGTCACCGATGAGCCCCACCATGCGGACCCGGGCGCCGAGGGCGCGGGCGTTCACGGCCGTGTTCGCCGCGCCGCCCGGCACCGCGATGGTCTCGGTGACGCGGACGACGGGGGCCGGGGCCTCGCGGGAGACCCGCTCGGCCTCGCCGACGGTCCAGCGGTCGAGGATGCAGTCACCGATGACGACGACGAGGGGTTCGCGGTCGTCGATCGTGGCGACGAGGTCACGGACCAGGCGGACGTCGGCGGTCATCGGGTGCCTCCCACGGTGTCGGCGCTGCCGGCGGTGGCGCCTGCTGCGGCTGCGGGGCCGGTGGCGGTGCTGCTGGTGGCTGCGGTGCTGCCGGCTGCTGCGGTCGACGGCTCGGCGGTGCGGCGCGGCGGTGCGGCCTCGAGGTGCACCACGGTCGTGGTCGTCATCTCGTCGAGCAGGTGCGGGCCGTACCCGAACCCGGCGCCCGAGGCACCGCGGGGCTGGGCGCTGCCGCCCGGAGCGCCACCGAACACGGCGTTCACCTTGACGGTGCCGACAGGCAGTTCGGCCGCGGCACGGAGCGCGTGCGCGGTGTCGTTCGTGAGCACCGTGGCCGCGAGGCCGTAGCGGTCGGCCGCGGCGAGCCGGAGTCCCTCCGCGAAGTCCGACACGATGCGCACCGGGGCGATCGGGCCGAAGGTCTCCTCGGTCAGCACGAGCATGTCGTCCGTGCAGTCGGTCAGGACGGTCGCCGGGTAGAAGGATCCGAGCCCGCCGGGCGTGACGCCACCGGTCCGGACCGAGGCGCCGCGGGCGATCGCGTCGTCGACGTGGTGCTGCACGAGCTCGCGCAGCCGGTCGTCCACGAGCGGCCCGAACTCGGCGGCGGGTGCGGCCGTGCGGCGCTCCGCCTCGGCGACGAGCGCGGCGACGAAGGGCTCGGCGACGTCCTCGTGCACGTACACCCGCTCGACGCTGGTGCAGATCTGGCCGGTGTTCGCGAAGGCGCCGAGTGCGACCTGTGCGGCTGCCCACTCCGGGTCGACGTCGGCGTCGACGACGACCGGGTCGTTCCCACCGTTCTCGCGGATGACGTGGGCGCGGGTGGTCGCGGCCACCTCGCTCAGGCGGTCACCGGTCGCGGTCGACCCGACGTGCGCGTAGACGTCGATGCCCTCCTGCGCCAGGAGCTGCTCGCCGGTGGTCGCGTCGCCGTCGACACCGATGAGCACGCCGTCCGGCAGGACCTCGGCGAGCAGCGCGTTGAGGCGGGCGAAGGTCGCCGGGCAGCGTTCGCTGCCCTTGTGCACCACGGTGTTGCCCGTGACGATGGCTGCGCCGAGGATCCCGCACGCCACGGCCACCGGGTCGTTCCACGGCGTCAGGGCGAGCACCACACCGCGCGGGTGCGGCACCGACCAGTCGGCGGCACCGAACTGCCCGCGCAGGGCCTCACCGCGGTGCACCGGCCCGAGCTCGGCGTACTGCACGAGCGTGCCGATCCCGGCCTCGACCCCACCGAGTGCGTCGCCGGGCACCTTGCCGGTCTCGCGGGTGTTCAGGTCCGCCAGCTCCTGCGCGTGGGCACGGAGGTGCTCGGCCGCGGCGTGCAGCAGGGCACCGCGCTCGGCCGGCGCGGTCCGGGCCCAGGCACCGGCAGCGGCACGGGAGCGAGCGACGGCGTTGCGGACGTCGTCCTCGGTCGAGCGTCGCACGGTGGACGCGATCGATCCGTTCACGGGGTCGGTCACCACGAGGTCGTCGGCGGCGGGGGGTGCGATCGTCATGGGGTCCTTCCGGAGGCGGGCGGGGCCTCACACGGTGCTCGTGCTCCGCTGTGTGCGGTCACGGCATCGCGCTTCTCGTCCATCCGGGCGCGCTGCTGGGCGTCCGGACGGGTCCGACCGGTAGACGTGGAGCTGTGCAACAGATCGGTGTGGGCGGAGAACGGTTCGACGGTGTCAGCGAGATCGCGGTGCTCCGCGGCGGGGGACTGGGCGACCTGATGTTCGCCCTGCCGGCGGTCGAGGCCCTGGCCGCCGCGTACCCCGGGGCCCGGATCACGCTGCTCGGGGCGCCGTCCGCGCGGCCGGTGCTCGAGGGCCGGAGCGAGGCCGTGCACGCCTTCGAGGAGCTCCCCGTCGTGCCCGGGGTCCGGGACTCCGGCGAGGGCGCACCGACCGAGCAGGACTTCTTCGAGCGGCTGCACGGGCGCTTCGACCTCGCGGTGCAGCTGCACGGCGGCGGCCGGAACTCGAACCCGTTCCTGCTCCGGCTCGGTGCCCGTCACACCGTGGGCACCGCCACCGAGGACGCCGAGGTCCTGGAGCGCTGGGTCCGATACGTCTACTACCAGCACGAGGTCGTCCGGGCGCTCGAGGTGGCCTCGCTCGCCGGCGCCGAACCGGTCACCCTCGACCCCCGGCTGCACGTCCCCGAGGCCACGCGGGCCGGGGTCCGGCAGCGCCTCGGGGTCCGGGGACGACTCGTCGCGATCCACCCCGGGGCCACCGACCCGCGTCGCCGCTGGAGCCCCTCGCGCTTCGCCGAGGTCGCCCGTGCCCGGCTCGCCGCCGGGGACGACGTGGTGCTCGTGGGTGACGACTCGGACGTGCCGGCGTCGTCCGCCATCGTCGCGTCGCTGTCGCCCGAGCTCCGGGAGCGCGTGCACGACCGCACCGGGTCACTGCCGCTGCGCGAACTCCCCGACGTCCTCGCCGCCGCCGACGTCATGGTCGGCGACGACTCCGGCCCCCGGCACCTCGCCGTCGCCGTGGGCACCCCGACCGTCGGGGTGTTCTGGTTCGGCAACGTGATCAACGCCGGGCCGTTCGACCGTGGTCGGCACCGCGTGCACCTGTCCTTCGTGACGCAGTGCCCGGTGTGCGGCACTGACGTCACCCAGGTCGGGTGGACCGCCGAGCGGTGCGAGCACGACCCGTCCTACGTGGACCAGGTCGAGCCGGAGGCCGTGCTCACCGACGTCGAGGACCTGCTCCGCACGACCTGACGAGCCTCGCACCGTGCGAGCTCCGGTCTCGTGCCCACGCCGTCACCCCGTGCGCGGTTGCCCGCTGCGTGCGGCGCTGCAAGCGCGCACCCAGCCGCCAACGCTGCACCAGGCAACGCGCCGCGCACCGTGCACGGAACGCGACCGGACGCCGGACGGGAGGCCCGCTGCCAGCCCGCAACGCGCCTCCCGGCCGCACCGTGCGCACGCCGTCACCCCGTGCGCGGTTGCCCGCTGCGTGCGGCGCTGCAAGCGCCAACCCAGCCGTCAACGCTGCACCAGGCGACGCACCGCGCACCGTGCAGGGAACGCGACCAGACGCCGGACGGGAGGCCCGCTGCCAGCCCGCAACGCGCCTCCCGGCCGCACCGTGCGCGCGCCGTCACCCCGTGCGCGGTTGCCCGCTGCGTGCGGCGCTGCAAGCGCACACCCAGCCGTCAACGCTGCACCAGGCGACGCACCGCGCACCGTGCACGGGAACGCGACCGGACGCCGGACGGGAGGCCCGCTGCCAGCCCGCAACGCGCCTCCCGGCCGCACCGTGCGCACGCTGTCGCCCCGTGCGCGGTGCACCGCTGCGTGCGGCGCTGGAAGCGCGCACCCAGCCGTCAACGCTGCACCAGGCGACGCACCGCGCACCGTGCACGGAACGCGACCGGACGCCGGACGGGAGGCCCGCTGCCAGCCCGCAACGCGCCTCCCGGCCGCACCGTGCGCACGCTGTCGCCCCGTGCGCGGTGCACCGCTGCGTGCGGCGCTGGAAGCGCGCACCCAGCCGTCAACGCTGCACCAGGCGACGCACCGCGCACCGTGCACGGAACGCGACCGGACGCCGGACGGGAGGCCCGCTGCCAGCCCGCAACGCGCCTCCCGGCCGCACCGTGCGCACGCTGTCGCCCCGTGCGCGGTTGCCCGCTGCGTGCGGCGCTGCAAGCGCGCACCCAGCCGTCAACGCTGCACCAGGCGACGCACCGCGCACCGTGCACGGGACCCACCACACGCGGACACACGGGAGGCGCGGTGCCAGCCGGCACCGCGCCTCCCGTGCGTCAGCGGCGAGCGGCTACGGCCAGCTCGGCTCCGTCGCCGGCATGATCGACAGCTCGCGGATCTCGCAGCCGGCCGGCTGCGACAGCGCGAAGATGATCGAGTTCGCGACGTACTCCGGCTCGATGAGCTGCGCGTCCGGGCCCGGCTTGTACTGCTCGGTCCGGTCGGCGAAGAAGTTCGTGCGCATCCCGGCGGGGATGATGTTGGTCACGCCGATGCGACCGGCGGTCTCGGCGGCCAGTGCCTGCGAGAACCCGCGGACACCGAACTTCGACGCCGAGTACGCGGTGCCGTCGCCGACGCCGCGCAGGGCGAGCGATGACGAGATCGTGACGACGCGGCCGTGCGTGGCCTCGAGGGCGGGCAGGGCGGCGCGCACGGTCGAGGCGGTGCCGATCAGGTTGACGCCGACGATCTGCTCCCACTTGCCGGACGAGATCGCGTCGATCGGGGCGGGGGTGTCGATGCCCGCGGCGGTGACGACGGCGTCGAGGCCACCGTGCCGCTCGGCGGCGTCACGGACCGCCTGCTCGACGGCGTCGGTGTCCGAGACGTCCACGGCGACGGCGTCGACGCCCTCGGGGACGGCGTCGATCCGCAGGTCGAGGACGATCGGGGTGCCGCCGGCCTCGGTGACGGCGGCGACGACGGCGGCGCCGAGTCCGGAGGCGCCGCCGGTGACGAGGACGCGGCCGATGGGGGTGGTGGGGACGGGCATGGATGTCCTTTGCGTAGTGGAGCGGGAAGTGGTCGAGCGGGTGTGGGACGGCGAGCCGACGCTCAGCCGACGCGTTCGATCGCGGCGGCGAGCCGGGTGGTCGAGCGGCCCGGGTGGAACGGCACGGTGACGACGCGGCCACCCCACTCGGCGAGGGTCGCCGTCTCGGGCAGTTCGCTCGCGGTGTAGTCGCCGCCCTTCGCCCAGACGTCCGGGCGGAAGCGGCGCAGGGCCTCGTCGGGGGTGGACTCGTCGAACACCACGACGGCGTCGACGCAGTCGAGTGCCAGGAGCAGCTCGACCCGGTCGTCCTGGGTCATGATCGGCCGGTCCGGGCCCTTCAGAGCGCGGACCGACGAGTCCGAGTTGAGGCACACGACCAGGCAGTCGCCGAGCGCACGGGCGGCCGACAGGGTGCGGGCGTGCCCGGCGTGCAGCAGGTCGAAGCAGCCTCCGGTCGCGACGACGGTGCCGCCGGCGCTCCGGACGTCGTGCACCAGGCGCATGGCGTCCCGGTCGGCCCCGGGCACGGCGAGCGGCGCGGGACCGTCGTCGGCGAAGAGCGCGGTGACGCCACCGGCGGCCAGGTACTCGGACGCGGCGACCACCCCGGCGGAGACGGCGTCGGGGACGTCCGCCCCGGACGCCAGCGCGACGGCGACGCCCGCGGCGAGCCGGTCGCCGGCACCGCAGGGGTCCCCGGCGCTGACGGACGGAGCCGGCACGAAGCGGCTGTCGCCCTGGGCGTCGGCGAGCAGCGCACCGCGGTCACCCATCGTCACCGCGACGGCACCGGCCTGCCACTGCTCGACGAGCCGGGCGGCGGCGACGGTCGCGAAGGGCACACCGTGTCCCTCGACGTCGGTGAAGCGTCGTGCCTCGGCCGCGTTCGGGGTGGCGACGGTGGTGCCGGGGACGGGGGCGGCGCCCTTAGGGTGCGGGTCCCAGACCACCGGCAGGTGCTCGGCCGCACGGGTGAGGGCGTCACGGAGTGCCGGGGCAGCGGCGACCCCGCGGCCGTAGTCGGCGACGACGATCGCGTCGACGCCGTCGAGGGCTGCGGTCATCGCGTCGGTGGCCTCGGGCACGGGCGGGGTCGCGCAGCCCTCGTCGATCCGGACGAGGGCGTGGTCGACGACGCGCACGCGGGTCTTCACGGGGGTGGGGACTCCGGATGGTCCGGCGACGATCGTGACGTCGGGGAGCAGGTCGCGGATCTCCTGGGCACGGCCGTCGTCGCTCAGGACGGTGACCAGGGTGACGTCGTGGCCGTCGCGGGCGAGCATGGTCGCGACGAGCCCGGCACCACCGGCACGGCGGTCGTCGGTGGCGACGTCCACCACGGGGACGGGGGCGTCGGGGCTCAGGCGCTCGCTCGTGCCGGACACGTCGACGTCGAGCAGGGTGTCCCCGACGACGGCGATGCGGAAGCGCGGTCCGGCGGCCCGGCCACCGGCGGCACCGGAACGCGGTGCGACTGCAGCGAGCCCGCTCATCGACGGCCCCCGCGACGCAGCGTCGGCTCCATGGCCTTGCAGAGCGCGTGCACCAGGACGAGCTGCGCCTCCTGCACGTTGGCGGACGGCCCCTCGATGCAGATCGCGTCGTCGACCAGGTCGGCGAGCGGGTTCGGTCCGGAGCCGGTCAGCGCGAGGGAGCGGGCGCCCACGGCACGTGCGGCCTCGGCGGCCCGCAGCAGGTTCGGGCTCTTGCCGCTCGTCGACAGCAGCACGAGGACGTCGCCGGCCCGGGCGTGCGCCGACACCTGCCGCGCGAACACCTGGTCGTAGCCGTAGTCGTTCCCGATGGCGGTCACGGCAGAGGTCTCGGCGTGCAGCGAGATGGCCGAGTACGCCGGTCGGTCGCCCTCGAAGCGGCCGGTGAGCTCGGACGTCAGGTGCTGCGCCTCGGCAGCCGAGCCGCCGTTGCCCGCGGCGAGCAGCCGACGCCCGGCGACGAGCCGCCCGGCGATGTCGTCCGCCCACTCGGCGATGTGGTCCCGGTGGTCGACGAGGGAGGCGATCACGGGGACCGACGCGGCGACGTGGTCGACGACGACGCGGGCGCTGTCGGTGACGGCGCGGTCCTCGATCCCGGTCTGCTGGTCGATGGTCATCGTGCGGTCCTCTCCGTCGACTGCGCGGCTCGGGTGACCCGGCCGGCGTGGGTGGTGCGCGAGCGGCCGGCGGCGGGCCCGGTTGTGCTGGCGGACGAGGTCGCGCCGGCGAGCAGGCGTTCGTAGACGCGTTCGCTGTCGGCCGCGACCTTCTGCCACGTGTAGCGGGACTCGGCGCGCTGTCGACCGGCTCGGCCGTACGCCTCGCGGCGCTCCGGGTCGTCGAGCAGTGCGCCGACGGCCTCGGCGACCGCGGTCTCGTCGCGCGGCGGCACGTGCAGGCCGGTGGCGTCCTCGACGACGGTGTCGATGAGCCCGCCGACGCTCGACGCGACCACCGGGCGGCCGCAGGCCATCGCCTCGAGCGGCACGATGCCGAACGGCTCGTACCAGGGGGCGCAGACGACGACGTCGGCGCTGCGGTAGACGGCGGGCATGTCGTGCTGCCCGAGCTGCCCGCGGAACGTCACATGGTCGCGCACGCCGAGCGACCGGGCGAGTGCGTCGAGGCGCTGGTACTCGGGGTCGTCCACCAGGTCGGCTCCGGCGACACCGGCACCGCCCACGACGACGAGCTCGACGTCACGGCCCTGTTCGACCAGTGCTGCGAGCGAGGCGATGGTCGTGCCGACGCCCTTCCGCTGCACGAGTCGTGAGGCGGTGAGCACCCGGAGCGGACGGTCGCGCTGCTCGACGGGGCCGTCCGGACGGAAGAGCGACACGTCGACGCCGCACGGCACCACGGAGATGCGGTGCAGCGGGACGCCGAGGGCCTTGAGCTCGAACGCCTCGTCCGAGCAGGTCGCGACGACCTGGTCGACGCTCCGGCCGACGGCGGGTTCGACCCACTCGCGCTCGGCCGGGCTGGTGTCCGCGGCACCCTGGTGCCGGCGCTTCACGACACCCAGGGCGTGGAAGGTCTGCACCACCGGGATCCGCACCCCACCGGTCCGGGCCTGCACCTGCGTCACCGCGTCGAGGGCGGCGTGGCCCGACATCCAGAAGTGCGCGTGCACCACGTCGGGACGGTCGAGGAACCACTCGGCGGCGAGCACCGACGCGAACGTCCCCATGAACGGGAACAGTTCGTCCTTCGGCACGGCACGCGCGGGGCCGGCGTCGACGTGCACGACGTCCACACCGGGGCGCAGGGGCACGCGGACGGGCTGCGACGCGTCGTCGCGCCGCGTGTAGACGGTCACGTGGTGGCCGCGGTCGGCCAGTGCACCGGACAGTTCGGCGACGTGGACGTTCTGCCCACCGGCGTCGACCCCGCCGAGCACGGCGAGCGGACTCGCGTGCTCGGACACCATGGCGATCTTCATCGCAGGCTCCCTTCGAGCGCGGCTCCCGCCGCACGGTTCCGTCGCGCACCGCGCGCGACGGCGTCGTCGAGCAGGTCGTCCCAGTCGGCCAGGAACCGACCGAGCGCGTGCCGTGCGAGCACGGCCTCACGCGCCACGAGCCCCCGTCGGCGCGACTCGTCCGGGTCCTCCAGCAGCAGCCTGGAGGCCCGCACCAGCTCCTCGACGTCGGTCGCGATCGCCCCGGCCTCACCCGGGACCGTGCGGGCCGCGTCCGTCGTCGCGAGCACCAGGACCGGCATGGCCATGTGCATCGACTCGATGAGCGACAGGCCGAGCGAGGTCCAGCGGTTCGGGTGCACGTAGGCCCGCCGTTGGGCCAGCGCCGCGTGCATGGGGTCGGCCTTGACATCGCCCTGCGCGACCACGCGGTCGCCGAAGCCGAGCTCCGGCAGGCGTTCGGTACCGATGCCCCAGACGTCGACCGGGGCGACCTCGGCGAAGCGGGGGAGCAGGTCGGTGCCGACGACACGGTTGCGCCGGACGGGTTCGTTGATGACGACGCCGAGGCGCTCGAGCGCACCGGTGTACAGCGGGCCGGGGTCGACGACGCCGTGCTCGACGACGGTGGTCCGGGTGGTGCCGCAGTCCCACATCAGGGCGTTCCAGTGCGTCACGTGCGCGATCGTCAGGTCGTCGCGGTCGCGCATCGGGTGCAGGCTGTTCGGCACGTCGACCCGGGGCGCGTTGTGCTCCACGAAGACGATCGGGACGTCACGGTCGCCGAGCAGACGTCGGGCTTCCTCGAGCTCCTCGGTGCGCTGCAGGACGACCACGTCGACCTCGGCCTCGGCGACGTCGGCCGGGTCGATCTCGATCGCGGAGTCCGGCCAGGCGCGCCCGCCGCGACCGAGTCCCCAGGCGTCGCGCGCCGGGGTGGTCGGGATGAGGTACTCGTGCTGGCCGCGGACGAAGGCGTCCATCCAGCCGCCGTGCACGTGCCACACGAGGATCCGCATGCAGGGCCTTCCGGTCGGTGTCGATGGGGTCGCTCCCCACCGCTGCCGGAGCAGCAGGAGAAGGAGCAGGAGAAGCAGTGGCGCACGCTACGCAGCGCCTTCTGGGCCGCCCCGCAGACTTCTCCGATCAGTCCGCGAAACGCGGTCGAGGAGCCGCTCGTGGGCCTCCAGGACGTCCGCGATGCGCACTCCGGACAGGCACGGGTGGCCGGGGACCGGGCACTCGCGAGCGCGGCTGAGCCGGCACGGTGCGTCCTGGTCGCCGAGCAGTTCGACGAGCGGGGCGTACGGCGCCCACTTCACGGCGGGGACGACCGGCGAGAACAGACTCACGATGGGCGCCCCGACGGCCGCGGCGAGGTGGGCCGGACCGGTGTTCCCGACGACGACGACCTCGGCGCCGGCGAGGACGGCCGCGAGTTCGGCGGGGCTGGTGCGGCCGCCGAGGTCGATGCCGGTGTCACCCGCCACGGCGGCGGTCAGCGCGCGTTCGCCGGGGGAGCCGGTGACGACGACGGGGACGCCGCGCTCGGCGTAGGCGGCGACGAGCGCACGGTGGTGGGACTCCGGCCACGACCGTGCCGGGACGCTGGCTCCGGGGTGGACGACCACGTAGCGGTCGAGGCCGGCCACGGGCGGGGGCGGGACGGCGTCGTGGCGCACCGCGAGCCTCCCGTCGTCGTCCGGCGGCAGCCGGAACCCGGCCGCCTCGGCGATCCGCAGCGCGCGCTCGGGCTCGGGGAGGTCCTCGGGCAGGTCCTCGCCGGGGCGCAGCCGCACGTCGAGCAGCGACCCGGGGTGGTCGACCGAGGCCCCGGAGACCCGGGGGACCCCGGCCAGGCGCAGGAGCAGCGCGAGGGGCAGGGGCGACTGGTGGAAGGACGTCAGGACGACGGCCTCGTCGGGCTGTTCCTCGGCGACCAGCGCGCGGAACTCGGCGAGCAGGGCGTCGTCGATCGGGCGTGCGGTCTCGGTGACCCACGGTGCCGCCCACACCCGCACCCGGTCGATGCCGGGCAGCAGGTCGGCGGCCGGCGCCCCCTGCGGTCCGCACAGCATCGTCACGTGCGCGGCACCGGCGGCGACCGCGCGCACCGCGGGGCCGGCGACCAGGACGTCGCCGAACGAGTCGAGCCGGGCGACGAGGACGCGCCGACCGGCGTTCACGCCCGGTCCGCCACGCTGCCGACGTGCTCGAGCACCAGGGTGACGGCCTCGTCCAGGTCCGCGGCGACGGTGTCGGCCTCGTCGATCTCCTGGGCGCGGGTGCGCGGGGTGGGCACGAGGATCCCCTGCGCGCCGGCGTTCCGGGCAGCCTGCACGTCGGCGCCGATGTCTCCGACGACGACGATCGACTCCGGCGGGATGCCGAGCCGCTCGGCGGCGTCGAGGACCATCCCGGGCCGGGGCTTCCGACAGGCACAGTCGTCACCGGCGTCGTGCGGGCAGACGCACCACACGTCGAACGGGCCGACGAGCTCGTCGACCCTGGCGTTGGTGGCGTCGACCTCTTCGCGCGTGGCCATGCCCTTCGCGATCACCGACTGGTTCGTGACGACGCCGAGCTGCAACCCGGCGGCACGCGCCCGGTCGACGGCGCGGCGGGCACCGGGGACCGGGACGACCAGGTGCGGGTCGGCGTTGTACGGGACGTCCACCACGAGGGTGTCGTCGCGGTCGAGGAGCAGGCCGCGGATGACGCGGTCCGGTGCGAGGGCCATGCTCCGTGACTACCGGTCCACGGCCGGGGACCGCCCCAGGAAGAGCCGCGGAGCGCGGTCCCGGCAGGACCGTCAGCGTGTCGGGTCTACCGTCGCGGCGGTGACCGCCCTCGAGAAGCTGCCCGAACCCGACGGACGCCCGGAACTGCTCGTCCTCCGTGCCATCAAGCTCGGCGACCTGCTCGTCGCCGTCCCCGCACTGCACGCGCTCCGCCGCGCGTTCCCCGACCACCGCATCACCCTGGCCACCACGGCGTGGTTGTCGCCGGTCGTCGAACTCGTGCCGGCGGTGGACGTCCACCTGGCCCAGCACGGTCTCGACCACCCGATCGCGGTGCCGCACGGTGCCGTCGACATCGCCGTCAACCTGCACGGCGCCGGCCCGGAGTCCTCGGACCTCGTCGCCGCGCTCGCCCCGCGCCGGGTCATCGGGCACGCCGACCCGACCCACGACTACGAGGGCCCGGAGTGGCCGGACGACGTGCACGAGCGCGACCGCTGGGCGGACCTGCTCACGTGGCACGGCATCCAGGCGGACGCCACCGAGGTGCACATCGACCGCCCCGCCGAGCCGCCGGTGGTCGCCGACGCGGCCGTCGTGCACGTGGGCGCCTTCCACGGTGCGCGGCACTGGCCGACGGACCGCTTCGCCGACGTGGTGCGCGGGCTCCGGGCGCGCGGTGCCGACGTGGTCCTGACAGGAGGCTCGGACGACGTCGTGCGCGCCCGTGCCGTCGCCGACGCGGCCGGCCTGGCGCCGGAGGCGGTCCTGGCCGGCACCCTGGACCTGCAGGCCTTCGCCGCGGTGATCGCCGCGGCGCGGCTCGTCGTCACGGTGGACACCGGCGCTGCGCACCTGGCGTCCGCGTACGGGGTGCCGTCGGTCGTGCTGTTCGGCCCGGCCCCGCCCGAGGCGTGGGGCCCGCCGTCGACCGGTCCGCACATCGTGCTCACCGACGCCTCGGTCCGTCGCGGCGACGTCTTCGCCGAGGACCCGGATCCGGCGATCCTGGCCGTGACCGCGGACGACGTGCTCGGCGCGGTGGACCGGCTCCGGGTGACCGCTCAGGCGGCCGGGCGGTAGCGTCGACCGAGAGCCACCCGGACCTGCCGGACGCTCGGAGGGAGTCCTTCGTGTTCGAAGCCGCGAACATCCGTGACTGGATCGGTCTGCCGGTCGTCGACGAGGCCGACGACAAGGTCGGCACGCTCGAGAGCATCTACTACGACACCGCCACGTCCGAGCCGGCGTTCGGTGCCCTGACCACCGGCATGGTCGGGTTCCAGAAGCTCGTCTTCGTCCCGCTGTTCGGCGCCACCGTCGCCCCGAAGCACCTGCGCGTGACGTTCCCGAAGAAGCTCGTCAAGGACGCCCCGTCGATCTCGACCGACGGGGAGCTCGACGCCGCGACCGAGCCCGAGCTGTTCCAGCACTACGGGCTGGAGTACCGCACCGGCAGCGGTGGCGAACGCCGACTCGGACGCCGCTGAGCCCGTCCCGCCCCACCGACCGACCCCACCCGACCGACCGATCCGCCGCACCCGCCCGGAGGCCGCAACTGCTCCGCACCGCCCGTACGACGCTGCTCGCCGCCCTGGCGGCGGTCGCCGTCGTCGGGCTGGTGGTGGCCGGTGTCGCGACACCGGGGCCGGTGGAACCCGCGTCGGCCGCGCCGATGTGGCCCGTCCCGCAGCCCTACCCGGTGCCGGACGACCCGACCGAATCGCTCGCCGACCTCCCGCCCGGCAGCGAGTACGTCGCCCTCGGTGACTCGTACTCCGCCGGCTACGGACTCGGCGACCGGACGCGGCTGCCCACGAGCGCGTGCGTGCAGTCGGCCCGTGACTACCCGCACCGGCTCGCGGCGCGGTTCGGCCTCGACCTGACCGACGTCACGTGCGCGGGCGCCACCAGCGAGGACGTCATGACCGGACACCAGTTCACGGGCGTCCCACCCCAGATCGAGTCGCTGTCGTCGCGCACCCGGCTCGTGACCCTGACGATCGGCGGCAACGACGCGGACCTGTTCGGCACCGCCGCGTCGTGCCTGGCGATCTCGGCCGACGGCCCGGTGTTCTCCGGACGCGACGCGCCGTCGTGCGAGAGCACGCTCGTGCAGGACGGTGAGGACCAGCTCAGCGTGAAGATCCAGTCGCGGGTCGCGCTCGGGATCGCCGACACCCTCGCAGCGGTGCAACGGGCCGCGCCGAACGCCGTCGTCGTGTTCCTCGGGTACCCGGCGATCTTCCCGGACGCCGAGCACACCCCGGCGAAGGGCTGCTTCCGCTCGGCGCTCGACCTCGGCACGCTCGCGGGGTCGTTCCCCTCGGACACCTTCCCGTTCACCGACGACGACGTGGCGTACCTGCACGGTGTGCAGGAGGAGCTCGACGCCGTGTCCGCATCCGCCGCCGACGCCGCCGGGGTGCGGTTCGTCGACGTCCTCGAACGCACCGAGTCCCACTCGGCCTGCGCCCCGGCGGACGAGCGCTACGTCGCCGGCGTCAGCCTGACCGGCTCGAGCGACCTGCGACGCATCGACCTCAAGGCCGGCGCCCTGCACCCGAACGGCCGCGGTGTCGCGTACCTCACCGACCAGATGGCCGACGCGATCCGGGAACTCGCCGGCTGACCCGTCCGGACCCCGCGCTGTCCGTGTGCGCCGCCGGAGGGACGACGCACACCGGTGCCGCCGTCTCACGGACCACGTCGTGGAGGAGTGCGCCGGACAGCACCCGCACGTGTCCCCGTCCGAGCACCACGAGCGACGCCCGCCGGGTGCGCGAGGCGATGGCGTGCCCCGGGTGTCCCTCGACGAGCAGCGGCCGGATCCGCACCGCCGGGAACCGCGCGGTCAGGTCCTCGGTGACCCGCTGCAGCAGTTCGGCGTTCCGGGCGCGCCACCGCAGGGGATCCTCGGCGAAGTCGGTGAGTCCGGTCCGGGTGAGCACGGGCATCTCCCACGCCCGGAGCAGCGTCAGTCGTCGGTGCAGCCGGACGGCCTCTGCGACGGCGATCGAGACGGCCCGTTCGTCGATGGGTTCCTCGACGGCCAGCACCACGTCGCCGTCGATCGGGTGCGGGCCCTCGGGGACGATCACGGTCGGCACGGCCGCGCGGACCGCGACCCGCGCCGGGTCGCCGCCGGCGGTCGAACCCCGTCGGCTCCGGAAGGTCCCGATCACCAGCAGATCGCCGCTTTCGGACTCCTCGACCAGAGCGGTGGCGAACGGTCCGGCGTGCCGGTGCACCTCGACGGTGACTCCGGGCAGGGCGGCACGAGCGGCCTCGGCCAGGCGGTCGGCGACCGGTCGGGGGCCCTCGATCGCCGGGTCGGCACCGATGATCCGGATCCGCTCGATCCCGCTGTCCGCGCGGGCGGCGATCCACCGCAGCGCCTCGTCGTGCGGCATCGCGGCGTCCGCGGCCAGCGTCACCGTCGTCCATCGTTCGTCCATCCCGATCGGCCTCCTCCATCGCAGGTCCTCCGGGGGCGTCACACGGCGCTCCGTGCGCCACACGGTACTCCCGGCGCGGACGTGGGGAACCGGCGGTGGAACCGGGCACGTCGGGTGGTGCGCGGCGCGTGTGTGGTGATCCGGGCCTCCCGGCCGGGTCTGCGTAGTCTCGGGACGTGGTCGTGAGCGCCGGACTGTTGCTGCACCGGACCGGTCCGTCCGGGCCCGAGGTCTTCCTCGCGCACATGGGCGGGCCGTTCTGGCGGAACCGGCCGCGTGCCTGGTCGATCCCGAAGGGGCTGGTCGAGGCGGGCGAGGAGCCGCTCGGCACCGCGCTGCGCGAGTTCGCCGAGGAGATCGGCGTGCCCGCACCGGTGACCGCCGCGGACCTGACCGACCTGGGGGAGTTCCGGCAGGCGTCGGGCAAGCGCGTGCGGGTCTTCGCGGCACGGGCGTCGGGATTCTCGGTCGACACCGTGCGGAGCAACACCGTGCGGCTCGAGCTGCCGCGCGGGTCGGGGCGGTTCGTGGAGGTGCCCGAGGTGGACGACGCACGGTGGGTCGGCCTCGACGAGGCGCGGGAGCTGGTGGTGGCCGGCCAGGTCGCGGCGCTCGACGCCCTGGTGGCGCTGGGCTGCGGTGCTGGCGGTTCCTGACGCGCCGTTCGGTTTGGTCGCGTGGTCACGAACTGTCGTCCGGCGGCCCTCCAGCCGACACTTCTCGGCCACCCGGCGACCGGCACGCGGCAGGTCGTGACCACTCGGCGGGACCTTCTTGCTCGTGTCGTGCCCCGGACACGAGCCTCGCCCGCTGGATAGTCTGAGGGGGTGTCGGGTTCTCCGGCGCCACAGCAGGGGAGTACACATGCAGCGCTGGCGCGCGGTCACGGCTGGGCTGACGGCCCTGGCGCTCGGAGCAGGACTCGCGATCGGCGGCGCGACGAGTGCGTCGGCGGAGCCGGTCGGCAACTGGGGGACCTTCACCCTCAGCGGAGCGAGCCGGGCCTACACCGGCACGATGACGCTCGCCGGGTTCCCCGAGACGACCTTCACGTCGGACTCCCGGCAGTCGACCGTCGTCAGCGGGGCATCGACCTGGCAGTCGGCGTCGACCCCGTCGGGCGCGGTCTACGGGACCAGCCGCGGCAAGACCTACATGAACCAGCGGCCGAACGTCGACTCGCCCACGACCGGCGCCTCGACGACCACCTACACGTTCGCCGAGCCGACGCCGGGTGCCCAGAGCTGGTCGTTCGTGCTCGGCGACGTCGACGCGGACCGGGCGACCATCTCGGCCACGGTCTCCGGGGGTGGCGCCGCGACCGCGGAGCAGCTCGGCTACGTGAGCTCCTACAACTCGTGCTCGGCCGCCGTCGCCGGAGGGCCGTCGTGCACCGCCGACCCCGACGGCACGACCGGGCAGGACCGGCCCACCTGGGACCCGGCCACCCGGACCCTGACGGGCAACACCGGCGCGGTCGACACCGCCGGTGCCACGGCGTGGTTCACGCCGACCGTGTCGCTCACCAGCCTGACGATCACGTACCAGCAGCGCAGCGGGTTCCCGGTGTACCAGACCTGGTTCGCCAACCGCACCGCCGCGATCACCGGCACGGCGACCCTCGACGGAGCGCCGATCCCCGGGGCGATCGTCCGCGTCACCGCTCCGCGCGGCACCGTCTACACGACGACCACCAACCCCGACGGCACCTACGCGTTCCCGCAGCTGCCGGTGATTGCGAACTACCGCGTCGAGATCACCCCGCCGAACGGTGCCGAGGGCCCTGACCAGCCCACGAGGGTCTCCCTCGCCCAGGCAGGCTCACCGGGCGGTGTGGACCAGCAGGCCGACTTCGCGTTCACGTCGCCGGAGGACACCGTGTCGGTCATCGGCACCGTGGTCGACGAGGACGGCCGACCGGTCTCGAACCTCGAGGTCGTCATCACCGATCCGGACTCCGGGGACGTCCTCGTCGACACGACGACGAACAGCGACGGCGTCTACACCGGCTCGGACCTGCCGGCGGACACCGAGCTCGACGTGTCCGTCGCCGACGAGCCACCCGTGACCATCACGACCGGCGACGTCGACGCGGCACCCGCGGTCCCCGACGAGATCGACGCCCCGGCCGCCGTCGTCGCGACGGTCGCGGGTGTGGTCTCGCTCGACGGTGCACCCGTGCCCGCCGGCGCAGTGGTCGAGCTCGTCGACGGCACGGGCATCGTGGTCGCATCGACGGAGACCGATGCCGACGGTCGCTACGTCTTCGCCACCGCGGCGGGCACGTACACCGTCCGGACCGAACGACCGGCGCCGGGGGCGACCGGGGCGACCTCGAACACCGGTGTGACGGCCGTCGCCGGCGAGCGTGCTTCGTCTGACCTGCCGTTCGCCTCCGCAGCCCCCGCAGCCGAGGTCACGACCGACCAGCCCGGCACGGTCACCGACACGAACGGCGAACCCGTTCCGGACGTCGAGGTCGTCGCGACTCCGACGGACCCGCAGTCCGGCGATCCCGTGTCGGTCGTCACGGACGACGACGGTGCGTTCGACCTGACCGGCCTGGAGCCCACGACGGAGTACGCCGTCTCGGTCGACGTCGAGGGGGCCGAGACGGCGACCGTCGTCACCCCGGAGTCCGGGGCCGCGACGCCGCTGGCGTTCGTGGTGCGGGCCGCGGCGGGTCCGGCGCCTGCTCCTGCTCCGTCGCCGTCGCCGAGTGGCTCTGCTTCGGCGGCTCCGACCAGCCCTGCTGCCGGCTCGGGCTCTGGCTCCGCGCCGGTCTCGGGCCAGGGCGACGCGGGGGACGGTGGACCGTTGGCGTACACGGGGGCGGACCTCGGGCCGGGGCTCATCGCCGCCGGGGTGCTCGTGCTGCTCGGTGCGGCGCTGCTGACCTACCGCGCGGTGCGCAACCGCCGCCGCACGGACCACCTGCAGGACTGACCGGGCTGCGGGCGCGGTGGCGGCGGTCGCGGTCGCGGTCGCACAACACGCCGCCCGCGTCCGCCGAGGGGTCACGAACCGTCGCCCGCCGACCCGTCAGGCGACAGATCGTGCGACGCCGACGCCACGCCAACGGCATGTCGTGACCACTCGGCGCCGGGCCGCACGCCCCCGCCGCGGTCGCACAACACGCCGCCCGCGTTCGCCGAGGGGTCACGAACTGTCGCCCGCCGACCCCGCAGACGACAGATCGTGCGACGCCGACGCCACGCCAACGGCATGTCGTGACCACTCGGGGGCCGGGCACCGCGCGCGTCCGCCGCAAGCGCACAACGCGCCGCCGCGGGGACGCCGAGGGGTCAGAAACCGTCGCCCGCCGACCTGTCAGACGACAGTTCGTGCGACCCCGACGCCACGCCAACGGCATGTCGCGACCACTCGGCGAACGCACCCGCGCCCGCGGCCCGGGCACCGCACCGCCTCTACCGCGTCCGCGGCCGCCGCACCGAACCCGTGACGACACCGATCGACCCCGTGACCGTCTGGATCGCCCGCCCGACGACCGGCACCGACGTGGTGACGACCGCGAGCGACGACGTGATGGCCTCGATGGACGAGGTGGACAGGTGCTCCTGCGCGTGCGAGTGCACCGGGAACCCGCGGCGCGCCAGCACGACGACCCCGAGCGCCCCGACCAGCACCGCGGCACCGGCGAACGGCAGGTACTGCAGCCCGACGATCCCGAGGGCCTGCCCGCCGAACGCCGCACCACCGGCGATGCCGATGTTCGACGCCCCGTTGACCAGCGCGCCCGCGATGTCGGGGGAGACGCCTCCGGCACGGATCGCCGCGGCCATGAAGAGCGTGCCGGTCGTGCCGTTCGCGGCCATCCAGATGCCCGCGACGACCATCGTCCCCATCAGGGAGCCGTGCACGAACGGCATCGTCGCGAAGGCCACGACCATCACGGCGACCGAGGCGATCAGCGTCTGCCGGGGCGCACGGTCGACGAACATGCCGGCGAGCCAGAGCCCGACGACACCGGTGCCACCGAGCACGAGCAGTGCCCCGCTGACCATGCCGGCGTCGAGCCCGGCGTCGATCGCGTACGGCCCGATGTAGGTGTAGACGACGTAGTGCCCGCCGAACAGGAGCATGTCGGCGATCACGACGGACAGCAGTCCGGTGCGCGCCCAGGCCTTCGGCGACCCGGTGTGCGGCGACGAGGCACCGCGGACGGCGGGGAGGAACAGCAGGGCGACGACCGCGAGTGCCGCTGCGGCGACACCGACGGAGAACACGGCCTGGCGCCAGCCGATGTGCTGCGCCACCCAGGTCGCGACGGGCACACCGAGCACGAACCCGAGCGAGCTGCCCGAGTACACGAACGCGATCGCGCGCCCGGCCAGCCGCGGTGGCACGATCCGGGTGGCGTACGCCGAGGCGACCGAGAAGAACAGTGCGTGCGCGATGCCGCCGACGACGCGTCCGGCGCAGACCACGGCGAACGACGGCGCGAGCGCGACCATCAGGTTCGACACGGTGTAGCCGACGAGCGTGGCGACGAGCACGGTCTTGCGGGGCAGCTTCGCGGTGAACGCGGTGAGCGGCAGCGCGAGGAGCGCGACGGCCGCGGCGTACACGGTGATGACGATGCCCATGGTGGCCTCGGTCACTCCGAGGTCGGCGCTCATCGTGCCGAGCAGCCCGACGGGCATGAGCTCGGTGGTGATGGCGAAGAACGTGGCCAGTCCGAGCACGGCGATGCCGACGATGGACTGGCTGGTGACGGTGATCGGCCGCGTGTGGGTCGACACGGCCGAGGTGGTGGTGTTGGTGGACACGCTGCTGACCTCCTCCGAGGCACGGTGGAGCGCGCGACGATGCCGTTCGTTCTGACGGCGGTGACCGGGAGGGTCTGCGGGGCGCGCTCGCTGGCGGATGTGGATGATGTGGGTACGACTCCACGACGAGTGCGCTCATCCAGTGTTGCACGATGGAACGACTCTCGCGAGGGCATCCAGCAAATACATCGGAGCGCTCCAACGGAACACTCAGGTACTGATCGCCCGCTCAGTACTCGTTCGTCACCCGGCCCTGGACCCCGCCGCCGCGCAGCTCGATCGTCAACGTGCCGCTCCTGGACTGCGCCGACATGGACACCGATCCGTGCAGCGCCGCCTGCCGCGGGAAACACGCCGTCGATGACTCGATGCGGTCCGCCGTCGCCACCAGGCAGATCGTCGACCGGTCGGTCCCGATGCCGGCCCAGACGTTCCAGGGCGTCTCGGCGGTCCCGCCGTCGAGCGCCCGGTTCGTGAAGACCAGTCGCGTCGTGTGGAGACTCACCGGCGCAGCGACCGGCCCCGGCAGCTGGTCGGCGTACGTCTGCGGGACGTCGAGCAGCTGTTCGAGCGTGATCGTCCCCGCTGTCGGCGTGACGCTCGGCGCTGCGACGACGTCCGGTCGCGCGGTCCCGACGAGCGTCCCGGCGGCGAACGCGACGCCCACCGCCGCGGCCGCGCCGCCCGCGATCCAGGCGCGTGGCCGCTCCGTCCACAACCACCGCCGCCACCGGGTCCGTCCGGTCGGCTCGGCCTGGAGGCCCGGCTCGTCCCCGCCGACGCCCCGCGCGTCGTCGACGTGGTCGCCCCCACCGCCGTCGGTCACCTCCGACACGTCGGCTCCAGCAGGCACGGCAGCCACGCCGGCGGGCGAGGACACGGGACCGGGCGCGGGCACCTGCGTGGGTACGGACGCGTGCCCTGGACCCGACCCCGTCGCGGACGGGACGGACGTGCGGACCGGATCCGGGCCTCCCGGCAGGGAATCCCGCGCCGTCGCGACCGCACGCGCGCGGGGTCGCCGTCCGCGTTCCAGGTCCTGCAGGGCGATCCGGGCGCGCGCCGCGTCCGCCGGGCTCGATCCTGCTCCCCAGGCGACGGCCTCGAGCCGTGCCCGTTCCGCTGCCACGTCGTCGTGGGCCATGCGCACTCCCGCTCTGCCGGTCGCGTGGACAGGTCCATCGTGGCACCGCCGAGCCGTGCGCGCGCACCCAGAACGAGGGAGTAGGCGTGGTGCATGAGCACCGACCCCATGCCGCAGCACGACGCCGACGCCGAGACCCTCGAGCCGCTGAGCCACGACACCCAGTCCGGCGAGGCCGACTACGTCGCGACCAGCCCCGGCGGTGCCGGCACGGAACGCCACGTGCCGACCGCCGACGAGGAGCAGGGCCGCGGCACCGAGTACGACCCGGTCGACCAGGGACCGCAGCAGGAGGGCCAGGGCGGCTAGCGGACCACCCGTCGCAGCACGGCGCGTTCGCCGGAGGTCCAGGCCGCACTCGTCACGACGTAGAGCGCGGCGGCGAGCGGTGCGATCGCCGCGAAGACGACCGTGACGAACGGCACGTACCGACCCACGGCGGCGGTCGCGGCGGCGCCGGGGACGCCCGGCTCCGGTGCCGGCACCGGGTTCCAGTGGGCGTTCGACCGGCGGCTGAGCTCGACGACGACCGCGAGCACCGCCAGCAGGACCAGCACCACCCAGGCGTGCACCCACAGCGGCGACGTCAGGGTGACGACGAGCGAGTGGCCGAGTGGAACCCCGACGAGCGTCGCCTCCAGCAGGGCGTTCGCGGTGCCGCCGATCGAGGCGTGCGTGAACAGGGCGTAGACGAGCGACACGACGGGTGCCTGCGCCAGGACGGGCAGGCAGCCGGCCAGCGGCGAGACCTTCTCGTCGGTGTACAGCTGCTGCATCGCCCGCTGCAGGCGCTGGGTGTCGCGGCCGTACCGCTTCCGCAGCGCCGCGAGCTGTGGTGCGAGGCGCCGGCGGTCCCGCTCCGCCCGCACCTGCAGCACGGACAGCGGGACGAGCACCAGGCGGACGGCCAGGGTGAGGAGCACGACGGCGATCGCCGCGGCGAACGAGCCGGCGACGGGGGAGAGCGCCGCGGTGAGGGCGGTGACGAGGTCCGCGCCGCCGTGCAGCAGCGGGCCGACGAGGGGCAGGGTGGACAGGTCCATGACGGTTCCGATCGGTGGTGGGTCAGCGGGGTGCGCGAGCGGCCCGGCCACCGGTCGGTGGTCAGGCCGGGGTCGCGACCCCCGGTGCCCGTGAGCGGACGTGGCCGTCCGCGTCGGGGTGGCTCCACCCGATCCGGGTGACCAGGTCGGGTACCGCCGACCGGTCCGACACGGACGCCGATCCGACCCCGAGGACGGCTGCCAGCACCGCGACGAGCAGCCGGGCGACGACGACGGTCACGGCGACCGCGGTCAGCCCGAGTGCCGCGACGGCCAGCAGGGGCAGCACCCCGGCGGCCGGGTCGCCGAGCACCAGCGCGGCGGTGGCGCGGAGCAGCAGCAGGACGGCGGTCATGGTCCGTTCAGCGTAACGCCCGCGTGCCGTCGAGGACCGGAAGGTGCGGCGGGGGAGGATCACGGCATGACCGCAGGTTCGCCGAGCACCCCAGCGACCGTCGCGCTCGAGGCGGCCGGGGTCCCGTACACGCCGCACGTGTACGAGCACCACGAGAGCGCCACCAACTTCGGAGAAGAGGCGGCCGCCGCCCTCGGGCTGCGCGAGGAGCAGGTCTTCAAGACCCTCGTCGTCTCCGTCGACGGCACCCTCGCCGTCGCGATCGTGCCGGTGGCGAACCGGCTCGACCTCAAGGCGATCGCCGCCGCGGTCGGCGGCAAGAAGGCGACGCTGGCCGATCCCGCCCTCGCCGAGAAGCGCACGGGCTACGTGGTCGGCGGGATCAGCCCGGTCGGCCAGAAGACCCGGCTCCGCACCGTGCTCGACGAGTCGGCGCTGTCGTACGCGAGCATCTTCGTGTCCGGCGGACGTCGCGGCTTCGACGTCGAGGTGGCACCGACCGACCTCGCACGGATCACCGAGGCGGTCGCCGCACCCATCGCGCGGACCTGAGTCGAGTCGCCGCAAGTTTTTTCGGCACCCGGGAATGACCCGGACCCTCCTGCGTTGCATTGAGTCGAAGGCACTCAAGTTCCCCAGGAGGTCCCTTTGCCAGAGACGTTCGGCCCGACCGGTAGCAACGACTCGTTCGACGAGTTCCTCGCCCGCCTGCTCGCGGCACAGCGCACCGGTGACCAGCAGCGCGTCCGCGCGTTCGGTCGACCGGTCGACATCACCCGGCTGCTCAGCCGCCGGACCCACGAGCTGCTCCAGCACACCGCCGAGTTCGCGGTCGCGCAGGGGCAGCGCGAGATCGACGCACTGCACATCCTGCACGTGCTCGTCCGCACCGAACCGTTCGACGCCGTCGTGCGTTCCGCCGGGGTCGATCCCCAGCGACTCGCCGAGGAGATCGAGCAGCGCCTGCCGATGGCGCACGAGCCGCTCGCCGAGCAGCCCGGCCGCCCGGCGCTGACCGGCACCGCCCAGCGCATCCTCGTCGAGGCGACGCAGGCCGCGCGGGGCTTCGGCAGCACCTACACCGACCCCGAGCACGTCTTCTTCGCGCTCGTGATGGACCAGGAGACCGTGACCGGCCAGCTGCTCGCCAGCGCCGGGATCACCCCGCAGGTCATGCAGGACTACGCCCAGCAGGCCGCGGCAGCAGCACGAGAGGGGCGCCCCATGCCAGGAACCAACGACGCCGTCGGCACCGACCAGGCGACCGACAGCGACACCCCGACGCTCGACCAGTTCGGCACCGACCTGACCGAGCGCGCCCGCGACGGACACGTCGACCCGGTGATCGGCCGCGCCGACGAGATCGAGCAGACCGTCGAGATCCTGCTCCGCCGCACCAAGAACAACCCGGTGCTGATCGGTGAACCCGGCGTCGGCAAGACCGCGATCGTCGAGGGCCTCGCCCAGCGCATCGTCGACGGTGACGTCCCCGCCCTGCTGCAGGGCAAGCGGGTCGTCGCACTCGACCTGCCCGGCATGCTCTCCGGCACCCGCTACCGCGGCGACTTCGAGGAGCGCCTCACCAAGGCGATGGACGAGATCGCGGCGCACGCCGACGAGCTCATCGTCTTCGTCGACGAGCTCCACACCGTCGTCGGCGCCGGTGGCGGCGGCGAGGGCGGCTCGATGGACGCCGGCAACATCCTCAAGCCCCGACTCGCCCGCGGCGAGCTGCACCTGGTCGGCGCGACGACACTCAACGAGTACCGCCGGATCGAGAAGGACGCCGCGCTCGAGCGCCGGTTCCAGCCCGTCACGGTGGGGGAGCCGAACGTCGAGGACGCCGTCGCGATCCTGACCGGCCTCGCCCCGCGCTACGAGGAGCACCACGGCGTCGCCTACACGCCCGAGGCACTCCGCGCCGCCGTCGAGCTCTCGCACCGCTACGTGACCGACCGACACCTGCCGGACAAGGCCATCGACCTCATCGACCAGGCCGGTGCACGCCGTCGCCTCGCCCTGTCGGGCGACGTCGACGTCGAGGCACTGCGTGCCCAGGTCGCCGACCTGACGGCCCGCAAGGACCGCGCGGTCGCCGAGGAGCACTACGAGGAAGCGTCCGACCTGCGCGACGAGATCGTCGGACTGGAGGCCCGGATCACCGCCGCCTCGTCGGCGGACGCGACCCGCGCCTCCCGTCAGGAATCCGCGGACACGTCGATCACGGAGGCCGACATCGCCGCCGTGGTGTCACGTGCCACCGGGATCCCGGTGACCCGCCTCGGCTCGGCCGACAAGACGCGGCTCGCCGCGCTCGAGTCCGAGCTGCACGACCGAGTCGTCGGCCAGGACGACGCCGTGCGGGCGATCGCCAAGGCGGTACGGCGCAGCCGGACCGGCATGGGCGACCCGCGTCGTCCGGTGGGCAGTTTCCTGTTCCTCGGCCCGACGGGTGTCGGCAAGACCGAACTCGCGAAGGCCCTGGCGTCGTCGCTGTTCGGTGACGAGTCCGCCATGCTCCGCTTCGACATGAGCGAGTTCGGCGAACGCCACACCGTCTCCCGCCTGGTCGGTGCCCCTCCCGGGTACGTCGGCTACGACGAGGCCGGCCAGCTCACCGAGCGTGTCCGCCGCAACCCGTACTCGGTGATCCTGCTCGACGAGGTCGAGAAGGCCCACCCGGACGTCTTCAACCTGCTGCTGCAGGTCCTCGACGACGGGCGGCTCACCGACGGGCAGGGGCGGACGGTCGACTTCCGGAACACGGTCGTCATCATGACGTCGAACATCGGCTCGGAGTTCCTCGCCTCCCGCTCGGGAGCGCTCGGGTTCTCCCCGGTCGGCGCGACGGACGGCTACGCCGAAGACGACCTGCGGGCCCGCGTCATGGGCAAGCTGCGCGAGGCGATGCGGCCCGAGTTCATCAATCGCATCGACGAGATCGTGCTGTTCCGCAAGCTCGACCGGTCCCAGATCGCGTCGATCGTGTCGCTGCTGCTGCAGGACACGGCGCTCCGGCTGGTCGCACAGGACATGCTCCTGTCGGTGTCCGACGCGGCGGTCGACTGGCTCGCCGAGCACGGGTACGAGCCGGAGTACGGCGCCCGCCCGCTCCGTCGGCTCATCCAGCGCGAGGTCGACGACCGCATCGCGACCCTGGTGGTCGAGGGCGGGGTCACCGCGGGTGACACCGTGCGGATCGACGTCGAGGGCGATGCCCTGACGGCGAGCGTCGCGGAGCACGCGGCGGTCTAGTCCGGTCGCACGCACAACGAGGGCCCGGTACCGATTCGGTACCGGGCCTTCGGCGTGCGCGGACCGCCGCGGTGTTGCGCTGCGCGCCGCCGCCGCGCGCCGTGCGTGCTCCGTCACACGGTGCGAGGTTGCCCGCACCGTGCAGGCCTGTGATCCCGCACCGAGCGCGCGGGCTGCCACCGGTCCGCGGACGACGCACGGTGCAGCCGGGAGGCCCGGCTCCGGTGCACGCCGGGAACTCGGCACGGGGCCTGCTCGTCGACACGAGAACACGAACCTCGCACCGTGATCAGCCTGTTCGGGAATGCAATTCCGGATGTTTTCCGGAAAAGGGGTTGCGCTCCGAATTGCGGTGCCGATAGTGTTCACTCGTCGCGAACGGTCGAACATTCGACCCGGACGACTCCGCCAGCTCGAGACCGAAAGGGGGCCGACCATGATGATCTCCGCAACCACTCCGTTCCGTGGAATCCGTGGACGCGTCGGTACCCCGTTCCGCGTCCGCTGACCCGGGGCGTCCCACTCTCCTGACACCTGTGCCTCCGGGCACCTTGCGCTGAGCCGATCAGGCTCGCGCAGCACCGGTTCGTTCATCCGCTGAGCGGCTCGACGGCACGTTGGTGCGTGCCGTCCGATCTGCGCGGACGACGCCGGAAGAATGTCGGTGGACAGTGCGACGCTCTCGGTGTCGACGAGCATTCCGCGATCGTTGTCCGAACCTTTCCGGACCATCCCGGAGTGCATTCTCACGCATTCATTTCCTACTGCCCGCAACCCGGGCGGATTCGTCCTGCCCGACACCCGGGCAGCTCTGCCGTGCCCTGAAGGGGAACACCGTGTCCACGAAGACCACCACCCGTCCACCCGATACCCGCGCGGTGCGCCGCCGGGTCTCACTCGCCGACCGCATCGCACTCCGAGTCGGGATGTCGCTCATCATCTGGAGCCGACGCACCCGCAAGGAGCGGCCCGAGGTCGACCTCGCCACGTTGGCCCGCATGGAGCGCGAACGCCAGCAGCGCGAGGCCGACTGGATCACCCAGGGCGCCGCCATGCGGATGTGGCGCTGACCCGCGGCGCTGCGGCGCTGCGGCGCCGGCGCTGTCGTCGGCGTCAAGCACGCACGCACAGTGCGTCGTTCCGAAGCCCGTGCGGACTGAACGGCTCGGTGCGAGGAAACAACCTCGCACCGAGCCACCTGCGGCAAACCGTCCGACCGAACCCGCACTGTGCCGCGATCGGTCGGCCCCGCACGAGGCGACCACCCTCGCACCGTGCGCCGACGTGTCGGACGCACCCCGGGCCTCCCGTACCGTTGGCGGGTGACCGAAACCGCAGCTGCACTCGTCGAACGCCTCACCGCCCTCGTACCGGACTTCCCGAAGCCGGGGGTGCTCTTCCGTGACGTGACGCCGGTGTTCTCCGACGCCGTCGCGTTCGGCCGCGTGTGCGAAGCACTCGCGGCTCCGTTCGCGGTCGGAGCCGGGTTCGACGCGGTCGCCGGCATCGAGGCCCGGGGCTTCGCACTGGCCGGGGGCATCGCCGCCCAGCACCAGGTCGGCGTGCTCACCGTGCGCAAGGCGGGGAAGCTCCCCGGCGAGGTCCTCAGCGAGCAGTACGCGCTGGAGTACGGCGAGGCCGAGCTCGAACTGCGCCCCGGCCAGCTGCCGGCCGGCACGCGGGTGCTCGTCGTCGACGACGTCCTGGCCACCGGGGGGACCGGCGCTGCGACCATCACGCTGCTCGAACGTGCCGGGTACCAGGCCATCGGCTTCGCCGCTCTGCTCGAGCTCGACGGCCTGAACGGGCGCGAGCGTCTCGAGCCGCGGCTGCCCGTCGCGACGCTCGGCGCCGTCCCGGCCTGAGCGCGGGCAACCGCGCGGTCGGGGCGGCATCCGTTCTCTCCACAAGCGCGTCCCCGGCGTCCGCACGCGAGCACGTCTCGCACTAGTCTTGACGCACCATTTCGATCGAGGAGTCCCATCATCGTGACCGAGTCAGTCGCACCCGCGCCCGCCGAGCTTCCCCAGGCACCCGAGCCCCGGACCGCGACGACGACCACGACCGGCACCGAGCTCTTCGACGGTGAGCGCGGCGTCGTCGCGATCCGCGTCGACGGTGTCCTGAAGGACCTCGCGGCGGACGTGCAGGCCGGCGAGACCGCCGAGGCCGTCACCCTGCAGGAGCAGGACGGGCTCGACATCCTCCGCCACTCGGCCGCCCACGTGCTGGCGCAGGCCGTGCAGCAGATCAACCCGGACGCCAAGCTCGGGATCGGGCCGCCCGTCACCGATGGCTTCTACTACGACTTCGACGTCGCCGAGCCCTTCACCCCCGAAGACCTCAAGGCGATCGAGAAGGGCATGGACCGCATCGTCAAGCAGGCCCAGCGCTTCCGTCGCGTGGTCGTCACCGACGAGCAGGCACGCGAGCTGATGGCGGGGGAGCCCTACAAGCAGGAGCTCATCGGCCTCAAGGGTGCGGCATCCGACGGTGACTCCGGCGAGAGCGTCGAGGTCGGTGCCGGCGAGCTCACCGTGTACGAGAACGTCGACCCGAAGTCGGGCGAGGTGCTCTGGCAGGACCTCTGCCGCGGCCCGCACGTCCCGCACACCCGCTGGATCGGCAACGCCGCCAAGCTCATGCGCGTCGCCGCCGCGTACTGGCGCGGCTCGGAGAAGAACCCGCAGCTGCAGCGCATCTACGGCACCGCCTGGCCCGACAAGGACCAGCTCAAGGCGTACCTGGTGCGCCTCGAGGAAGCCGCCAAGCGCGACCACCGCAAGCTCGGCGCCGAACTCGACCTGTTCTCGTTCCCCGACGAGATCGGTTCCGGCCTGGCGATCTTCCACCCGAAGGGCGGCATCATCCGCCGCGAGATGGAGGACTACTCGCGCCGTCGGCACGAGGAGAACGGCTACTCGTTCGTCTACACGCCCCACATCACCAAGGGCGACCTGTTCGAGACCTCCGGGCACCTCGGCTGGTACAAGGACGGCATGTTCCCGGCCATGCACATGGACGAGGCGAAGGACGAGGACGGCAACGTCACCCGGCAGGGCGCCGACTACTACCTCAAGCCGATGAACTGCCCGATGCACATCCTGGCGTACCGGTCGCAGCCCCGCTCCTACCGCGACCTGCCGCTCCGGATGTTCGAGTTCGGCACGGTGTACCGCAACGAGAAGTCCGGCGTCATCCACGGCCTCACCCGCGTGCGCGGCCTGACCCAGGACGACGCGCACATCTTCACCACGCAGGAGAAGATGAAGGAGGAGCTGACCACGACCCTCGCGTTCGTGCTCTCGCTCCTGCGCGACTACGGCCTCGACGACTTCTACCTCGAGCTGTCGACGAAGGACCCGGAGAAGTACGTCGGTGACGACGAGGTCTGGGACGTGGCGACGGAGACCCTGCGCCAGGTCGCCGAGGAGTCCGGTCTCGAGCTCGTGCCGGACCCGGCCGGCGCCGCGTTCTACGGCCCGAAGATCTCCGTGCAGGCCCGCGACGCCATCGGACGCACCTGGCAGATGTCGACCGTGCAGCTCGACTTCAACCTGCCCGAGCGCTTCGGCATCGACTACACCGCGGCCGACGGCTCGCGCCAGCGTCCGGTGATGATCCACCGCGCGCTGTTCGGCTCGATCGAGCGCTTCTTCGGGGTCCTCACCGAGCACTACGCAGGCGCGTTCCCGGCGTGGCTGTCGCCCGTCCAGGTCGTCGGCATCCCGGTCGCGGCCGAGTACGGCGACTACCTCGACGAGGTCATCGCGAAGCTCCGCGCCCACGGCGTCCGCGCCGAGGTCGACCACTCGGACGACCGCATGCAGAAGAAGATCCGCACGCACACCAAGGCGAAGGTGCCGTTCCAGCTCATCGCCGGTGGCGACGACCGCGATGCCGGCGCCGTCAGCTTCCGCTTCCGCGACGGCCGCCAGGACAACGCGGTGCCCGTCGACGAGGCCGTGGACCGCATCCTCACCGCGATCCGCGAGCGCACGCAGGTCTGATGGCGCAGTCGGGAGGCCCGGAGCAGGCCGGTGGGACCGGTCACGTCGACGACGTGGCCGGCCCCACCGCCGCCGCGCCCTCCGAAGGCGCGGACACCGATCCGCTGGTGATCCGCGACGCGGCCACCGGCGCAGCCGTCCCGGACGCGTTCCAGCGGCTCTGGAACCCGCACCGGATGGCCTACATCGACGCCGGCCGTGAAGGCCGGGGACGCGGGCACGACGACGACTGCCCGTTCTGCGAAGCCCCGCGGAAGTCCGACGAGGACGCCCTGATCGTGGCCCGGGGCGAGCACGCCTACGTGCTGCTCAACCTGTTCCCGTACAACAACGGGCACCTGCTCGTCTGCCCGTACCGGCACGTCCCGCTCTACGACGAGGCGACGCCTGACGAACTGCGCGAGATCGGCGAGCTGACCCAGACCGCGATGCGGGTGCTGCGCGAGGTGTCGCACTGCGACGGCTTCAACATCGGCATGAACCAGGGCGAGGTCGCCGGTGCCGGCGTGGCCGCACACCTGCACCAGCACATCGTCCCGCGGTGGCAGTCGGACGCGAACTTCTTCCCGATCATCGCCCGGACCAAGTCCATGTCGCAGTTGCTCGGCGAGACCCGTCGACTCGTCGCCGACGGGTGGCCCCGGGCGCACTAGACTGGTCGGCATCATGAGCGACAGCACCAGCACCTCCGGCACCCCTGGCACCTCGATCACCGGCTCCGACCGCGTCAAGCGCGGACTCGCCGAGATGCTCAAGGGCGGCGTGATCATGGACGTCGTCGACGCCGAGCAGGCCCGCATCGCGGAAGAAGCCGGTGCGACCGCCGTCATGGCCCTCGAGCGCGTCCCCGCCGACATCCGCGCGCAGGGCGGCGTCGCCCGCATGTCCGACCCCTCGATGATCGAGGAGATCATCGCCGCGGTGTCGATCCCCGTCATGGCAAAGGCCCGCATCGGCCACTTCGTCGAGGCGCAGGTGCTGCAGGAGCTCGGCGTCGACTACATCGACGAGTCCGAGGTGCTGTCGCCGGCCGACTACGTGAACCACATCGACAAGTGGAAGTTCACCACCCCGTTCGTCTGCGGTGCCACCAACCTGGGCGAGGCGCTCCGTCGCATCACCGAGGGCGCGGCCATGATCCGTTCCAAGGGCGAGGCCGGCACCGGTGACGTGTCCGAGGCCACCAAGCACATCCGCACCATCACCAAGGAGATCGCGGCGCTCCGCAACCTGCGTGACGACGAGCTCTACGTCGCCGCCAAGGAGCTCCAGGCCCCGATCGACGTCGTGCAGGAAGTCGCCCGCACCGGCAAGCTCCCCGTCGTCCTCTTCACCGCCGGTGGTGTCGCCACCCCGGCCGACGCCGCGATGATGATGCAGCTCGGTGCCGACGGTGTCTTCGTCGGTTCCGGCATCTTCAAGTCCGGCGACCCGGCAGCGCGTGCCGCCGCGATCGTCAAGGCGACGACCTTCCACGACGACCCCAAGGTCATCGCCGAGGTGTCCCGTGGTCTGGGCGAGGCGATGGTCGGCATCAACGTCGCCGACGTCCCCGCGCCGCACCGCCTCGCCGAGCGTGGCTGGTAGTCCGACGAGCGCCGCTCGGCCCCGCATCGGGGTCTTGGCGCTGCAGGGTGACTTCCGCGAGCACATCGCCTCGCTGACCGAACTCGGCGCCGACGTGGTGCCGCTCCGTCGCCCCGAGGAGATCGAGACCCTCGACGGCGTCGTGATCCCCGGGGGCGAGTCGAGCGTGATGGACAAGCTGTCCCGCGCGTTCGGCGTCGCCGAGCCCCTCGCCGACGCGATCCGCGGTGGCCTGCCCACCTACGGCACCTGCGCCGGCATGATCATGCTGTCGTCGCGGATCACCGAGGGCATCAGCGGTCAGCGGACCCTCGACGTGCTCGACACCACCGTGCGCCGCAACGCGTTCGGTGCGCAGAACGACTCGTTCGAGATCGACATCCCGATGCCCGACCTCGGAGAGGCCCCGGTGCACGCGGTGTTCATCCGGGCCCCTGTCGTGGAGCAGCGCGGCGACGACGTCCACGTCCTCGGCGCGCTGCCCGACGGGCAGGTCGTGGCGGTGCAGCAGGGCAACGTCATAGCCAGCGCGTTCCACCCCGAGGTCGCCGGCGAGGACCGCTTCCACCGCCGGTTCCTCGACCTGGTGCGCAGCGCCTGAGGCGTGACCGCCCACCCGCCGCACCGGCGGGACGGAAGCCGCGCCGTGCCTCCAAGCCGGTGTTCGGCCCACAGGGCCGCTAAACTGAGCGGGACTTTCCGCAAGACGCAAGGAGAACCGTGTCCGGGCATTCCAAGTGGGCAACGACCAAGCACAAGAAGGCGGTCATCGACCAGCGCCGTGCCAAGTCGTTCGCCAAGCTGATCAAGAACATCGAGGTCGCCGCGAAGATGGGCGGTGCCGACATGTCCGGCAACCCGACCCTGGTCGACGCCGTGCAGAAGGCGAAGAAGACCTCGGTCCCCAACGACAACATCGACCGCGCCGTCAAGCGCGGTGCGGGTCTCACGGGCGAGACCATCGAGTACACGACGATCATGTACGAGGGCTACGGCCCCAACGGCGTCGCGATGCTCATCGAGTGCCTCACGGACAACAAGAACCGTGCCGCGGCCGAGGTCCGGACGGCGATGTCGCGCAACGGCGGCACCATGGCTGACCCGGGCAGCGTCGCCTACAACTTCTCGCGCAAGGGCGTCATCTCGGTCACGAAGACCGACGGCCTCGACGAGGACACCGTGATGACCGCGGTGCTGGACGCCGGTGTCGAGGACGTCATCGACCAGGGCGGCGGCTTCGAGATCATCACCGAGGCGAGCGACCTGGTCGCCGCCCGCACCGCCCTGCAGGACGCCGGCATCGACTACGACTCCGCCGACGCCGAGTTCGTGCCCGGCCTCAAGGTCCCGGTCGACGCCGAGACCGCCCGCAAGGTGTTCCGCCTGATCGACGCGCTCGAGGACTCGGACGACGTGCAGAACGTCTACTCGAACTTCGACATCCCCGCGGACGTCCAGGCCGAGCTCGACGAGGACGAGGGCGAGTAACCGTGCTCCGTGTGCTCGGGGTGGACCCCGGGCTCACCCGGTGCGGCGTCGGCGTCGTCGAGGTCGCACCGAACCGGCGCGCACGGCTCGTCCACGTGACGGTCGTGCGCACCCCGCCGGACATGCCGCTCGAGCAGCGGCTGCTCCGCATCGCCGACGGCATCGCCGCCGAGATCGACGAGCACCACCCGGATGCGGTCGCCGTCGAGCGGGTGTTCGCGCAGGCGAACGTCCGCACCGTGATGGGCACCGCGCAGGCCGCCGGCCTGGCGCTGCACGCCGCGGCCGCCCGGGGCCTACCCGTCGGCCTGCACACCCCCTCCGAGGTCAAGGCCGCCGTCACCGGCTACGGCAACGCCGACAAGCGTCAGGTGCAGACCATGATCGCGCGCGTGCTCGGTCTGGACGAGGCCCCGAAGCCGGCCGACGCCGCCGACGCGCTCGCGTTGGCCGTGTGCCATGCCTGGAGGCTCGGATCACCCGACGCCGCCGGCTCGCGTGCCACGAACCTCACCCCGGCACAGCGCGCCTGGCGGGACGCCCAGGGCGGCACCGTCGACTCGCCGCTGGCCCGCGCGGCCGCCGCCGCGGCCCGCCCGCGGCGTGGCAGGTCGGCGTCGTCGGTGGGCGGCCCTAGGCTCGGAGCATGATCGCGAGTCTCCGGGGCACCTGCATCGACATCGCCGGTTCGGCCGTGGTGATCGAGGTCGGGGGAGTCGGGTACGCCGTCACCGTGACCCCCGCACACGCGCTGACGATGCGCCACGGTTCCGAGGTGTTCGTGCGGACCGCCATGATCGTGCGCGAGGACGAGCACCTGCTCTTCGGGTTCGAGTCGACCGACGCCCTGCAGGTGTTCGACCTGCTCCGCGGGGTCTCCGGCGTCGGCCCGAAGTCCGCGATGGGCGTCCTGGCCCACATGGACCCGGCGCAGATCGCGAACGCCGTCGCGAACGAGGACGACGGTGCCTTCCGCAAGGTCTCCGGCATCGGCCCGAAGACCGCCAAGCTCATCATCGTCGCGCTCTCCGGCAAGCTCGTGGCCTTCGAGCAGGCAGCCGTGGTCGCGGCCGCACGGGGGACCGCAGTGCACCCCGCCGCGGTCGACGTCGTCTCGGCGCTCATCGGCCTCGGCTGGCGCGAGGACGCGGCACAGTCCGCGGTCGACGACGCCGTCGCCAACGAGCCCGGTGCCGCCGCGATGGGCACCCAGGCCCTGCTCCGTGCCGCCCTCGGTGCACTCCGACCCGCGGCAGCCGGCCGGTGAGCGGCATCACGTCCGCCGGCGCCGAGTCGCAGGAGGAACTCGCGTTCGAAGGCGCGCTCCGTCCGCGCTCGCTCGACGAGTTCGTCGGGCAGCGCAAGGTCCGAGGGCAGCTCGACCTGCTCCTCAAGGCCGCGGGCATGCAGGAGCGCACGCCCGACCACATCCTGATGGCGGGTCCTCCCGGCCTCGGCAAGACCACGCTCGCGATGATCGTCGCGCACGAGACCGGGCGACCGCTGCGCATGTCGAGCGGCCCGGCGATCCAGCACGCCGGTGACCTCGCCGCCGTGCTGTCGTCCCTGGTCCCGGGCGAAGTGCTGTTCATCGACGAGATCCACCGCATGGCCCGCTCGGCAGAAGAGATGCTCTACCTGGCGATGGAGGACTTCCGCATCGACGTGATGGTGGGCAAGGGTGCGGGTGCCACGAGCATCCCGCTCGACCTCGCACCGTTCACGCTCGTCGGCGCCACCACCCGGGCTGGCCTGTTGCCGAACCCGCTGCGCGACCGCTTCGGCTTCACCGCCCACCTCGAGTTCTACGAGAAGGACGAGCTCGAGCAGGTCCTGATCCGTGCGGCCCACCTGCTCGAGCTCGACATCGACCGGACCGCCCTGCGCGAGATCGCCGGACGCTCCCGCGGCACCCCGCGCATCGCGAACCGCCTGCTCCGCCGGGTGCGCGACTACGCCCTCGTGCACCGCACCACCGACGGCATGGCCGCGGTCCAGGGTGCGCTCGACCTGTACGACGTCGACGAACTCGGGCTCGACCGGCTCGACCGGGCCGTGGTCGAGATCATGCTGACCCGGTTCGACGGGGGCCCGGTCGGTCTGAACACCCTCGCCGTCTCCGTCGGCGAAGAGTCCGAGACCATCGAGTCGGTCGTCGAACCGTTCCTCGTCCGCGTCGGGCTCGTGACCCGTACCCCCCGCGGGCGCATCGCGACACCGCGGGCCTGGCGACACCTCGGCCTCACCCCGGGGCAGGGCGACGGCGGGCAGCCGGGGCTCTTCGACGACCAGGACACCGACGACTGAACGCCGATCAGTCGAGTGACATGCCACGGACACCGGCGTGCCCTAGACTGCTACGGCCCGAAACCGAGCAACCAGAGAAGGCAACGCATCATGGGTCAAGAAGTCATCCTCATCGTCATCGTCGTGGCGTTCGCGGCCTTCATGTTCTACAACAGCCGCAAGCGCAAGAAGCAGCAGGCCGAACTCGTGGACAAGATGGTCCCGGGCGCCAAGGTCATGCTGTCCTTCGGCCTCTACGGCACGCTCCTCTCCGTGAACGAGGAGAAGGTCACCGCTGACGTCGAGATCGCACCGGGGACCATCGTCACCGTGCACCGCCAGACCCTGTCGCGCGTCGTCGACGACAACGCGTCCGACGTCGAGACCACCACGACCACCGAGGACGAGCCGAAGCCGGTGGCCGAGCTCAACGGTGAGCCGGTCTACGGCGAGCGTGTCGACACCGACCGCGTCGACGAGACCGACGCCACGAAGCGCAAGTCCGACGACTGACGCCCTCGGCCGCCGGGTCGTCTGACCCGGCGGCTTCCCTCTGCCGTCGCACGGTGTGCCGACGGTCCTGAACAGAAAGACGAGACGACCGGTGGCACGATCGACACCCGTCAAGAAGGCGCTGCGCTCGCTCACCTGGTTGGTGATCCTGATGGCGATCCTCGCCGGCGTGAACACCGCCGCGTCGATCCTCGCCGGCTCTTCGAAGGACGACACCGACAAGTGGTACCAGGGCGCGAGCTGGGTGCCGGAGCTGGCTCTGGACCTGCAGGGCGGCACGCAGCTGACCCTCGCGGCGCAGAACACCGAGGGCGACTCCGTCACCTCGCAGCAGCTGCAGCAGGCGGTGAACATCATCCGCCAGCGCATCGACGCCACCGGTGTCTCCGAGTCCGAGATCAACACCCAGGGCGCGAACAACATCGTCGTCTCGATCCCGGGTCGCCCCGACAAGGCCACGATCGACCGCATCGAGGCCGCAGCCAAGCTGACCTTCCGCCCGGTGCTCTTCACCGAGGCCGCATCGAGCTCGGCCGTCGGTGGCGACGGCAAGGGCACCGCGTCGCCGACGCCCTACTCGCCGCCGGCATCGCTCGCCGCGACGCCGAGCGCGAAGCCGTCGAACGCGAGCGACCTGAACTGGGTCACGCCGAAGCTGCAGGACCTTTACTCCAACTACAACTGTGCAGCACCGGACGACATCACCGCGGCACCCGATGACGAGCCCCTCGTCACCTGTGACCAGACGGGCGCGGCGAAGTTCATCCTCGGACCGGTCGAGGTCCTCGGAGCCGACGTCAGCAACGCCACCTCGGGTCTCGCCACCGACTCGCAGGGCACATCGACGGGCCAGTGGGCCGTCAACCTGACGTTCAACGGTGAGGGTTCGAAGGACTTCCGCACCGTCACGAACCGTCTCGTGTCGCTCCAGCAGCCGCAGAACCAGTTCGCGATCGTGCTCGACGGCACGGTGATCGAAGCCCCGACGACGAACTCCGCGATCACCAACGGCAAGGCGCAGATCAGCGGGAACTTCACCGCCGAGTCTGCCAAGACCCTCGCCGACCAGCTCAAGTACGGTGCGCTGCCGATCAACTTCCAGGTGCAGTCGAACGAGAACATCTCGGCGACGCTCGGCACCGCGCAGCTCATCGGTGGCCTCGTCGCCGGTCTGATCGGCCTGATCCTCGTGATCATCTACTCCGTGATCCAGTACCGCGCCCTGGCGTTCGTCACCGTGCTGTCGCTCGGGATCGCCGCCGTGCTCACGTACCTCGTGATCGCGATCATGTCGTGGCGCGTCGACTACCGCCTGTCGTTGGCCGGTGTGGCGGGTCTGATCGTCGCCATCGGCATCACGGCGGACTCGTTCATCGTCTACTTCGAGCGCATCCGTGACGAACTCCGTGACGGACGCGCCCTCGAGAGCGCGGTCGAGTCCGGCTGGAAGCGCGCGCTCCGCACGATCCTGGCCTCCGACGCGGTGAACTTCCTCGCCGCCGTCACGCTCTACGTGCTCGCAGTCGCGGACGTGAAGGGCTTCGCGTTCACGCTGCTCCTCACGACCCTCATCGACATCGTGGTGGTCGCGCTCTTCACCCACCCGATGATGCAGCTCATCGCCCGCAGCCGGTTCTTCGGCGAGGGGCACCGGTTCAGCGGTCTCGACCCGGCAGCACTCGGCGCCGTCTACCGGGGGCGCGCGCAGTTCCGCGCACCCGTCGTGGACGGCAAGCGCCAGCGCAGTGCGGGTGAGGCACAGCGCCGACAGACGATCGCGGAACGGAAGGCCCAGCAGGCCTCCGGCGACAACGGCTCGACGCCGGACGGGAAGGACGACTGATGGCCAGCTTCAGCCAGTTCGGCAGCGACCTCTACACGGGGAAGCGGTCGTACGACATCATCGGGCGCCGGAAGACCTGGTACCTCATCGCCCTCGCGATGATCCTGATCTCCCTGGTCACCCCGTGGCTCCGTGGCGGGTACCAGCTCGGCATCGAGTTCACCGGCGGCTCGGAGTTCACGATCTCCGACGTCAAGACGCTCGACCAGAACATCGCCACCGAGACCGTCGAGGACGTCGTCCCGGAGTCGATCCCGCGCGTCTCGCAGCTCGGCACGCACGGCATCCGGGTCCAGACCGGGCAGCTCACCGACCGGCAGACGACCGAGGTGCAGGACGCCCTGGCGAAGGCCTACGACGTCCCGGAGAGCCAGGTCGCCGCGACCTTCATCGGCGCGACGTGGGGTGCCGACGTGCTCGCGCAGGCCATCCGTGGTCTCGTGATCTTCCTCGCCCTCGCCGCGGTCTTCATGACGCTCTACTTCCGCACCTGGAAGATGTCGCTGTCCGCGATGGCCGCGCTGCTGCACGACCTGCTCATCACGGCCGGCGTGTACGGCATCGTCGGGCTCGAGGTCACGCCCGCGGCGGTCATCGGCTTCCTGACGATCCTCGGCTACTCGCTCTACGACACCGTGGTGGTCTTCGACAAGGTGCGTGAGAACACCGCGCAGGAGTCGATCCGGACGTTCAAGCAGTCGGTCAACCTCGCGGTCAACCAGACCCTCGTCCGATCGATCAACACCTCGGTCGTGGCACTGCTGCCGGTCGCGGCGATCCTCTTCATCGGGTCGTACGTGCTCGGCGCCGGTACCCTGCGCGACATCTCGCTCGCGCTGTTCATCGGCATCATCGTCGGCACCTACTCGACGATCTTCATCGCGTCGCCGATGTACGCGCAGCTGCGCGAGAACGAGCCGAAGATCAAGGAGTCCGACGCCAAGAAGACCGCGGCGGCCGAGAAGCGCCGACGCGAGGTCGACGCAGCAGAGGCGAACGTCTGATGCCCATCGAGATCCAGGAGATCGACGTCGCCGAGGCCCAGCGCCGCATCGACGCCGGAGCCCGCCTGTTCGACGTCCGCGAGCAGGGGGAGTGGGACGAGGTCCACGCTCCCCAGGCAACGCTCGTGCCGATGTCGGAGTTCGTGGACCGCTGGCAGGAGATCGACGGCGGCGACCAGCCGGCCATCATCGTCTGCCACTCCGGCGGCCGGTCATCGCGCATCGTCGCGGCGCTCGAGCAGTCGGGGGTCCCGGCCGTCAACCTCTCCGGCGGCATGCTCGCCTGGGAGCAGGCGGGGGCACCGGTGGAGCGCGACGCCCAGGGCGAACCGCGTCACGGGCACTGACCGGGGACGCGTAGTCTTGTCGGATCGAGCTCGGATCGAGCTCTCGGACCGAGTCCTGGGAGGCGCATCATGACGGACACCCGCGAAGAGCCGTCCGCGCCGAGCCGCCCGGGTTCCGCCCCGCGGCCCTCGAGCCCGATCGGTCCGAACACCACCGGCAACCTCGGTTCCCTCCGCTCCCTGCTGCCGCGCCTGTTCTCGCGCGCCCAACCGGCCGGCGCCGTGGACACACTGATCCGCACGGTCCGCTCGCACCACCCCAAGGCCGACGTGACGCTCATCGAGCGGGCCTACTCGGTCGCCGAGCGCGCGCACGACGGGCAGAAGCGCAAGTCCGGTGAGCCGTACATCACGCACCCCGTCGCGGTCGCGCAGATCCTGGCCGACCTCGGCATCGGCACGATCACCATCGCGGCTGCGCTCCTGCACGACACGGTGGAGGACACCGACTACCAGCTCGACCAGCTGCGGGCCGACTTCGGCGACGAGATCGCGATGCTCGTCGACGGCGTCACGAAGCTCGACAAGGTCAAGTACGGCGACAGTGCCCAGGCCGAGACCGTCCGCAAGATGGTCATCGCGATGTCGAAGGACATCCGCGTCCTCGTCATCAAGCTCGCCGACCGCCTGCACAACGCCCGCACGTGGGGCTTCGTCGAGTCGACCTCTGCCACGCGCAAGGCGAAGGAGACGCTCGAGATCTACGCGCCGCTCGCGCACCGGCTCGGCATCCAGATGATCAAGCTCGAGCTCGAGGACCTGTCGTTCGCGGTCCTGCACCCGAAGCTCTACGTCGAGATCGACAGCCTGGTCAAGGAACGCCAGCCGAAGCGCGAGCAGTTCGTCCAGAACGTCATCGGGACCCTGAAGAAGGACCTGAAGGCCGCCAAGGTCCGCGGCGACGTCATGGGCCGGCCGAAGCAGTACTACTCGATCTACCAGAAGATGATCGTGCGGGGTCGCGAGTTCGACGAGATCTACGACCTCGTCGGCATCCGCGTGCTCGTGCCGACCGTGCGCGACTGCTACGCCATGCTCGGCTCGGTGCACGCCCGCTGGACCCCGCTGCCCGGTCGCTTCAAGGACTACATCGCGACCCCCAAGTTCAACCTGTACCAGTCGCTGCACACCACGGTGCTCGGACCGCAGGGTCGTGCGGTCGAGATCCAGATCCGCACGCACGAGATGCACCAGCGCGCCGAGTTCGGTGTCGCCGCCCACTGGAAGTACAAGCAGCGTGCTGCCGGCCGTGACGCCGGTACCTCGTCGACCACGGACGACCAGGACATGGCGTGGCTCGCCCACATCACCGACTGGCAGGCCGAGACCAGCGATCCGGGCGAGTTCCTCGATTCCCTGCGCTATGAGATCGGCGCGAAGGAAACCTACGTCTTCACGCCGCAGGGCAAGGTCATCGGGCTCCCCGCCGGAGCCACCCCGGTCGACTTCGCCTACGCCGTGCACACCGAGATCGGCCACCGCACGATGGGTGCGAAGGTCAACGGCCGCCTGGTCCCGCTCGAAAGCCAGTTGTCCAGCGGCGACGTCGTCGAGATCTTCACGTCGAAGAACCCCGATTCCGGCCCCTCGCAGGACTGGTTGCAGTTCGTCCGCAGCCCCCGCGCGCGCAACAAGATCAAGCAGTGGTTCACCAAGGAGCGCCGCGAAGAGGCGATCGAGCAGGGTCGCGACGCCATCGCCCGGGCGATGCGCAAGCAGAACCTGCCGCTCCAGCGCATCATGAGCCAGGACAGCATCGCCGAGGTCGCCTCGTCGATGCGGTACGAGGACGTCTCCGCCCTGTACGCCGCCATCGGCGAGGGCCACGTCTCGACGCAGTCGGTGATCGAGAAGGTCCTCGGCAATGTCCAGACCGAGACCGAGACCGACGAACCCGAACTCGCGTTCCCGCGCCAGGTCACCAGTCGGCAGCTGCGCACGAGCGACAGCGGCGTGCTGGTCCGCGGTGCGCCCGACATCCTCGTGAAGCTCGCGAAGTGCTGCACGCCGGTGCCGGGCGACCAGATCGTGGGCTTCATCACCCGAGGCCAGGGCGTCTCGGTGCACCAGTCGTCGTGCACCAACGTGAAGTCGCTCATGAACGAACCCGACCGGATGATCGAGGTCGAGTGGGCCCCGTCGTCGAAGTCGGTGTTCCTGGTGCAGATCCAGATCGAGGCGCTCGATCGGTCGGGCCTGCTCAGCGACGTCACCCGGGTGCTGACCGACCACCACGTGAACATCCTGTCCGCGACGGTGTCGACCTCGTCCGACCGTCTCGCGCTGAGCCGGTTCGTGTTCGAGATGGGCGACACCATCCACCTCGACCGTGTACTCAACGCGGTGCGACGCATCGACGCCGTCTACGACGTCTACCGCGTCAGCGCCGGCTAGGACGGCAGCGCCCCGCGCGGCCCGTCCGCCGACCGGTCACGACTCGTCGCGCGGGCACCGTCGAGCGGTCACGAACCGTCGGCTGCGGTCCTGCCTGCCGACAGTTCGTGACCACTCGGCGGACGTGAGCGGGGTGTTGTGACCGCTCGCACGCGCCGGACCGGGAGGCCCGTGGCAGCCCCGCCCCGCGCCTCCCGTTTCTCCAGCCCGTCGACCGGTCACGACTCGTCGCGTGGGCACCGTTGACCGGTCACGAACCGTCGACTGCGGCCATGCCAACCGACGCTTCGTGACCACTCGGCGGACGTGAGCGGGGTGTTGTGACCACCTGCACCCTCACCCCGCGCGCGCGACGCCCTACCGCGCAGCACCCCCAGCCGCGCCCTGCAGCCCCCACAACCGCCGCTCGGCCTGCCGCACCATGGGGATCGTCCCGAGGGACCTCAGGCGCGCCTGCAGCTCGGCAGCCGTGACCACCCCGATCGCGAGCAGCCCGTGCACGGCCGTCGCCTCGGCCACCCCGAACGCACCGGCCGTCGGCCCCGGCGTCCGGAGCAGGTCGACCGCGGTCCGCGCCGGCAGTGTGACCCGCAGCCGCGAGCGCTCGACGGTGTCGTCGACGTCGATCCGGACCTCTCGCAGGCGCACGTCCGGCCCGACGTGGACACGGACCTGGGGCGGGATGCAGGCCTCGAGCGGCGCCGGCGGCCGGGACACCGCACCCCAGATCCACGCGGCGGTCAGGGTACAGGCGATCAGGCGCGCGTCCCGCAGGACCCAGGCGGCAGCGGCGGCGCGCAACGACGGCGTCTGCGGCTCAGCGGGGGAGGCCCAGCAGGGACCGACGGCGACCAGCTCGCCGGCCAGGACCGCCGCACGCAGCTCGGGCTCCGGCCAGTCGTCACTGGTCAGCAGTCGCGGGCGGGGCACCCGCACATCCTGCCCGACCTGCGCACGCGACCGACAGGCCTGTGGACAAGCCACGCACCGACCGGGAGGACCGTGGCGGGCCCGCACCGCGCATCCAGGCCGTCGCCGGTCACGTCCAGGGCGTGGGCCGCGTCGACGACGCGACCAGCCGACGGCCGCGCGCTGGATCGGACGCGGCCGGGCGCGACGCGCGGGCTCAGCGCAGGACGTCGGCGCGGTGCACGAGCGCCGCGGCACCGATGAGCGGACCGTCCTGGGACAACCCGGTCGGCACGATCTGCACCTTCGTGACGAACCCGAACTCGACACGCTCCGCCACGGCCTGCCGGGCGTACTCGAACAGGTCCGGGGTGACGTGCGAGAACCCGCCACCGATGGCGACGATCTCGAGGTCGACCAGGCTCGTGGCGGCGGCGATGGCCTGCCCGAGGGCACGGCCGCTCCGCTGGACCGCGGCGACGGCGATCTCGTCGCCCGCGGCGTAGGCGGCCGAGAGCTCCTCGCCGGTCGTGCCCGCGAAGCCCTGACGACGTGCCCAGGCCACGGTCTTCGGGCCGCTGGCGATCGCCTCGAGGCAACCGGTGCCGCCGCAGGCGCAGGGGTCGTCGTAGCCGCCGCACTCGACGTGGCCGATGTGGCCGGCGTTGCCCGTCGGTCCGCTGACGGTGCGACCGTGCAGGATGAGCCCGCCGCCGACGCCGGTGGAGACGATCATGCCCATGACGTGATCGTAGCCCTGGGCCGCGCCGACCCAGTGCTCGGCGAGGGTGATCGCCAGGCCGTCCATGCGGAGCGTCACCGGGACGTCGTCCGGCACGAGCGCCGCGATCCGGTCGCGCAGCGGGTGGCCACGCCAGACCGGCATGTTGAGCGGGGAGACGAGGCCGTGCTCCTCGTCGACCGGGCCGGCGGAACCGACGCCGACGCCGACGAGCGTCGCGTCGGCGGGCAGCGCGCCGAGCGCGGCCGTGACGACCTCGTCGACGGCGGCCTGCAGCTCGTCCGAGGTGCGCTGCGGCCCGGTGGGGCTGCGGAACCGGGTCGCCGGCAGCACGACGCCCTGGTCGGTGACGAGCGCGGCCTCGACCTTCGTGCCGCCGAGGTCGACGGCGAGAGCGAGGGCGGGGGACTGGGGTGCGGTGCTGGACATGCGCGCTCCGATGCGGCGGTCTGGAGGCACGGTGCGGGTCGCCGACGCGTCGTCGCGTCCGGTGGGCTCCGGCCTGGTCGTGGTGGGTCGTGCTGGGTGCGTGGGCTCAGCCCGGTGGGCTCAGCCGGGTCGGCTCAGCCCCGTGGGCTCAGTAGGACGTCGTGTCGTCGCCGAGCGCCGACGCGGCGCCCGTCTCGGCGCGGTGCGCGACCTCGTCGAGGATGCGGGCCGAGGCGCTCGTGCCGATGCGGTTCGCGCCCGCCTCGACCATCTCGAGCAGGGTGTCGAGCCCGCGGACGCCGCCGGAGGCCTTCACGCCGGTGTCGGCACCGACCGTGCGGCGCATCAGGGCGATGTGCTCGGCCGTCGCGCCACCGCCGGCGAACCCGGTCGAGGTCTTCACGAAGGCGGCGCCGGCGGTCTGTGCCGCACGCGAGGCCGCGACGATCTCGTCGTCGGTCAGGAACGCGGTCTCGAGGATCACCTTGACGACGGTGTCGCCGGCGGCGTCGACGACCGCGCGGACGTCCTGCTCGACGCGCTGCCAGTCGCCCGACTTCGCGGCGCCGATGTTCTGCACCATGTCGAGCTCGAACGCGCCGTCGGCCAGGGCCTGCAGCGACTCGGCGACCTTCGCCGCGGTGGACGTGGTGCCGTGCGGGAAGCCGATCACGGTGCCGACGCCGACGCCGGTGCCCGTGAGGCGCTCGACGGCGTGGGCGACGTCGCTCGGACGGACGCAGACGCTGAAGACGCGGTGGGCGGCGGCTTCGTCGAGCTGGGCGTCGACGTCCGCGCGGGTGAGTTCGGGCTTCAGGATCGCGTGGTCGATGAGGCCGCGGACGGCATCGACGGTGACGGGGAAGGCTGCGTTGTCCACCCGGCAAGCCTACCCGTCAGGCGTGCCGCGTAGCGTGCAGGGCATGCAGGTCCTCGTCACCGGCGCCACCGGGTACATCGGTGGTCGTCTCGTCCCTCGTCTCCTCGAAGCCGGCCACTCCGTCCGGGTGTTCGTGCGCAACCCCCGGAAGCTCCAGGACGTCCCGTGGAGCAGTGAGGTCGACGTCGCAGAGGGCGATCTCCAGGACGCCGAGGCGGTGCGCGCCGCCGTCGACGGGATCGAGGCGGTCTATTACCTGGCCCACGCGATGGGGGCCGACGGCGACTTCGAGTCGGCCGAGCGCGAGGCCGCCGAGACCATGGCGCGCGAGGCGAAGGCGGCCGGCGTCAGCCGGTTCGTCTACCTGGGCGGGCTGCACCCCGACGGCGAGCTGTCCAAGCACCTCCGCAGCCGCAAGGAGGTGGGGGAGATTCTCCTCGGCTCGGGCGTGCCGACGGTGGCGTACCAGGCCGGGGTCGTGATCGGCTCGGGCAGCACCTCGTTCGAGATGATCCGGCACCTGACCGACGTCCTGCCGTGGATGCCCGCGCCGCGCTGGGTCCGCAACCACATCCAGCCGATCGCGGTCCGCGACGTCCTGTACTACCTGGTGGCCGCGCTCGACGTCCCCGCCGACGTCAACCGCACCTTCGACATCGGCGGCCCCGACGTCCTGCGGTACGGCCAGATGCTGAACGGCTACGCGGTCGAGGCGAAGCTGCCCCAGCGCCCGATCACAGTCCTGCCGGTGCTCACCCCGCGCCTCGCCGCGCACTGGTTCAACGCCGTCACCCCGATCCCGCGCAAGCTCGCGACGCCGATCATCGAGTCGCTGCAGTTCGAGTGCGTGCAGCGCGAGCACGACATCGACGATGTCGTGCCGCAGCCCGAGGGCGGGCTCACCTCGTACCGTCGGGCCGTCCGCCTCGCGCTCAACAAGATGCGCAGCGGTCAGGTGCAGACGAGCTGGCGCAGCGCGACGCTCTCGAGCGCCTCGGCCGACCCGATGCCGAACGACCCCGACTGGGCCGGGCACACGGTCTACGTCGACGACCGGAAGCGGCACTCCAGTGCCTCCGCCGAGGACGTCTGGCGCGTCGTCGAGTCGATCGGCGGCGACAACGGCTGGTACTCGTTCCCCCTCGCCTGGGTCGCCCGCGGCTGGATGGACAAGATCGCCGGCGGCGTCGGCCTGAACCGCGGCCGGCGTGACCAGCAGCGCCTGGAGCAGGGCGACGCGCTCGACTGGTGGCGCGTCGAACGACTCGAGCGCGGCCGGTACCTGCGACTCCGAGCCGAGTTCAAGTCGCCCGGTCGTGCCTGGCTCGAGATGACCGTCACACCGAACCCCGACGGCGGCAGCGACTACCACCAGCGGGCCATCTACTTCCCGCAGGGGCTGGCCGGGCGGCTGTACTGGTACGGCATCCTGCCGTTCCACGGCATCATCTTCCCCGGTATGGTCGAGCGCATCACCGCCGCCGCCGAGCGGGAGTCCGACCACACCGGGTCCACGCAGCGCAACCGGACGCAGCAGACCGGGACCCCCGAGCCGGCGCACGAGGAGGCAGCATGACCGACGACCGCAGCCCCGTCCTCTTCCTGGGGGACAGCATCACCGAACAGGGCGACTGGGACACCTGGCTCCCCGACGAGCACACGCTGAACCAGGGCATCGGTGGCGACACGACCGACGGCGTGCTGACGCGCCTCGACGCCGTCGTCGCCGAACAGCCCGAGGTGATCGTGCTGCTCATCGGCACGAACGACTTCGGCAACCACCGCGCCAGCGCCGAGCACGTGGTCCGCAACGTCGAGACCATCCTGGTCACGCTCCGCCGCGAGCTGCCGGGCGTGCGCCTGCTGCTCGTGTCGATCCTGCCCCGGCAGGCCGAGTACGCCACGAAGATCGAGCAGGCCAACCGACACCTCCGCCAGTTCGTCGCCACGTGCCACGCGCAGTACCTCGACGCCTGGCCCGCCCTGGCCGACGGCGACCACCTGGACGCCCGCTTCACCGAGGACGGCCTGCACCTGACCGAAGACGGCTACCGCGCGCTGGTCGGCGAGCTGGTGCCGGCGCTCGAGCGCGTCCGCGACCTGCCGCCGATGTCGCGGTCGATCCAGGCGATCGACCTCGACGGCTCCGCGGACTGATGGCCGCACGCAAGGGACGGCCCCCGGTGGGGTCGTCCCAGCACGGCGTGCCCGCAGGGTCCTCGCGACCCGCAGCCGCCGCACCCGTCAACGGTGCCCGCACCACGCCGCCCTTCACCCGCCCCGCGCTGGCACCGTCGATGATCGCCGCGATCGTGCTGCTGGCCTGCGTCGCCATCGTCGACTCGTCGGGCTTCGTCTTCGCCCGCTGGGGCGTCACGGTGCTCGCGTTGATCGTGCTGGTCTTCAGCGTGCGCGGGAAGGTCTGGTGGGCCGCCCTGCTCATGGCCGCCGTCGCCGTCTGCTGGAACCCGCTCGTCACGGTGCCGATCCCCGGACAGGTGTGGGCGGCACTGCAGCTGGTGGCCGCCGCGCTGTTCATCGTGGTGGGCATCGTGGTCAAGGTGCCCCGCGAGTCGGACGGACGGTAGGATCGGCAGGTCGGGTACAGGACCCGACCGCACACCCGAAGGGCATGGATGAACGACGAGACCGAGCCGGTGACCGAGAGTCCTCTGCTGAACCCTCGACCGTCCTCCGGCGGTCTCGACCGGTCCGACGTCGTCGTCCGCAAGGGGCGACTGACCCTGATCAACGGACACCTCACGCCGCAGCAGTCGATGATCGAGGACCTGCTGTTCCTCGACGACGCACTCGCCGCGGCTGACGTCGACCACCTGCTCATCCGCGGCAACGACCAGCGCCCGGTGATCGCCCTCGACGAGCGTGACCGCCAGCGCGCCGAGAGCGCCGTGATGTCCGCGGCCGTCAACGAGCCCTTCTACGCGAAGCCCCCGGGCAAGCCGGCCGTGCTCGTGCAGGACGACGGACTCGGCTCCGTCGAAGAACCAGTGCTCCGCGTGTTCCGCCCGAGGCTCGAGCCGCTCGGACGCCTGCGCTACGGCGCCGAGACGAGCGTCCAGCTCGAGTTCTGGCGCGTCACCGACATCGAGGTCCTCGCACCCGTCGAGAACGCCCTGATGCGTCGCAGCCTGCCGATCGACGAGTTCGTCCTCGTCGACATCGAACGCTACGGCCGCACCTGGCGCACCGTCGAGCACATGTTCGACGACCACGTCTCGGACATCCGGTTCCCGATCGACATCGTCTTCTCGTGGGTCGACGGCAACGCCATCGAGTACCAGCGCGCCCGCCAGGCCGCACAGTCGAACGCCGTCCTGGGCGAGGGCGACGACGCCCCGGCCCGGTTCCGCCAGATCGACGAACTGAAGTACGCGCTCCGATCGGTGCACACCTTCGCGCCGTGGATCCGCCAGATCTACATCGCGACGGACTCCCCGGCGCCGCACTGGCTCGCCGAGCACCCGAAGGTCCGCATCGTCCGCAGCGAGGAGTTCTTCGCCGACCCCTCCGTGCTGCCGACGCACAACTCGCAGGCCGTCGAGTCGCAGCTGCACCACATCCCGGGCATCAGCGAGCACTTCATCTACTCGAACGACGACATGTTCTTCGGGCGCCTCGTCGACCCCTCGGTGTTCTACAGCCCGGGATCGGTCACGAAGTTCATCCTCGCGTCGACCCGGATCGGCCTCGGCTCCAACAACCCGGCACGCAGCGGTTTCGAGAACTCCGCCCGCGTGAACCGTCGCCTGCTGCAGCAGCGCTTCGGTGCGGTGACGACCCGGCACCTCGAGCACGCGCCGACGCCCCTGCGCGCCTCGATCATGACCGAGATGGAGCACGAGTTCGCCGACGAGTTCGCGGCCACTGCGGCCTCACGCTTCCGCGCCGCCGACAACATCTCGGTGACGAACTCGCTGTACCACTACTACTCGCTGCTCACCGGTCGGGCGATCATCCAGGAGAACGCGGCCGTCGGGTACATCGACACGACCATGGTCTCCGGACTCAAGGCCCTCGACGAGCTGCTGAAGAAGCGGAACGTGGACTTCTTCTGCCTCAACGACGGCAGCTTCCCCGAGGTCAGCGACGAAGAGCGCACGCAGCGCGTCACGGGCTTCCTGGAGCGCTACTTCCCGTTCCCTGCGCCGTGGGAGCGCCCCAGCGCTTAGGACGCGCCAGCGGCCTGCTGAGGCGCTCCGGGCGAGCCTGCGAGCCCGGCGGCGGAACCCAGCCGCGTGATTCCGGCGCACCCACACGCTCCACCGGTCACGACACCCCCCACCCCCACGCCGACCGGTCACAGCCCGTCGCCTGCGCCGCCCACAGCCGACGGAACATGACCACGCGACACAGCACCCGCGGTGAGTCGCGACCACCCCGCGGGCCGGGAGGCGCAAGTCGACCCCGCCACGGGCCTCCCGGCCGCCGGGACGACCGTCGGGCCTGCCGTCGGGACGCGCACGCCGCCGCGCGGTCACGACATCCCGTTGGCTTCCCGCCGAGCGGTCACGAACTGTTGATTGCCGAGCCGCCGGACGACGGAACGTGACCACTCGCCGCGCACTGACGGGGAGTCGTGACCGTCCGCGCCCGCACTCGGTGAGCAGACGAGGTCGGGTCCGCATGACGGACCCGACCTCTTCTGCACGCGAAGTACGCGGCGCTACCGGTGGACGGGGGAGACGGGCACCGAGTCGAGCGTGAACACCGGGATGCTCGAGGTGACCGGTGCCGGCTCGACGGCCGCGGGGATCGTCACGCCGTGTGCGGCGAGCTTCGCCTCGGTCTCGAGCGCGGAGACCGGCTGCCCGACGGTGGCGTAGTGCCCGATCGGCACCACCGAGTGGACGACGTTGTGCCCGTAGACGTGCACCAGGTTGAACGACTGCGCACCGTCTCGTCCGCGGGTGCCGCCCTGGAACTCGGTGAGGTCCTGGGTGTAGCAGGTGGCGCTGGCGACGGAAACCGGGATGCCGGCGAACACCGCACTGGTGGAGTAGTGCAGGTGCCCGGCGATGATGGCGAGGACATCACTGCCCTCGACGACCTCGGCCAGGGCCTGCTGGTCGCGGAGCTCGACGAGGACGGTGAGGTCCTGGACACTCGGCACCGGCGGGTGGTGCATCGCGAGGATGGTGCCGTGCGGCGCGGCCTCGGACAGGACCTCGGCGAGCCAGTCGAGCTGCTCGGGGGAGACCTCACCGTGGTGGTGACCCGGCACGCTCGTGTCCAGGGTGATCACGCGGAGACCGTTGACGTCGTAGACGAAGTCGACCGGGCGGTCGGTGGGCTGCAGGCCGAAGAGCTCCTGGCGGAAGGCACCGCGCTCGTCGTGGTTGCCCATGGCCCAGATGACCTGTGCACCGATGCGCTGCGCGGCCGGTTCGAGGATCTCGCGGACGCGGGCGTACGCTCCCGGCTCGCCCTTGTCGGCTACGTCGCCGGTGACGACGATCGCTTCGGGACGCGTGCCCGAGGCTTCGATGTCCGCGACGATCTGCGTGAGCCGAGCGGCGGAGTCGACAGCGCCGTACAGGTTGCGGTCCCCGGAGACGAGGTGCGTGTCGCTGAGGTGGAGGAGGAAGTGGTTCGGCCTGGGGTGTTCGGCCGTCCGGCTGTCCATCGGGGTCTCATTCCGTTGGCGGATGCGTGGTGCAACACGTTGCCACACCGTCCTGGACGAGTCCAGCACGCGAGAGTGAACCAGCCGTGAACTGGGGGCGGCGTTTCGCGGTGTGGACGAAGAAACCCCCGCCACTTGGTGACGGGGGTTGCTTCGTGCGCTACCGATCAGTGATCGCCGGGGCCGACCTGGGGAGCCTGGTGGCCACCCTCGAGGTTCGGGCCGTGGTGCGCGGCGTGTGCTGCCTCGAGTTCTGCCTTCGAGACCGGCTCGATGCGGTCTTCGAAGAAGAAGCGGGAGACGCCGGCGCGGACCTTCTGCAGACCCGTGATCTTGCCCTTGGCGTTCGGGCGGATCATCAGCGGCTTGTACTCGTTGAACTGCAGGAGCTTCCAGCGCTCGTACTCGTCGAGCTGCTCGTGCACCTCGATGTACTCGCCGTGGGGGAGTCGGACGATGCGGCCCGACTCGTAGCCGTGCAGGACGATCTCGCGGTCCTTCTTCTGGAGGGCGAGGCAGACACGCTTCGTGATCCAGAAGGCGATGAACGGACCGAGGACGGTCGTTGCCTGGATCACGTGGATCACGTGTTCGATCGACACCAGGAAGTGCGTCGCGATGATGTCCGACGAGGCTGCTGCCCAGAGGCTGGCGTAGAGCGTGATGCCAGCGGCACCGAACGCCGTGCGCGTCGGGGCGTTGCGCGGGCGGTCGAGGATGTGGTGCTCACGCTTGTCGCCCGTGACCCACGCCTCGATGAAGGGGTAGAGCAGGATCGCCAGGATGAGCAGCACCAGGACCGCGATCGGCGCCAGGATGTTGAACGACACCGTGTAGCCGAACCACACGACCTCCCAGTGCGGCGGGACCAGTCGGAGCGCGCCGTCGGCGAAGCCGATGTACCAGTCGGGCTGGGTACCGGCGGAAACCGGGGAGGGGTCGTACGGGCCGTAGTTCCAGATCGGGTTGATCGTGAACAGCGACGCGATGAGGGCCAGGATGCCCGCGACGATGAAGAAGAACCCACCGGCCTTCGCGGCGAACGCCGGGAGGATCGGGACACCGACGACGTTCTCGTTGGTCTTGCCCGGACCGGCGAACTGCGTGTGCTTGTTGATCACGACGAGCACGAGGTGGACACCGAGCACCGCGACGAGGATCGCCGGCAGCAGCAGGATGTGCAGCGTGTACAGGCGGCCGACGATGTCGGTCCCCGGGAACTCACCACCGAACAGCAGGTAGGCGATCCAGACACCGATGACCGGGACACCCTCGATCATGCCGACGATGATCCGCAGACCGTTTCCGGAGAGCAGGTCGTCCGGGAGCGAGTAGCCGGTGAAGCCCTCGGCCATGGCGAGGACCCAGAGCAGGAAGCCGAAGACCCAGTTGAGCTCACGCGGCTTGCGGAAGGCGCCGGTGAAGAACACGCGGGCCATGTGCAGCATGATCGACGCCACGAACAGCAGGGCTGCCCAGTGGTGGACCTGGCGGACGAAGAGCCCGCCGCGGATGTCGAACGAGATGTCGAGCGTGGACTGCAGCGCCGTCGACATCGCCACGCCCTTGAGCGGGACGTACGAGCCGTTGTAGACGACCTCGGTCATGGACGCCTGGAAGAAGAACGTCAGGAAGGTCCCGGAGAGCAGCACGACGACGAAGCTGTACAGCGCCACCTCGCCGAGCATGAAGCTCCAGTGGTCCGGGAAGATCTTGCGGCCGACTTCCTTGACGAGGCCCGAGATGCTGGTGCGCTCGTCGATGTAGTTGGCGACCCCGCCGATGATGCGGGATCCGCGCTCCGGCGCCGGCTTGTTCGTCGACGTGTTCGGTGCGGTGGTGGTGGTGCTGGTCATCAGCGTTCACGCTCCCAGAAGGACGGTCCGACCGGCTCGTGGAAGTCGCTCTGGGCAACCAGGTAGCCGTCGTCGTCGATCGCGATCGGAAGTTGGGGGAGGGGGCGTGCTGCCGGACCGAAGATGACCTCGCAGTTGTTCGAGACATCGAAGGTGGACTGGTGGCACGGGCACAGCAGGTGGTGCGTCTGCTGTTCGTAGAGCGCGACGGGGCAACCGACGTGGGTGCAGATCTTGGAGTACGCGACGATGCCGTCGTAGCCCCAGTTCTCGTGGCCCTTGGACGGGTTGAGGTCCTTCGGGTCGAGGCGCATGAGGAGGACGGAGGCCTTGGCCTTCTCCTCCAACATGTGCTCGGACTCGAGCATGCCCTCGGGGATGACGTGGAACACCGAACCGATGGTGACGTCGGAGGCCTTGATCGGCAGACCCGTCGGGTCCTTCGTCAGGCGCAGGCCCTGCTTCCAGAAGGTGTGGCGGAGCAGCTCGTTGGGGTCCTCGGCGGGAGCGAGGTCACGGACCAGGACGATGCCGGGGAGCGGGAACGCGGCCAGGGCACCGATCATCGAGTTGCGGATCAGCTTGCGACGGCTGAAGCCGGACTCCTTGTCGGCGAGCTGGAACGCCTCGACCGCCTTGGCGCGAGTCGCGTCGGTGCCGCGGGTGCCGTGGCGGAGCTCGGTGATCTCGCGGTCGACGACCAGGGACTTCGACCAGTAGACGGCGCCGAGGCCGAGGGCGAGGAGCGCGAGGGCGATCGACAGGCCCAGGAAGAGGTTCGCGGTGCGGACCGTCCCGAAGTCGCTCGGGTCGATCGGGAAGGCGACGTACGCCGCGATCGACAGGACGCTGCCGACGATCGACAGGTAGAAGTACGCGGCGACCTGGCGCTCGGCCAGACGCTGCTTCTTCGGGTCGACGTCGGTGCGGCGCGGGCGGTGCGGCGGCTCGCCCGGGTTCTCGAACGGGTCGACGGGGAGGACCGCGATCCCGGGGGAGGTGGTCGTGCCGTGCTTCTCGACAGCCGAGGACGAGTTCAGCGTCTCGTCGTCGTGCTCTGCCATGGTGTTCCCTTCAGTGTCGTTCGACACGGACGATCAGTTGGACTTCGCGGTCAGCCAGACGGTCATCGCGACGACCGCGCCGAGTCCGAAGATCCAGATGAACAGACCCTCGGCGACCGGCCCCAGGGAGCCGAGTGCGAAGCCACCGGGGGACTTGTTGTCCTGCACGTACTTGAGGTACGTGATGATGTCGGCCTTCTGCTCCGGCGTCAGGTTCAGGTCGTTGAAGACCGGCATGTTCTGCGGGCCGGTGAGCATGGCCTCGTAGATGTGCTTGCCGGAGACCGTCTCGAGGTTCGGGGCGTACTTGCCCTCGGTCAGCGCACCGCCGGCGCCGGCCACGTTGTGGCACATGGCGCAGTTGATGCGGAACAGCTCGGCGCCTTCGGCGGCGTCGCCGTCCTCACCGTTGGTGAGCTCGGTGGACGGGACCGACGGGCCGGGGCCGAGGGAGGCGACGTACTGCGCGAGTGCGTCGACCTGCTCGTCCGTGAACTGCGCGGGCTTCTCTTCGGCCTGCGGGCCCTGAGCGGCCATCGGCATGCGGCCGGTGCCGACCTGGAAGTCGACCGACGCGGCCCCGACACCGATCAGGGACGGGCCCTCGCTCGTGCCCTGCGCGGAGAGACCGTGGCAGGTGGCGCAGTTCGAGGCGAAGAGCTTCTCGCCCTCGTTCACCTGCGACTGGCTCGAGGCGGCGACGGTGTTCGTGCTGTCGTCGGCGTTCGCCGTGGAGCTGAACAGTGCGTACGCGCCACCGGTGGTCATGAGACCCACGACGATGAGCGACACGGTCGCCATCGGTGAACGGCGGCCCTTCTTGGACTTGGTTCTGTTGAACATGTGCTGGGGGGTGTCCAGTTCCTACTTGAGAAGGTAGATGACGGCGAAGAGGAAGATCCACACGACGTCGACGAAGTGCCAGTAGTACGACACGACGATGGCGGTGGTCGCTTCCTTGTGGCCGAAGTTCTTGGCGGCGAAACCGCGGCCGAGCGTCAGCAGGAAGGCGATGAGGCCACCGGTCACGTGGAGCCCGTGGAACCCGGTGGTCATGTAGAACGCCGAGCCGTATGCGCTGGAGGAGAGCGTCACGCCCTCGTGCCAGAGGTTGGCGTACTCGAAGATCTGGCCGCAGACGAAGATCGCACCCATCGCGTAGGTGACGAAGAACCACTCCGTCATGCCCCAGTGGCGCGGGTTCCAGCTCGTCCGGTGCACCTGGAAGCGCTCCGCGGCGAACACGGCGAACTGGCAGGCGAAGCTGGACAGCACCAGGATGATCGTGTTCACGGAGGCGAAGGGCACCTCGAGCTTCGCGGTCTCGGTCGCCCAGAGCTCAGGGGACGTGCTGCGGAGCGTGAAGTAGATCGCGAACAGGCCGGCGAAGAACATGACCTCGCTGCCCAGCCACACGATCGTCCCCACGGCCACGGCGTTCGGCCTGTTGAGGGCCGGACCGCTGGCTGATCTGGAGAGAGAGGTGCTAGTCACGTCCTCCATTATGGCCGAAACCCCCGACAGTGTTTTCGCAGGAGACTGGCGGGTCTCTCGAATTCACTACGATCGAGCCATGCCTGACGCACTTTCTTGGCCAGCAGTGATCAGCGCGCTCATGGCGCGCGAGGACCTGACGATCAGGCAATCCACATGGGCCATGGAGGAGATCGTGCACGGGCGCGCCACCCAGGCACAGATCGCAGCCTTCGCCGTGACGCTCCGCGCGAAGGGCGAGACCGTCGACGAGGTCGTCGGGTTCCGCGACGCGATCCTGGACGCCGCTGTTCCGCTCGACGTCGATCCGATGGCGCTCGACATCGTCGGCACCGGCGGCGACGTGGTCGGCACCGTGAACATCTCGACCATGGCGGCCATCGTGATCGCCGCCGCCGGGGTCCCCGTCGTCAAGCACGGCAACAAGGCAAGCTCGTCGAAGTCCGGGTCGAGCGACGTGCTCGCCGCCCTCGGACTCGATCTCACGATGGACGCCGCGCGTGTCGCGGACACCTTCCGGCGTGTCGGGCTGACCTTCGCCTTCGCCAACGCGTTCCACCCCGGTTTCGCCCACGCAGGCCCGGTCCGGCGCGAGATCGGCGTGCCGACGGTGTTCAACTTCCTCGGCCCGCTGGTCAACCCCGCACGGTGCGAGGCCAACGCCGTGGGGGTCGCCCAGCTCGACCTCGTCCCGATCATCACGGGTGTGTTCCAGACGCGCGGCGCGACGGCCCTCGTGTTCCGCGGCGACGACGGACTCGACGAGCTGACCACCACCGGGCACAGCCACATCTGGGAGGTCACCGGGGGCCGCGTGACCGAGCACGACCTCGACCCGCGGGACCTCGGCATCGCCCGGGCACACACGGAGGACCTGCTCGGCGGCGACCCCGAGCACAACGCCGGAGTCGTCCACCGGGTGCTCGCGGGGGAGACCGGACCCGTCCGCGACATCGTCCTGCTGAACGCCGCGGCCGGCCTCGTCTCGTTCCGGCTGGCCCAGGACCCGAACGAGTCCGACCGGCCGATCCTGCAGCGCTTCCGCGAGCAGCTTGTCGTCGCCGCCGAGGCGGTCGACTCCGGCGCCGGTGCGCGCAAACTGGCTGATTGGGTCGGCGCAGCCCCCGCCGCGTAGTCCACGCCGACCCCGCGCACCGTGCGCGGTGCGTCACCCGGTGCGAGCCTGACAGCCCGGTGCCGCGCCACGAGCGCGCACCCGGCAGTCACCGCTGCGCCCGGTCAACAACACCGCACCGTGCCGTGCCTGCCACCCCGTGCCGGACCGGAGGGCCGTGGCGGGCCCGCCCCGCGCCTCCAGTCCGCACCGTGCGCGGTCCGCGATCCCGTGCCACCCCAGCGCGAGCCGCACCGTGCGCGGTGCGTCACCCGGTGCGAGCCTGACGGCTCGGTGCTGCGCCACGGGCGCGCACCAGGCGGTCAGCGCTGCACCCGGTCAACAAGACCGCACCGTGCCGTGTCGCAACCGCCCGACCACCGCACCAACCGACCGGCCGACCGCGACCGACCCGCAGGAGACGCAACGCACAGGAGGCCCGGTGCCGGTTCCCGGAACCGGCACCGGGCCTCCCGTCGGTGCTTTCAGTGCACGCGGTCAGCGTGCGCGTGCTTCGTTACTGCACGTCCTCGTCGACCCAGTCGAAGGTCTTCGTGACGGCCTTCTTCCACAGGCGGAGCGTGCGCTCGCGCTCGGCGGCGTCGAGCTGGGGCTCCCAGCGCTTGTCCTCCTGCCAGTTGGCACGGAGCTCGTCGAGGTTGGCCCAGAAGCCGACCGCGAGACCAGCGGCGTAGGCCGCACCGAGCGCCGTCGTCTCCGCGACGACCGGACGGACGACCGGCACGTTGAGCATGTCGGCCTGGAACTGCATGAGCTCGCTGTTGGCGGTCATGCCGCCGTCGACCTTGAGCTCGGTCAGGTCCACACCGGAGTCGGCGTTGACCGCGTCGAGGACCTCGCGGGTCTGCAGCGCCGTCGCCTCGAGGGCGGCACGCGCGATGTGCCCCTTGTTGACGAAGCGGGTGAGGCCGACGATCGCACCGCGGGCGTCGGGACGCCAGTACGGCGCGAAGAGCCCGGAGAACGCCGGCACGAAGTACACGCCGCCGTTGTCCTCGACGGTCTTGGCCAGGGCCTCGACCTCCGGGGCGCTGCCGATCAGACCGAGGTTGTCGCGGAGCCACTGGATGAGCGAGCCCGTGACGGCGATCGAACCCTCGAGGGCGTAGTGCGTCTCCTGGTCGCCGAGCTTGTAGCCGACGGTGGTGAGCAGGCCGTTCTCGGAGCGGACGATCTCGGTACCGGTGTTGAAGATCAGGAAGTTGCCGGTGCCGTAGGTGTTCTTCGACTCACCCTGGTCGAACGCGGCCTGACCGAAGGTCGCGGCCTGCTGGTCGCCGAGGATGCCGGCGATCGGGACCTCGCGCAGCAGGCTCGAGGACTCGACGTGGCCGTAGACCTCGGAGGAGCTGACGATCTCGGGGAGCATCGACTTCGGCACGCCGAAGTCGGCGAGGATGTCGTCGCGCCACTGCAGCGTCTCGAGGTCCATGAAGAGCGTGCGGGACGCGTTCGTGACGTCGGTCTTGTGCACGCCGCCGTCGATGCCACCGGTCAGGTTCCAGAGGACCCAGGTGTCGGTGGTGCCGAAGAGCAGGTCGCCCGCCTCGGCCTTCTCACGAGCACCCTCGACGTTCTCGAGGATCCACATGATCTTGGTGCCGGCGAAGTAGGTCGCGAGCGGCAGGCCGACGATGGCCTTGTACTTGTCGGTGTCGCCGTCGGCGAGCTTGTCGACGAGCGCCTGCGTGCGGGTGTCCTGCCAGACGATCGCGTTGTAGATCGGCTTGCCGGTGGTCTTGTCCCAGACGACGGCGGTCTCGCGCTGGTTGGTGATGCCGACGGCTGCGACGTCGTGGCGCGTGATGTCGGCACGCGACAGTGCCTGACCGATCACCTCGCGGGTGTTGTCCCAGATCTCGGCGGGGTCGTGCTCGACCCACCCGGCACGCGGGAAGATCTGCTCGTGTTCCTTCTGCCCGGTCGAGATGATCGAACCGGAGTGGTCGAACACGATTGCTCGGGTCGAGGTCGTGCCCTGGTCGATGGCGACGATGTAGTCGGCCATTGGTGCTCCTTACGGGTGTGTTCGGTGCGGGTGCGTGTTCGGTCGTGCGGAACGGCCGTCCACGCCTTCGGGGTGGGGGTGGGTCAGCTGACGATGGGCAGCAGGGCGTAGGACAGCCCGGCGGCGAGGGCGCCACCGATCAGCGGTCCGACGACCGGCACCCAGGCGTAGGCCCAGTCGCTCGAGCCCTTGCCCTTGATGGGCAGGAAGGCGTGCGCGATGCGGGGGCCGAGGTCACGGGCCGGGTTGATGGCGTAGCCGGTGGGGCCACCGAGGCTGACACCGATCGCGATCACGAGGAAGGCGACGGGGATCGCACCGAGCTCCGACGGGGTCTGCCCGTTGGTGAACGCGATGACGACGAAGACCAGCACGAAGGTGCCGATGATCTCCGTGACGAGGTTCCAGCCGTACGACCGGATCGCGGGGCCGGTCGAGAAGACGCCGAGCTTGGCGGCCGCGTCGGGCTCCTCGTCGAAGTGCTGCTTGTAGGCGAGCCAGACGATGACCGCACCGATGATCGCGCCGATCAGCTGGGCGAGCCAGAACAGGAACATCTCGCCGACGGTGATGTTGCCGAGGATCGCCTGCGCGAGGCTGACCGCGGGGTTGAGCTGTCCGCCGGACTTGTAGGACACGGTGACACCGGCGAAGACCGCGAAGCCCCAGCCGATCGTGACCATCAGGAACCCGGCTCCGAAGCCCTTCGACTTCGCCAGCGACACGGCGGCGACGACGCCGCCACCCAGGATGATGAGCATCGCCGTACCGACGAGCTCGGACAGGAACTTGACGCCGATGTCGTCCATCGGTGACCTCCAGTGCGTGAGGTGGGGGTCCGGCCGTGCTGCGCCGCACTCCCCGTTGAGTGATTGAGGCCAACCATAGTGACGACGCTCACGGCCGGGCGATGAATTCGTGAGCGAAGTGCGGCATCGTGCACGAACGTGCAGGACGAGTGTCCCCTGCACGATCCCGAGCCGGTGGCGCGTCCTCGACGTACTGCACGAACGTGCATCGACAGCGGACGGCCGCTCGTGCCGTCGATGTAGATTGGGCCCACTCCGGTCGACGACGCGCGGTGTGACCGCCACGGTTCGACCCCGTACCCGTGGAGGCACCGCATGAAGAAGCTCATCAACGACCCGCAGGCCGTGGTCGAGGAGACCGTCCGGGGCTTCGCCCGGGCACACGCCAGACACGTCGTCCTGGTCGAGGACCCGATCCACCTGCACCGCGCTGACGCACCCGTCGCCGGCAAGGTCGGGATCGTCAGCGGCGGTGGCAGCGGGCACGAACCGCTGCACGCCGGCTTCGTCGGGTACGGCATGCTCGACGCCGCGGTGCCCGGCCCGGTGTTCACGAGCCCGACGCCCGACCCGATCGTCGCCGCGACGAAGGCCGTCGACGGCGGAGCGGGCGTGCTGCACATCGTGAAGAACTACACCGGCGACGTGCTCAACTTCGAGACGGCGGCAGAGCTCGCGGCGATGGACGACGTCCGCGTCGAGTCCGTCGTCGTGGACGACGACGTCGCGGTGCAGGACTCCCTGTTCACCGCCGGCCGGCGCGGTGTCGCCGGGACCGTCGTGGTGGAGAAGTGCGCCGGCGCCGCCGCCGAGCGCGGGGACGACCTGGACGCGGTCGCCGCCGTGGCCCGGCACGTCAACGACGTCACGCGGTCGATGGGGCTCGCGCTGGCGTCGGGCACCGTCCCGCACGCGGGGGAGCCGTCGTTCGTGCTGGCCGACGACGAGGTCGAGCTCGGCATCGGCATCCACGGCGAGCCCGGCCGCGAGCGGATCGCGATGGCACCGGCGGACGAGCTGGTCGACCGCGTGCTCGAACCGATCCTGACCGACCTCGACGCACCGGCCGGTTCGTCGCTGCTGCTCCTGGTGAACGGCATGGGCGGCACCCCGCTGTCCGAGCTCTACATCGCCTACCGACGCGCCGCCGAGGTCCTCTCGGACCGCGGCCACCAGGTCACGCGTAGTTTGGTCGGCGACTACGTCACGTCCCTCGAGATGCAGGGGTTCTCGCTCACCGTCACGGTGCTCGACGACGAACTCACGGCCCTCTGGGACGCCCCGGTGGAGACCCCGGCCCTGCGCTGGGGACGCTGAGCGTCCACGGCCGCTCGACCACCGGACCACGACACCGGGCCACCGGGCCCGACACACGAAGGGAACCGCATTGGCGCTCGACACCGCATGGGCCATCGACTGGGTCCGTCGCACCGCCGCGACGATCGACGAACACCGCGCCGAGCTCGTCACGCTCGACCGTGAGATCGGGGACGGCGACCACGGCGAGAACCTCGACCGCGGGTTCCGGGCCGTGCTCGAGGCCGTCGACTCCGGGTCCTTCGACACCCCGGGTGCCGTGCTCAAGACCGTCGCGACGAAGCTCATCTCGACCGTGGGCGGGGCGGCCGGCCCGCTCTTCGGCACCGCCTACCTGAAGGCGGCGCAGGCGGCCGGTGACGCGGCCGAACTCGACGCGGACACCCTGGTCGCCGTCCTCACCGCCGCCCGCGACGGTGTCGTGTCCCGCGGCAAGGCAGCGGTCGGCGACAAGACGATGGTCGACGCGTGGAGCCCGGCGGTCGACGCCGCAGCAGCGGCCGCCGGTGCCGGCGAGGACCCGAAGGCCGTGCTCACCGCAGCGGCCGACGCCGCCGCGCAGGGTGCGGCGGACACCGAGCCGCTCGTCGCCCACAAGGGCCGCGCGAGCTACCTCGGCGACCGCGCGATCGGGTACCGCGACCCCGGTGCGCAGTCGACCGCGTACATCCTGCGCGCAGCGGTGGACGCAGCGTGACCGTCGGCATCCTGGTCGTCTCGCACAGCGCGGCGATCGCGACGGGCACCGTCGAGCTCGCACGGCAGATGGCCGCGGACGTGCCGCTCGTCGCCGCGGGCGGCACGGACGACGGCGGCATCGGCACCTCGTTCGAGGCGATCACCGCCGGCATCGAGGAACTCGCCCAGGCGGACGCCGTCGTGGTCCTGTGCGACCTCGGCTCCGCCTACCTGACGACCGACACCGCGCTCGACTTCCTGGACGACGACGTCCGAGCCCGTGTCCACGTGTCGCAGGCCCCGTTGGTCGAGGGCACGGTGGCGGCTGCGGTCGTCGCCCAGACGGGCGGTGACGCCGACGCGGTCCTGGCCGCCGCGGCATCGGCCGCGGGTTCCGAGGCGGACGCGAGCACCGCCTCCCGTCCGTCCGGTGACCAGCCTGGAGGCACGGGGCCGGCCGACGGGACTGCCTCCGTCCGCGACGCGGCCGGCTCCGACCGCGTGAGCGCGTCGGTCGAGCTGGTGAACGAGACCGGGCTGCACGCCCGGCCCGCCGCGGAGTTCGTGAAGACGGCGGCGAAGTACGACGCGAGCGTGCACGTCAACGGCGTGGACGCGAAGAGCCTGCTGGCGATCATGGCCCTGGCGCTGCCGAAGGGTGCGACGGTGTCGATCGACGCGACCGGACAGGACGCGCAGGCCGCGGTCGACGCCCTGGTGGAGCTGGTCCGGTCCGGCTTCGGCGAGTGACACCGCCGCCGGACGAGTGACAGCGCCGCCGGGGGAGACCCCGGCGGCGGTGCCCGCCCCGGTCAACGGATCGAGATCGTCCCCGCCAGGTCGAGGTCCGACGGGCCGCCGGTGACCCCGGCGTCCGCGAGCAGGGTGGCACCGAACACGGCGCTCCAGAACGTGCGGGCGTCCCGGGCGACACCGCTCGGGCTCGTCCAGCCCTGGTCGGCGACGACGCGCTCCAGGTAGCGCTCGGACTGCCGGAACAGCACGGCCAGCAGCAGCCGCACGCGCTCACGCTGCGCCGGGTCGTCCCCGGCAGCGCCGAGCGCGCGGACCACGAGCGGGGTCGACGGCATCGCGAGGGCGGTGCGGGCGAGGACCTGCCGGAACGCCTCCGCCGAGCGGGCACGACGGCCGGCCGCCTGCAGTCGCGTGGTGTCGCGGAGGAACAGCGCGAACGCGGCGTCGAGCACCAGGCGGTCCTTCGAGCCGTAGTGGTGGGTGATCTGGTTCGGGTAGACACCCGCGGCCCGGGCGACCTCGCTGACGGTGACGCTCCGAGCGCCCGCGCTGAGCAGTCCGGCCGTCGCGGCGAGGATCCTCGCCCGTGTCGCCGCGCCGCGTGCCGTGCCGGAGCGGTCCACCGTGATTGCCATGTCTGAATTGTACGTGGTACAACTCAACTTGTTCAACGTACAAGAGGAGTTCCCGTGGACATCGTCATCACCGGCTTCGGCGCGGTCTCACCCTTCGGCCGCGGCGTCGCGCCGCTCTGGGACGCCCTGGTGGCCGGTCGCTCCGGCGTCCGCGCACTGCACCGCGACGGAGCGCTCTGGGAACAGGTGCCGATCCGGGTCGGGGCCGATGCCGCACTCGACGCCGAGGGGTCGCTCGGGCGGGTCCGCGCGAACCGTCTCGACCGCAGTCAGCAGCTGGCGCTCGTCGCCGCGGACGAGGCCTGGGCCGACGCCGGTGCCCCCGCGGTGGAGGGCGACCGCCTCGCCGTGGTGATCGGCACCGGGATCGGGGGAGTGGAGACACTCCTCGACGCCCACGACGTGCTCGGCGCGTCCGGTGCCCGGCGGGTCTCACCGCGCACGGTGCCGATGCTCATGGCGAACGGTGCCGCCGCGCAGATCAGCATCGCCTACGGGGCGCGGGGCGGCGCCTACACGACGGTGTCGGCATGTGCCTCCGGTGCGGAGGCCATCGCCACCGCCGCGCGGCTCATCGCCACCGGTGAGGCCGACGTCGTCATCACCGGCGGGACCGAGGCCGCGGTCACCCCGGTGACGATGGCGTCGTTCGCCCAGTCGCAGGCCCTCGCGAAGCCCGACGGCGACGACCCCACGACCCTGTCCCGTCCGTTCGACGCCGACCGCCGCGGCTTCGTCCTCGGCGAGGGCGCCGGCATCGTCGTGCTCGAGCGCGCCGACCACGCCACCGCCCGGGGGCAGCGGTCGCACGGCACGCTCGCCGGGTGGGGGATCACCTCGGACGCGCACCACATCACCGCACCGCTGGCGGACGGCGGCGAGCAGGAGCGGGCCATGCGCGCCGCGATCCGGATGGCGGGCCTCACCGGCGCCGACGTCGACCACGTGAACGCGCACGCCACCGGCACCCCGGTCGGCGACGTCGGCGAGGCGGCCGCCATCAGCCGTGCGGTGGGGACCGGAGCGCTGGTCACCGCTCCGAAGAGCGCCATCGGGCACATGTTCGGCGCTGCCGGCGCGGTCGAGGCGATCCTGACCCTGCGGGCGCTCGAGACCGGGACCGTGCCACCGACCCTGAACCTCGACCGGCTCGACCCGGCGGTGGACCTCGACGTCGTCTCCGGCACCGCCCGGACCGCGCCGCTCCGTGCCGCGTTGAACAACTCGTTCGGGTTCGGCGGTCAGAACGCGTCGCTGGTGTTCACCGCGGCGTGAGCTCCTGCAGGCCGGTGACCCGGAGCAGGTCGAGCTTCGCGGCGTCCTCGGAGCCCGGGACGACCGTGTAGACGACGATCCGCAGGTCACCGCCGGGGACGCTCAGCACGTCGCAGTCGATCTCCACCGGCCCGACGGGCGTGTGCACGACCTTGCGGCTCGCGCGGTGCTCGGCGATCCGGCCGGTCTCCCACCGGCGGGCGAACTCGGGGGACTCCCGAAGCAGCCGTTCGACCAGGTCCGCCAGGTCACGGTCCGCCGGGTAGCGCCCGTACGCCTGCCGCAGGTCGGCGGCGAGGTCGCTCGAGAACTCCTCCTGGTGCTCGTCGTCCCAGTCCACCCCGTCGCGCTCCTGCGTGAAGTGCCGCCAGACCAGGTTGCGATCGAGCCCGACGTACCGCGAGGGGTCGCCGTTCACCGCGGCCCACAACTCGTTCCAGAGCACGATGTCGTGGGTCGCCGTGAACACCGCGAGCGGCACGTCGCCGAGCCGGTCGACCAGCCGCTGCACGCCGGGCGTGATGTGCCGCGGCACGACCTGACGCGACGGCGGGGCGACGCCGGCCACCCGGCACAGGTGATCCCGTTCCTCGGACGACAGCCGGAGCGCCGTCGCGAGGGCGGCGAGCAGCTGCGGCGACGGGTTCGTCGCCCGGCCCTGCTCGAGGCGGACGACGTAGTCGACGCTCACGCCCGCCAGCGCGGCGAGCTCCTCGCGACGGAGGCCCGGGGTCCGTCTGCCGGGGCCGGCCGGCAGGCCGACCGCCTCGGGACGCACCCGGTCACGCCAGGAACGCAACACGTTCGCGAACTCGCTCATGTCCACCATCATCGCCCCGCGCCTCCAGTCCGTCCTGGTACTGCCGGTCCCACCGTCGCACCGTGCCTGGGGGAGCCGGGCCGGCGGGGGCAGGCTGGGCGCATGACAACGACACTGATCACCGGGGCCAACCGCAGCCTCGGACTCGAGACCGCACGCCGACTGCTCGAAGCCGGCCACACCGTGTACGCCGGCATGCGCGACCCGGCCAGCGGCGACGACGCCCGCGCACTCGGCGCCCACGTCGTGCAGCTGGACGTCACCGACCAGGCCAGCATCGACGCGGCGATCGCGACCGTCCCCGAGCTCGACGTCCTCGTGAACAACGCCGGGATCCTCGGCACCTCGTTCGGGGTCGACGACCTCGACGCGAGCGCCATGGCGACCGTGCTCGACACCAACGTCACCGGCATCGTCCGGGTGACCCAGGCCGCGCTGCCCCTGCTGCGACGTTCGGCGGTACCCGTCATCGTGAACGTCTCGTCGGGGGTGGGGTTCCCGCGCTGGCTGACGACGCCGGGACACGACGAGTACGGGGTGCCGGCGGTGCCGTACGCGGCGTCGAAGGCGGCCGTGATCGCGTTGACCGTGCAGTACGCGAAGAACCTGCCGGGGTTCCGGGTGAACGCGAGCGACCCGGGCTACACGGCGACGGAGTTCAACGGGTTCGGCGGGCACCAGACGATCACCGAGGGCACCGACGCCACGGTCAGGCTCGCGACGATCGGCACCGACGGGCCGACGGGGGAGTTCCACAACCGCGAGGGCCGCATCGAGTACTGAGGGGCAGCGCTGCGTGTGCGCCCGCGCCCCGTCAGTCGTGCACGTCGGCGCCGAACCCCGACCCGGGACGCATCATCCAGCCGTCCGCATCGGGCAGCGGGCGGAACCCGAACCGCTCGTACAGCCCGTGGGCATCCGCGGTGAACAGGGCGAAGCGCTTCAGGCCGAGCGGCTCGACCGCCTCGATAACGCCGCGCACGAGTGCGACCCCGACGCCGCGGCCCCGGGCGTCGGGGTCCACGAACACGTCGGCGAGCCAGCCGAACGTCACGCCGTCGGTGATCACCCGCGCGTAGCCGAGCTGCGCGCCGGTCGTCGCGTCGTACACGCCGAAGTTCCGGGAACCGGCGATGATCGCCTCCTGCGTCGCCCGGTCACGGCCGCGGGCCCAGTACGACTCCTCGCTGAGCCAGCGGTGCACGCGGTCGACGTCGAGGTCCGTGGGGTCGGCGGAGAAGCGCAGATCGGTCACGTGACGAGTCAACCGGCGGACGCGCCTGCGGCGCAACGGCCGATCGGGGTGCGGTGGACCGCTCGCGAGGTCGGGTGGTCGGGTGGTCGGGCGGCCATCGGCCTGGAGGCCCGTGGGGACCCCGGCGGACGGGTCGCCTCGGGCGGTCGGTCGCTGGTCCGCCGTCGGGCGTCCGGCATCCGCCGTCTGGCGTCCGGCGTCCGGCGTCCGGCGTCCGGCGTCTGTCAGGATGGCCGCATGCGCGCTGTCCAGTACGCCCAGTTCGGTTCCGTCCCCTCGATCGTCGACCTGCCGGAACCGGTCGCACCAGACCACGGCGTCGTCGTCCGGGTGGCTGCCACCGGCGTCTGCCGCAGTGACTGGCACGCCTGGAAGGGCCACGACGACTCCGTCCGGCTGCCGCACGTGCCCGGCCACGAGTTCGCCGGCGTCGTCGCGTCGATCGGCACGGGCGTCCAGCGCTTCGCCGTGGGTGACCGGGTGACGGCACCGTTCGTGTTCGCATGCGGGACCTGCGCCGAGTGCCTCGACGGCGCCACCCAGGTGTGCACCGCCCAGCAGCAGCCCGGGTTCGACCTGCAGGGCTCGTACGCCGACTCCCTGGTCGTCCCGCACGCCGACCTGAACCTCGTCGCGCTGCCCGACGCCGTGGACTTCGCGGTGGCGGCAGCGCTCGGCTGCCGATTCGGCACCGCGTTCCACGCCCTGCACGCCCGAGGGCGCGTCGCCGCAGGGGACTGGGTCGTGGTCTACGGCTGCGGGGGAGTCGGGCTCTCCGCGGTCATGGTCGCCGTGGCCGCCGGCGCGAACGTCGTCGCCGTCGACGTCTCCGCGGCAGCGCTCGAACGCGCCGCTGCCCTGGGCGCCGACACCGTGCTGATGGACGACGATGCCGTCACGACGGTCCGATCCCGCACGGGAGGCGGAGCGCACGTCTCGCTCGACGCCTACGGCAGCCGTGCCACCTCCGTCGCCGCCGTGGCGTCCCTGCGTCCGCGCGGCCGGCACGTGCAGGTCGGGCTGCTCCTCGACGACGAAGCCGCTCCGGCGATCCCGATGGGCCGGGTCATCGCGGACGAACTCGAACTGCTCGGCAGCCACGGCGCAGCGGTCGGGGAGTACGGCGCGATGCTCGACGCCATCGTGGCCGGACGACTGCGTCCTGAGCAAACGATCGGCCGCACGATCGGCTTCGACGACCTGCCCGACGCGCTCGTCGCGATGGACCGACCGGCAACGTCGTCGGGGATGACCGTGGCGGTGTTCTGAGGCTCGAGCGTCCCGTCAGCCCTCGGTCCGCGCGTCGGCGCCCCGGCGGATGCGGAGCACGACCGCACCGATGACGAGCACTGCCAGGATCCCGACGACCCCGAACAGGAGTGCCGGGCCGCCGTGGCCGTGCGCGTGCGTTCCGGCACCCGTGTTCGGTGCGGCTCCCGCTGCCGCTGCCGCTGCCGACGGTTCCGAGGATGATGTGGGCGCGGCCGTCGGGCTCGTCGTCGTGGGTGGAACGGTCGGAGATGCGGCCGTTTCCACCCAGAACGCGAGCTGCCCCTCGATCGGATGGCCGTCAGGAGAGACGTACCGCCAGACGAGGGTGTGCGGGCCGGGGGAGAGCGACACCGCCTTGGACATCGAGGTGCCGTCGACGGCCACCGCTCCGGAGGACTCGTCGGTCCCGCCGTCGTCCCGGACCTCGATGCGCAGACCGGCTTCGAGCCCGGCAAGCGGCGCCTCGCTGAAGGTGAGCGTCACTCGCTCAAGGTCGGCAGCCACGGTGGCGCCGTCCGCCGGATCACTCGATGTCAGTGCTGCGTGCGCCGATGCGGGTGTCGTGCCGATCAGCACGAGGAACGCGGACAGGGCGACGGCGAGCAGGACCCGGGGTGTCACGGTTCGTGAACGGCGTCGGTCATCTCGGTGATCGTGCACGCGTCCACGCTAGGGAAGTGATGTCGAGCGTCCCGTCAGCCGAGCGGGCAGGGCAGGAACGCCTGAGTCGACATAAGCCTGAGTTGACATAATATGCATTATCGGCGCCCTGGAGGAGATGCTTCGTGAGCAGAAAAGGTCGAGTCCGTACTCCGGACTCGACCTCTTCTGCTCACTGGATGACGACGGCGTCAGTCGGCGGGCTTCGTCGGGACGTCGTCGGCGTCGATCTCGAGCGCTGCCGGCTCGCCGCCCTGTTCCTCCAGGGTGTCCTGGTCGGTGTCGGGCTGCTCCGGCGACTCGCTCTGGGTGGTCTCTTCGGCTGGGTCAGGCTGGCTGTAGCTCATGCGCCGGACGGTACGCCCGCGTTCCTGAACAGCCGCAAGCTCGGCGCCCGAGACGCTTGCTGAGCAGCAATGGTCGAGTCCATCCGCTGGACTCGACCATTGCTGCTCACGATGCGGGCAGGACCCGGAGGAACGTCAGTTGTTGATCATCTGCGTCGCGACGACCGCGCCGATGATCATGAAGATGATCGCGACGATGATGGCGATGACGCTGAGGACGATGCCGGCGAGCACCATTCCACGGCCGCCAACCGCGCGACGACGCGCGATGAAGCCGAGCACCAGGCCGATGATGCCGGCGATGAGCCCGACGATCGAGAACAGGAACGCAAAGACGACGCCGACGATGCCGAGGACGAGCGAGCCGACGGCGATTCCGTTGCCGCTGTTGGTCGCGGGCGCGTTGCCGGGGTTGGACATGGTGGAGCTCCTTCTGGTCAGGACGCCGATCCAGGCCGGGTAGCCGATCGTGAGCGTCAGTCAGAACAGTAGTCCTCACACACGGCTGGCGCCCAGATTCGCCGTCCGAGCCTGTCCCCCGGCTCAGGCTCCGACGTACGCAGCCAGGTGCTGCCCGGTCAGCGTCGACCGCGCCGCCACGAGTTCAGCGGGCGTCCCCTCGAACACGATCCGTCCACCGTCGTGCCCGGCACCCGGCCCGAGGTCGATGATCCAGTCAGCGTGCGCCATGACGGCCTGGTGGTGCTCGATCACGACGACCGTCCGGCCGGCGTCGACGAGCCGGTCGAGCAGGCCGAGCAGCTGCTCGACGTCGGCCAGGTGCAGGCCCGCGGTCGGCTCGTCGAGCACCACCACGCCGCCCCGGTCACCGAGGTGCGTCGCGAGCTTGAGCCGCTGCCGCTCTCCCCCGGACAACGTTGTGAGCGGCTGTCCGATCGTCAGGTAGCCGAGCCCCACATCTGCGAGCCGGGCGAGGATCGTGTGGGCCGCCGGCAGTGCGGACTCCCCCGCCGCGAAGAACGCGAGCGCGTCGGCGACGGACATGCCGAGGACCTCGCTGATGTCCTTCCCGCCCAGGTGGTACCCGAGCACGGACTGGTCGAACCGCTTGCCGTCGCACTCGACGCAGGGGCTCGCGACGCCCGCCATCATGCCGAGGTCGGTGTACACGACACCGGCACCGTTGCACGCCGGGCAGGCGCCCTCCGAGTTGGCGCTGAACAGTGCGGGCTTGACGCCGTTTGCCTTCGCGAAGGCCTTCCGGATCGGCTCGAGCAGGCCGGTGTACGTCGCCGGGTTGCTCCGCCGTGAGCCACGGATCCCGCTCTGGTCGATGGCGACCACGTCGTCGCGCCGGGCCAGCGACCCGTGGATGAGCGTGCTCTTGCCCGAGCCGGCGACCCCCGTGACGACGGTGAGCACCCCGGTGGGGACGTCCACGTCGACGTCGTGCAGGTTGTGGGCCGAAGCGCCGCGGATCGCGATCGCCCCGTCCGGACGACGGACCTCGGACTTCACGGTGACGCGGTCGTCCAGGTGCTGACCGGTCACGGTCCCGCTGGCACGCAGCCCGTCGACGGACCCCTGGTAGCAGAGCGTCCCACCGCCGGAACCGGCACCGGGTCCGAGGTCGACGACGTGGTCGGCGATCGCGATGACCTCGGGTTTGTGCTCGACGACCAGGACGGTGTTGCCCTTGTCGCGCAGCCGGACGAGCAGCTCGTTCATCCGCTCGATGTCGTGCGGGTGCAGCCCCGTGCTCGGCTCGTCGAAGACGTACGTGACGTCACTGAGCGAGGAGCCGAGGTGCTTCACCATCTTCACGCGCTGCCCCTCTCCCCCGGACAGCGTGCCGGTCGGGCGGTCGAGCGACAGGTAGCCGAGTCCGATCTCGACGAAGGACTCGAGCAGGTCGCGGAGCCCCTCGAGCAACGGCCCGACCCCCGGGTCGTCCAGACCCCGCAGCCAGGCGACGGCGTCGGTGATCTGCATCGCGCAGACGTCGGCGATGCTGCGGCCCGCGACCTTCGACGAGCGGGCGGTGTCGTTCAACCGGGTCCCGTCGCAGGCCGGACACGTCGTGAAGGTCACCGCACGGTCGACGAACGCCCGGATGTGCGGCTGCATCGCCTCGCGGTCCTTCTGCAGGAACGAGCGGCGGACCCGGTGCACGAGCCCCTCGTAGGTCAGGTTGATGCCGGCGATCTTCTGCTTCGTCGGCTCGCGGTACAGGAAGTCCTGCCGCTCCTGCTCGGTGAAGTCGCGGATCGGGGTGTCCCGGTCGAAGTAGCCCGACTCGGCGTACAGCCGCACGTTCCACCCGTCGGTCCCGTACCCGGGGATCGTGAGCGCGCCGTCCCCGAGCGACTTCGTGTCGTCGAACAGCTGCGTCAGGTCGATGTCGTTCACCAGCCCGCGACCCTCGCAGTCGGCGCACATGCCGCCGAGCCGCGTGAACGAGACCTTCTGGGCCTTCGCGTCCGCACCCTTCTGCACCGTGATCGCTCCCCCGGCCGTCACGGTGGCGAGGTTGAACGAGAACGCGTTCGGCCCCCCGATGTGCGGCTGACCGAGTCGGCTGAACAGCACGCGCAGCATCGCGTTCGCGTCCGTGGCGGTGCCGACGGTGGAGCGCGGGTCGGCGCCGATGCGCTCCTGGTCGACGACGATCGCGGTGGTCAGGCCGTCCAGCAGGTCGACGTCCGGGCGCGCGAGCGAGGGCATGAACCCCTGCACGAACGCGCTGTAGGTCTCGTTGATCATCCGCTGCGACTCGGCGGCGACGGTGCCGAACACGAGCGAGCTCTTGCCCGAGCCGGAGACCCCGGTGAACACCGTGAGCCGCCGCTTCGGCAGGTCCACGTCGACGTCGCGCAGGTTGTTCGCGCGGGCACCGCGCACCCGGATCCGGCCGTGCCGGTCGGCAGGGTGCGCGTCGGCGCCAGTGGGGTCGTCGTCGACCGGATCGGTGTGCATGCGGGTCAGCGTACCGACGGGAGGCCCGTGGCGGGCCCGCCACGGGCCTCCCGTCCGGTCCTGGGTCGGCCGTCAGGCCGTGGTGCGGTGCTCAGGCGCCGTGCCGGCGCACCAGGTCCGGCAGCTCGGCGGGTTCGAACTCCTCGTCGGTCGCCTCGAGCTCGTCGGCGGTCCACCACCGCGAGGCGAGGATGTCGACGCGCTCGTCGTCGGTCCACTCGGCGTCGGACAGCTCGAAGCCGGGCGTGCGGACGACGTAGAACTCGGCGTGCCCGCGGTCGTGGTCGGCGAGGTCCCACTCGACCGTGAAGTCCCAGGACCACACCGGTTCGCCGGGTTCGTCGATGACGATCCCGGTCTCCTCGCGCAGTTCGCGGATCGCGGCGTCGCGGTGGGTCTCCCCCGGGTCGACCCCACCACCCGGCGTGATCCAGCGGTGGGCACCGTCCGACGAGGGCGAATTCGTGTCCATCAGGAACACGCGGCCCTCGGGGTCGAGCAGCAGGATGCGGGAGGTGCGGCGCAGGCCGGGCTTGGCGGTCACCCGCCCGACGTTAGCCGACGAAGCCGCTGACGTCGCCGACCAGCTTGGTGTGGTCGGCGGGGATCGGCTCGACGGCGGCGAGGGCGATCTCGGCCGCGAACTCGGACACGCTGTAGAGCTTGCCGACCTCCTGCCGACGACCCTCGATCGCGCCGGGGTTCAGGCGGTTCAGCAGCGTCGCGGTGATCGTGCCCTCGATCATGTCGCCGGAGACGACGACGAACTCGATGCCGGCGGCCTCGAGCTGCGGGATGAGCTCACGGAGGGCGAGTTCTCCGGCACGCTTGCTCTTGGCGACCGGGACGTACTCGTCCATCGTCTCGGCGGTCTCGACGAAGTGCGCCTGGTGGCTCGTGACGAACACCACGCGGGACCCGGCGGGCATGTGCGGCACGGCGGTCTGCAGCATGTCGACCTGGGCGTCGCGGTTCAGGCGGAGCGCGTAGTCCTCGCCGACGCCGGACTCCATGCCGCCGGAGGCGTTCAGCACGAGCAGGTCGATGCCGCCCCACTCCTGGACGACGGTGTCGACGAGGGCCTGCACGGAGGCGTGCTCGGTGAGGTCGGCGCCGACGGCCAGGGCGGAACCGCCCGCCTCGACGATCTTCTCGGCGATCTGCTCCGCGCGCTTGGCCTTGTTGCGGTAGTTCACGACGACCTTCGCACCGGCCTCGGCGAGGTACCCGACGGTGTCGGCGCCGATGCCACGGGACGAACCGGTGACGACGGCGCGCTTGTCGGTGAGGGATCCGGGGGCGAGGGGGTTGCTCACAGTCGTGTTCTCCAGGTCTGGTTCCGGCCGGTCGGGCGCACCGAGCCTACCAATCGCCTGCACGACCGTCGGACGGCCCTGATATGTTGAACGGAGTTGTACCGGCTGTCGCGACGCAGCGAGCCGCCGCGCGCGACCGAGGGAGGGAGATCGCGTGAACGGAATCGATTGGATCCAGAGCACCGTCTGGATCGGCCTGGTGTTGCTCCTGGGCGTGGTCGAGATCTTCACCCTCGACTTCATCTTCATCATGCTCGCGGCGGGTGCCGCCGGCGGGTTGATCGCCGCACTGCTCGGCGCCCCGTGGTGGCTGTCCGCCATCGTCGCCGCGGTGGCCGCACTCGTGCTGCTGTCGCTCGTCCGACCGCGACTGCTCGTCGCGCTCGGCCGCGGGGCCGACCCGCACCGCACCAACGTCGAGGGGCTCATCGGGCTCGCCGGCACGGTCGCGGTCGCCTTCACCTCCTCCAGTCCTGGTCAGGTGCGCCTGGCCAACGGCGAGACCTGGAGCGCGCGGTTCGCCGCGGGCTCCGTCGACCGCACACCGCCACTCGGCACCCCCGTGGTCGTCGAGTCGATCGAGGGGTCGACCGCGGTCGTGCGCCTCGCAGAAAGGGCCACCTCGTGACCAGCATCTCCCCGGGGACGATCGCACTGCTCGTGCTCGTCCTCGTCGTCGTCATCTTCGTGATCGTCGTCCTGGCGAAGGCGATCCGGATCGTCCCGCAGGCCACCGCGGGCGTCGTCGAACGACTCGGCAAGTACCACAAGACCCTCAACCCGGGCTTGAACCTTCTGGTGCCGTTCATCGACCGCCTGCGGCCGCTGCTCGACATGCGTGAGCAGGTCGTCTCGTTCCCGCCGCAGCCCGTGATCACCGAGGACAACCTGGTCGTCTCGATCGACACGGTCGTCTACTTCCAGGTGACCGACGCCCGTGCCGCGACGTACGAGATCGCGAACTACCTCGGCGCTGTCGAGCAGCTCACCACCACCACGCTCCGCAACGTCGTCGGTGGCCTGAACCTCGAAGAGGCCCTGACCAGCCGCGACAACATCAACGGCCAGCTCCGCGTCGTCCTCGACGAAGCCACGGGCAAGTGGGGCATCCGCGTCGGCCGAGTCGAGCTGAAGGCGATCGAGCCGCCCGTGTCCATCCAGGACGCCATGGAGCAGCAGCTCCGTGCCGAGCGCAGCCGTCGTGCCGCGATCCTGCAGGCCGAGGGCACCAAGCAGTCCCAGATCCTCGAGGCCGAGGGACAGCGGCAGGCCGCGATCCTGGCCGCCGAGGGTGACGCCAAGGCACAGGTGCTCCGTGCCGAGGGTGAAGCCCAGGCCATCGCGACCGTGTTCGAGGCCATCCACACCGGCGACCCGGACGAGAAGCTGCTGTCCTACCAGTACCTGCAGACCCTGCCCAAGATCGCCGAGGGCACCTCGAACAAGCTCTGGATGATCCCGAGCGAGTTCACCGAGGCACTGTCCGGCATCGCGAAGGGCTTCAGCGCCAGCCGCGGTGGCGGCGCCGGTCCGGTCGCCGGCGGCGCCGGTGGCACGGACTTCCTGTCCCGGATCTCGAAGCTCGCGAACGAGAGCCTGGCGAACACCGCTGCGGCGGACACCACGATGCCGCGTGCGGACGCCACCGCCGCGGACATCGTCCCCGAGTCCGACCTCGACGCGCGCCTGGCCGAGTCGAACCGCAGTGTCGATGCGCACCTCGCGGCCGCCGACGACGCGACCGCCGAGCAGGTCGGGGACACTCCGCCCACGCCGGGCGACGACGCCTCCGGTCACCGCACCAGCGACGGCTCCGGTCGGCGCTGACGGTCCCGCACCAACGAACGACGACGCCCGCCCCGGGGAACCGGGGCGGGCGTCGTCGTGTGTTCGGTGGTGTCAGGCGCCGCGTCGTGCGCGGAGGACCTGCAGGCGCTCTTCGAGGAGCTCCTCGAGTTCCTCGCGCGAGCGGCGCTCGAGCAGCATGTCCCAGTGGGTGCGGGGTGCCTTCACGTCCTCTTCGGCGACCTCGACGGGGATCCCGTCGTCGCCGAGCAGGCGGCCCTCGCGACCGGAGCGCGGCTCCGACCAGGTCTGGGGGACGTCCGCATCGGCCGAGAAGACGATGTCGAACGTCTCACCCGAATCCGTCTGGTAGACCGCGCGCTTGCGATCTGAGAGCTCGACGCCCTCTTCGCTCTGGAGACTCTGACTCCCGAGCCGCATGCCGCGGAGACTCCGATCAGCCATGTGTGTGCTCCTCTCGCTCGTCTGCCCTCCACAACACTGTCCCACGCCCCATCAATCCCGTACCGGCGCATTCACAGTCCGTTCCCAGTGGCTGGGCGCGGCGGGCCCGATCAGGAGCGGGTGCGACGGCCCCAGGGTGCGCAGGCGAGGAGCACGAGGAGCCCGCCGAGGGACAGCAGGAGCGTGATCGAGCCGGACAGGATCGACGCCGGGGTGGTGGACGTGCCGAGCGGCACGTCGGTCACCATCGACGTCGCGGTGTACTCCGGCACCCGGTCGATCGTGCGCCCGCTCGGGTCGATGACCTGCGACGCTCCGACGGTCGAGATGTTCACGAGTGAGCGCCCGGTCTCGATGGCCCGCATCCGCGCGATCTCGAGCTGCTGCAGGTTCTCGTCGGTGCCCGAGAAGTCGGCGTTGTTCGTCTGCGCGAGGATCACCTGCGCTCCCCCGCGCACCATGTCGGCGGTCAGCCCGTCGTCGACGATGTCGAAGCAGATCGAGATGCCGGCACGGATGCCCGCGACGGAGAGCACGTTCGGCTTCGTCCCCGGCGTGTAGTCGCGCTGCAGCAGACCGATCAGCGACGGTGCGAGCTTGGAGAAGAACCAGCGGTCGGGCACGTACTCGCCGAACGGCACCGGGCGCTTCTTGTCGTAGGACGACTGCCAGCCGTCCGCGGTCCACACGAACGACGTGTTGTGCAGCACCCCCGACGGGGTCTGCGTGATGGCACCCGCGACGATCGGGGCGTCGAGCGAGTCGACCACCGAGTCGAGGGCGGACGCGATGACCGGCTGCTGGCGCGGGTCGTACTCCGCACCGGCCTCGGGCCAGACGACGAGGTCCACACCCTTCGCGTCCACGTCCGTCGCCGCGACCTGCGCGGCCAGGACGTCGCCGGGCTGAGCACGGTCGAAGTAGCCCGCGGGACCGTTGCCCTGCACCGCCTCGACCCGGATCGTGCCGCTCGTCGCCGTCGGCCACCCCGGCACGGCCAGGACCGCCGCGACGAGCAGACCCGCCGTCGCCACCCGCACGGGCAGCCGGAGCGTCACGCCCGGCACGCGGGGTGCCACGAGCGCGAGCGACACCACGACCGCGACGCAGTACACGACGATGAACGTCAGCCCGAGGACGCCGACGTACGCGGCCAGGTGCGTGAACGGCCCCTGCGACTGCGACAGGCCGACCCGCCCCCAGGCGAAACCGCCGTACGGCCAGCTCCCCGAGAACCACTCGCGTCCGGTCCAGAGTGCGGCGACGATAGCCGGGAGGCCCCACACACGTCCGGCGGTCGAGGGCACCACGCGGGCGACCCAGCGGTACGCCAGGGCGATGGCGACGCTGCCGAGCGCGAAGAACGCGGCTTCGAGCAGGGCGAGTGCGAACCACGGGACCGGGCCCAGGTAGCGACCGGCCCACGAGATGGCCGGGATCCAGAACGCCGCGCCCGCGAGGTAACCGATCCACGCCGCACGCCGCGCCCGCTGCCCCATCACCGCGAGCAGCATGCAGGCGAGTGCCGGGTAGGCGAGGAACCACCACCCGGGCGACGGGAACGCGAGCGCGAAGAGGATCCCGCCGATGACGGCCAACGGCAGCGCGGTGCCCAGCGGCAACGCGGCGAACGGACCGGTCGCGACCGCCCCGCGGCCGACGCGAGCGGGCAGCCCGCGCACACTGGTCTCCGGAACCGGCACCGGGCCTCCCGTCAGACCGCCGCGTAGGCGACGATGCCGCGGCGAACCGCGTCCGTCGCCCGTCGGGCGGTCTGGGCGAGTTCGTCGTCGCCGGCGTTCCGGATCTGGTCGAGCAGGTCGATGACCTGCTTCGACCAGCGGACGAAGTCGCCGGCCGGCAGGTCGAGGGTGCGGAGGACGTCGTCGAGGGCCGAGCCCGAAGCCCAGCGGAACATGCCGACGGCCATCGCGGGGGTCGGCGGCTGCGAACCGGCCAGGCGCGCCGCACGCTCGATGTCGTCCAGGCGCGACCAGATGGTCAGTGTCTCGTCGAGCGCGGGGCGGAACGCACCTCGGGGCAGGGCGTGCTCCGTGCCGGGCGCGTCCTCGCGGCGGGGCTGGTAGATGATCGTCGCGGCCATGGCGGCGAGCTGTGCCGGGGTGAGGTCCTTCCAGACCCCCGCCTCGAGGCACTCGGCGACCAGCAGGTCGCGGTCGCCGTAGATGCGCTGCAGGCGACGGCCGCCCGCTGCCACCGTGGCTTCGCCGTTGCCGGCGTCCACCAGGTAGCCGAGCTCGAGCAGGACCTCGGTGACACGGTCGAACGTCGTGGCGACGGCGCCCGTACGGGACCGGATCTGCTGGACGAGCTTGTCGTTGGCACGCTTGAGCTTCCACCAGCGCTCGGACCAGCGGGCGTGGGCCTCGCGCTCCGGGCAGGCGTGGCAGGGGTGGCGCTGCAGCTGGCGGCGGACCGCCGTGATCGCGGCCTGGCGTTCCTGGCGGGCGCCGTGCGACGCCTCGCGGCCGCCGGGCACGTTCGTGCGCTCGAGGTCGGACAGCTCGCGGCGGAGCGCCGAGTACTCGGTGAAGTCGCCGAGGTGGCACTGCATCGCCTCGCGGTAGCCGTCGAGGGACTCCTGCTGCGAGCGGACCTTGCGGGCGAGGTCGACCACCGACCGGTCGGCCTGGAACTGGGCGAACGACGTCTCGAGGACCTCGCGCGTGCGCTGCCGGCCGAACTGGTCGATCAGGTTGACGGCCATGTTGTAGGTCGGCTTGAACGACGAGTTGAGCGGGTACGTGCGGCGGCTGGCCAGCGACGCGACGGCCTGCGGGTCGAGCCCGTCGGTCCACTGGATGACCGAGTGCCCCTCGACGTCGATGCCACGACGACCGGCACGACCGGTGAGCTGCGTGTACTCCCCCGGGGTGATCGGCACACGGGCTTCGCCGTTGAACTTCTCGAGCTTCTCGAGCACGACGGTGCGCGCCGGCATGTTCACGCCGAGCGCCAGGGTCTCGGTGGCGAACACGACCTTCAGGAGCTTGCGCTGGAAGAGGTTCTCGACGACCTCCTTGAAGGCGGGGAGCAGGCCGGCGTGGTGCGCCGCGACCCCGCGCTCGAGCCCTTCGAGCCACTCCCAGTAGCCGAGGACGGCCAGGTCTTCGTCGAGCAGGGTGCGGCAGTGGTACTCCGCCGTCTCGCGGATCTCGTTGCGCTCCTGCACCGTCGTCAGGGACAGGCCCGAGCGCAGGACGTTGCGGACGCCCTGGTCGCAGCCGTTGCGGCTGAACACGAAGAAGATCGCGGGCAGGAGCATCCGCTCGTCGAGCATGTGCGCGATCTGTTCGCGGTGCACCTTCTCGGTGCGGGGCCCGCGACGCTCGGGGTAGCCACCACGACCGCGCCGGCCGCGGTGGCCGCCGCCGTTCCGCTCGCTCCGGGAACCGCCGCCGACCATGCGGAGCAGTTCCGGGTTCACGCGGTTCGTCGCCGCGGCACCGCTCGAGTCGAACAGGTCGACCATCTTCGAACCGACCAGGACGTGCTGCTCGAGCGGCACCGGACGGTCTTCGGAGACGATGACGTCCGTGTCGCCGCGGACGGTCTGCAGCCAGTCGCCGAACTCCTCGGCGTTGGACACCGTGGCGCTGAGCGAGACCAGGCGGACCTCGGTCGGGAGGTGCAGGATGACTTCTTCCCACACGGCACCGCGGAACCGGTCGGCGAGGTAGTGCACCTCGTCGAGGACCACCCAGGCGAGGTCGTCGAGCAGGTCCGAGTCGGCGTAGATCATGTTCCGGAGCACTTCGGTCGTCATCACGACGACGCGGGCGCGGGGGTTCACGTTCGTGTCGCCGGTGAGCAGCCCGACCTCGGACTCGCCGTAGACGTCGACGAGCTCGGCGTACTTCTGGTTGCTCAGTGCCTTCATCGGAGTCGTGTAGAAGACCTTCGCCGTCGGCTGGCGCATGGCGAGCCAGATGGCGAACTCGGCCACGATGGTCTTGCCGGCTCCGGTCGGGGCGGCGACCAGGACGCTGCGGCCCTGGTCGAGCGAGTCGCACGCGGCGAACTGGAACGGGTCGAGGTCGAACCGCAGGTCCGTCCGGAACAGCTCGAGGTTGCGGGACCGGTTGCGCACCTTGGCCGCGGCGAACCGCTCGGCCGCACTCGTGCCGCTCACAGGTCGTACTCCTCGTCGAGCTTCGCCTGGCGCTTGGCCAGACGGCGGTCGTGGATCCACGCGATGAAGCAGGCCGCGACGTACAGCACGGTCATCGGGATGGCCAGCAGGAACATCGAGATGACGTCAGCACTCGGGGTGACGATGGCGCAGAAGACCAGGATGCAGAGGATCGCGACGCGCCAGCTCTTGATGATCGCGGAGGCCGACAGCACCCCGACGAAGTTCAGCAGCACGATGAAGACCGGCAGGACGAACGCGATGCCGACCGCGACGATGAGCTTGATGACGAAGTCGTAGTACGCCTTCGCATCGACGATCGAGGTGTCCTGGCTCGACACGAAGCTGCCGAGGATGCCGACCACGTGCGGCAGGATGTACCACCCGAAGTAGCACCCGGCGAAGAACAGCGGGATCGCGGTGCCGAGGAAGCCCCAGACGTACTGCCGCTCACGCCGGACGAGCGCGGGCACGATGAACGCCCAGATCTGGTAGAGCCAGACCGGGCTCGCGATAACGACGCCGATCGTGATCGCGATCTGCAGCTTGAGGTCGAACGCCCCGGTGATCATCGGGAAGTTCAGCTCGGCCGTGTGACCGCCGACCTTGGCGAGCTCGGTCACCGGTGCCCGGAGCGCATCGAGCACCCACGGGGTGAGGAACCAGCCGCCGATCGCACCGACGACGATCGCCACGACTGCGCGGAAGAGACGGTTGCGCAGCTCGATGAGGTGCTGCCCGAGCGACATGCGGCCTTCGGCGTCGGTCTTCTGGCGCCCCTGCCGCTTCGCTCGCCCGCGCGCGGTCGTCGAAGCCATGTGCTCGATCTTACGGGGTCGGGACCGACAGTCCGCCGGGGGTCGGCGCGGCCGCGTGGCGGGTGGGTGGCGAGCGAAGCGGCAGGGG